>BJGB01000068.1 GCA_014190215.1 Actinomycetes bacterium | reverse complement strand
GAGTCCGCTTTTTTTCGCGAATCAGATGGTGGTGCACTGCAGCTGTGAGAAGCAGCGATGGAATCGGAGCTAGGATCTCATCACTATTGCGATCGGATAAGACTATGACTCGCGCCCCCGATTCAATAGCCGTCGATACATCGGCACATATTTCATCAAGGGCTTGCTTTAGACCAGATCCGCCGTCAGCGACGCGATATAAACCTGAAACCACATGAGCGTGCAACTCTGGATGTGAGGCTTCGTCATCAGCATGAATAATTTTCGCTAATTCGTCATTGTCAATAATCGGGAACGGGAGGACCAACTGGTGACAACTCTCTGGTCCAGGCTGCAACAGGTTGCCCTCTGGCCCAATTGTGGAGCCAACACTGGTCACTACTTCTTCACGAATCGCATCAAGTGGCGGGTTCGTCACCTGAGCAAAAAGTTGTTGGAAATAGTCAAATAACAGGCGTGAACGATCCGATAAAACCGCTATCGGAGTATCCGAACCCATCGAACCAATGGGTTCAGTTCCCGTCTTCGATGTCGGAGCAAGGATAACTTTGAGTTCTTCGTGTGTGTAACCAAACATTTGCTGACGGCGAAGAACACTGTCATGGCTATAGACCATGTGCTCACGCTCGGCAAGATCATGTAATTCAACAAGACCATCGGCCAACCATTCCTCATAAGGTTCGGCTTGAGCTAACTCTTGTTTGATTTCTTCATCATCAATGATGCGACCTTGAGCGGTGTCAATCAGGAACATTTTTCCGGGCTGCAGACGACCTTTGCGAACAATCTTGCTTTGATCAATATCAAGCACCCCAACTTCAGATGCCAACACGACCATCTCATCGTCTGTGACCCAATAGCGACTCGGACGTAAACCATTGCGGTCAAGTACAGCGCCGATCACTGTGCCATCAGTGAAGGCCACACATGCTGGACCATCCCAGGGTTCCATCAGCGATGAATGAAAGCGATAGAAAGCGCGCTTTTTCGCGTCCATCGTCTCGTGGTTCTCCCATGCTTCAGGAATCATCATCAAGATCGAATGGGGCAAAGAGCGCCCACTGAGATGCAAGAGTTCCAAAACT
The DNA here is from genome assembly GCA_014190215.1 of Actinomycetes bacterium. GTDB lineage: Bacteria > Actinomycetota > Acidimicrobiia > Acidimicrobiales > Ilumatobacteraceae > Casp-actino8. The sequence goes on along the minus strand of BJGB01000068.1, from coordinate 8,826 downwards.
TCATCGAAGCTCGCTGAGTCGCTGCCACCAACGGTACAAATCGGAAAAGCTCTTTCGAGACCAGGAATCAGATCAGATTGCAGCAACGCCTCACGGGTGCGCATCCAGTTGCGGTTTCCTTGCACCGTATTGATTTCACCGTTGTGCGCAATGAAGCGATACGGGTGGGCAAGCGGCCACGACGGAAATGTATTGGTTGAAAATCGACTGTGGACGAGAGCGAGAGCGCTTTCCACGCGCTCGTCTGCGAGTTCAGGATAAAAGGCGCCCAACTGCGGAGTCGTGAACATGCCTTTGTAGATCAGTGTGCGACAACTCAGCGATGGGAAATATGTCTTGAGTTCAGCAGGCAGTTCGTGCTCAATCCGCTTACGGGCGACGAAGACTTTGCGATCAAGGTCAATGCCCGACGCTCCTTGCGGATCCTTGATAAAGACTTGGCGGAAGGTCGGCATCACCGCACGGGCACCTGCGCCGAGCGTGGTCGGATCAACGGGCACCTCGCGCCAACCGAGGACTGACAAACCCTCTTCGGCGACAATTTTCTCAATTGATATTTGTGCCTGCGCGGCTTGCGCTATATCTGATGGCAGAAACGCCATACCAACGATGTACGAACCAACGACTGGCAATTCAAAAGAGACCACAGCGCGCAAGAAGCGGTCAGGAATTTGAATGAGTACGCCGGCACCATCGCCAGTCTCGGCCTCGGCACCGGTGGCACCACGATGCTCCATATTGCACAATGCCCCGAGGCCACGAAGTACTAAGTCGTGACTGGCGCGACCTTTGATGTCGGCCACAAAAGAGACACCGCAGGCGTCATGTTCGAAGCGCGGGTCATACAAGCCATGAGCGCTGGGTAAGCCTGAAGGATCTGTCTGTATCTGCATCGTTGTCTCTCTTGGGTCCACGAACTCATTGAATGTGGCTCCCGGGACAACGCTGGCCCGATCGGCAATCCCTACACTACGGGCTGAAAGCCCAGATGACCAATCGATTTAGGTCGGACATCGGACACGTCTATGCAACACATCCGGCTTCTCGGTGGCCAAAGCACGGTTTTAAGCGCAGCAACCTACCTAGAACGTGTGGACGGGTCGCTTGGGACGGGCCACTTAGGACGGGTCGATGAAGTTGGCTGGGCGCTTTTCAAAGTTAGACATGACAGCTTCAACCTGATTCGGGCGACCGATCAACGAACCAATCACTCGACGTTCTTCCGCAAATTGTTCCGCTGCCCCAGCTGAGAACACACGATTAAATAACTCTTTGGATCCGCGTACAGCGTCTGGACTACGACCTGCAATCTCAGCGGCCATTGCCATCGCATCAGTTAGTGGAGTCTCCGAAAGCTTGGTGGCCAATCCGAGTTCAAAGGCTTCACGACCGCTGAAGACTCGGGCCGTAAATGTCAACTCTTTGGCCACATCGGGGCGCACTAAGTTTGAGAGCACCTGAGTTCCCGTCATATCAGGCACGAGGCCCCAATGAGTTTCGCGAACAGACATCTGTGTATCGGGATGCACGATGCGGATGTCGGCACCCAGACAAATCTGAATGCCTCCTCCCAAAGCGTGACCATGCACCGCTGCAATCACGGGAACCGGAATCTCTTGCCAAACCCAGGCCACTTGCTGTCCGAGATGGGTGATGCGCCCTGAGGCCATCGTTCCAGGATTACCCTCGCCAGCATTTTCACTCTTCGTTCCCCCGGCCATCTGCTGGAATGATCCAAAGTCAAGGCCGGCGCAAAAAGATGATCCCTCGCCCGACAAAACCACAACCCGAACACCCTTGTCGGACTTGAGTCGTTCTCCAGCGTTCGCCAGTGCCATGAACATCTCGTTGTCGAGAGCATTGCGCTTATCGGGGCGATTCAAACGTACGTCGGCAATGCCATTCGCAATAGAAATAGAAACTCGATCTTCAACAGCCATGCTCACAGTCTGTCAGGTCAACGGTTCTTATGTCGTAGCCTGACAGACTCTAAATGTGGAGCAATTCAAAAATGGACTCTCTCAGCAGGGCACTCCTCGACTGCTAGCTCTTGCCTTAACTCTTTTGGGTGCCGTCATCGTAGGACTGATCCAATTTCGCCATGGCATCGTCCATCTTTTAGATACCGTTACTTATTGGAGCGGCGCCGAAGCCGTGAGGAATGGGAACCTCTTCGGTAGCAATCTGGCTCCGTCGTTTTCTAACTTCACGGCCATTGAGTTCCTTGATCGCGGTGGTCAACTTCCCTTTGTTGATTTCCCTATTGGATATCCACTTGTGGCGGGAGTCCTAGGCGCCATTGTTGGTGTTCGTCATGCGATGGAATTGCTCTGCGTGCTCGCACTGATGGCAATCGCTACGGCACTTATCTATGGTTCCAAAAAATCAGACACCGCCAAAGCACAACCCTTCATCATCGGCATTCTTGGTGTCTTGATCACCATGATGCCGACCACGCGCCTCGTCACACAGGGTGCGTTATCAGAACCGCTCTTTTGTGCAGTTGCTTTATGGTTAGTCATTTGCTTGGCGCGTTATCGCTCGGGTGGACATTGGACGATGGTCGCGGTTTTAACAATCGCTGCCGGATTACTGCGTTTCATCGGCGCACCATTGGCTTTATTGAGCGGCTGGGAACGGTACAAACGAACACAGCAGAAACTTTCATCAGCGCTGTGGAGCCTTGCCTTAATGTTGCCTGCCGCACTCAATATTTTGTTAGCAACAGGCGCTGGTGGTGGACACAACGCTGGTTGGCGCGGCCTCGGTCGCCAAGACATGGATGTCTTCGTACGCTCAATCGGTGGATGGTTTGATGCCAAACAAGGCGATTTACGCCGCACATATTTTACTGCTGAGGGTCCGTCATGGTGGTCGTGGGTGATCGCCCTGATGTGGCTCGCGCTTGTCATCTTCGCCGTTATACATTTGATTCAGCGGTCCAAGCGTTTGCCAGATACCTCCGAGATTGCACTGGTCGCGTCTGGCATCATTTCCCTCGGATTGATCGCCGGGATGATGGGTTTTGACGCTTTAGTGATTGCCGACAACAGATTGATGTTGCCAACGGGAGTACTCACTTTGGCGGCGCTGAGTTGGATCATCAGTGATCAAGTTCAACAACGCGGTCGGACTCTCTTCATTCCCACAGCGTTACTTCTCGTCATCTTTACGATCTGCGCCGTACGTCCATGGAATGTTGGCGAAAGTTTCAGCGAGAGCAGTGGACTCAAACCTTATTCACGAGCGGCATTGGACTCTGGAGCAGCTGTCATTATTTCCAATGATGCTGACGCAGTGCACTGGGATACTGGACTCCCTGCCGCCTACGCACCCCTCCCCATGCAAGCACTCACTGGCCAAGCACAAGATGTCGCCCCGCTCTACGCAAACCTGCCGTGTGCACTTTGGCGCGCCAAAGGCGCAGTTGTCTTAAGCGATGGGGTGACATTTTCTGGGGCAGACATTGATCTCCTGAACGATCAAGTTGATGCTGGTCGCCTGACACTCACTTCATCAAATGGGGCAAGCGTTTATTTGCCGACGGCTCGGGCCTGCGATGAGTGACGGCGTAAACGCCGATATAACCGTTGCACACTTGGAGTAATCAAGGCCAACACCATCACCGTCACGATGGGATCTACCATCGTTCGAAAACGCGACTGTTCACCAAGTTCAGCGATCGCCCCTACTAACACCGTGAAGACGACGGTGAAGGAACCCACGAGATACACCGCAGCATGACGATGCAATGCACGATGGCGCAACCGTTGCACAATCTGCCATAACCCGATCCACCCAATCAGCAGATACATCGGTATTAAGAGCAGACCGAAATCAGTTTCCGCTTCAAGTTGCCCATAAATTGGTGTCCCCCAACCTTGCGTTGAGAGAACTCCACCGAAGTCAAGACGAGCAATGGAAAAGATCTTGTCAAGCGAACGCATGACAATTGATTTACTTTCCTCAGGAATGGTTGCTACAGCAATCGTGGTTCGCAATGACCATAGACGGCCTTCAAGCCAAGCCTCTGGATGCTCTCGAATGACATTCATTGCGTCCTCGCCTGCTTGATCAAAGACGGGAAGAAAACACTGATAGTTAAAATTCGGACTCCACTCATCGGTGGTTCGCATTGGTTCAACAACTGAACGATGCCCATACTCGGGAGAACAATCGGGCATGGCCTCGACATAGAGGTCGTAATTGCCGAACGGTCCAATCATGGCGATCTCAGAAATCTGCCCTTCGGCGTACATTTGCTCAAGATCGGCTCGCGGTAAAACTGGGATGACCGCGCGCTGCAAATTCATCCCAAACCAACTAGACATCGTGGCTCGTCCGTACAGCGCTTGATTTTTCAGCATCCATCCGCCCATCACAATGACGGGGATCGACAAAACAATCAAAGTAGTTTTCCAGTGAATGCGCTTGCGCATCAGCCACAAACCAAAGGCCACGATCACTAGTACCCACACTGGGTGATACAAACTCCGCGTCATCGCCGTGCTCGTCACGGCTACAGATAAAATGATTAATGAACGACGGGTATTTTCTTGACGTGTTAAGTCGGCGACGGCAATCAATGTCAGTAGCAACAGAGCGGCCGTGGCTAATTCGTAGGTTGGTTCAAAAGCACCCTTGAAAACTTCGGGATGCAAAGACGCGATGAGCGCCACAATCACCGACCACCGGCGCGATAGTCCGAGACGACGAGCAAGCACGGCAGCCAACCACGCCACAGCAATACCACAGAGAGCCATGATCACTTGCAAAGTCAGGCGATCCGAAAATGGCGAGACCCAAGCAGATCCACCAAGTAGTAGGTTCCACAGTGGCGGTTGCACATGCAGATACCAGATGCTACGAATTGGATCGTGAGACAAAATGTCCCATGGAATCAACTGCCATCCAAATCCCAAATAGGCAGTATTAAAATTCTGACCTGTCACACCTACCGTCAGATACACGCACAACCACGCAAGCGCGGCACGCGGTCCTGCGTGTTGCCAGAGACGCTGAACTGACCTGATCAGCACTTGATCACCTAGTGGCATACACGTCTCTGATCGTGGCGTCAATCCACTCCACTAACTCAGGTGCGTATTTCAAATCAATATGGGTGCGGTCGGGTCGCATCTTGGGCTCAAACTCGCCACCCGGATGTGCTTTAACCTGCGCTGCCAAATCTGCGAACACAACTCGCTCGTCAGAATCAGCGAACTGCTCAATCAGTTCGTTATAACGCTGCGTCCGCGCAGGATCACCCTCGGCAAAAGGAGGCTTACCCGTTTCACCTGAAACATATGGTGGGTCAACCAGTGGCATAGAGAACCAGATCACTATTGCCCCCGACGACGTCATGATGTCGGTGAACGCTGCAAACTGTTGTAATAGCCACGTCTCGTACTGCGTTTCGCCGATATGCGACCAGCCTTCCACGCCAGGAATTTGGCGATCAGAAAGGTCCGCTCCTCCACCCACGATGATCACGACATTGGGTTGAAACTTTTGCACGATTGGACTGAGGGCTTCGCGCCATTCAGTGCAACCAGGTCGCTTGTCCTGATCAATTCCTAAGTATTTCAAACGCGTATTTTCGCCGATTCCACAACCGACACCAGGTGAAGGCTGATTGATGACTTGATTACTTGCTTCCCAGTCATCAAGCCCAGCAGCCAGCACCCAACTCTGCGAATCACCGACCATCATCATTCGCGCTGGTAGATCTGAGTCGACTGGAGAAACATCGGGAGGGTTTTCACCGAGATCAGGCAAACTCGCTAAGGCTTCTTTTTGCATGGCAAGAGCTTGCTCATCCAACACTGACAAAACGTCAGTAGCCGCAGTACGGCGATCGTTGCCAACGACTGCAAAGATCACTCCCACCAAAGTCATGGCTACTAACCAAACGTAGAGCCGACTCCCCTTCCAGATCTCTTTCTTTCGAACCGGATTTTCCAACAAATAATAAATGAGACAAACAATGGTGAAGGTAATCGCGATTTTGAAAACGAAGTGCCAGAACCCATCTGTGGTCTCCCAATCAGTGAGCGGAATATGTATTTTCGGAAGGTCGAGATTCAGTCTCATGGAATCCCAGAACATAAAAGTCGGCCAATGTACGAGATAGACGGTGTAAGTGACTTGGCCCATCCATGCAGCGGGCTTCCATGCCAACAGGCGACCCATTCCTACGCCTGTATGTGCCAAGGCGATAAACGCCATCGTGATGAAGGCATTGAAGAATACGGACCACGGGAAGAAGACATCGCCCCACTGATTTCGCCAGCCAATCTTGAACCACACGATGTAGGAAATGATCAAAAATGGCCAGGAAAGGATTGCCACAATTGGTCGACGCAGAAATTCTGTCACTCGAGGCACATACGACCATGCCGACCAGAAAACTGCGAAAGCCGAGCCCATCAAAAATTCGCCAACACGCACTTCCGTGGCGTAGTAAGCACATGAGGAATCACTGCACTTCGCTTCAACGACGGGCAAGTGACTCCACAATGGAACGTGAGTGCGGTTATAGGCACCTAGCAAGATGCCAAGTAATGCCAAGCCACTGAGGACCTTAAAAAATCGCCAAACAGCCGCCCGAGAATAACGACCCCGCAACATCAAGAGACACAACACGGGAAAAACTAAATACACCTGTTCCTCGAGCGAGAGACTCCACAAATGTTGCACTGGATTTCCTAATCCGAAGAGCCCGCCATAACTTTTACCAGCCGACTGCAGATAGAAGTTTTCGAAATAGGACATTCCCGACATCCATTCCCAGAACGCCAAACGACGCCCGGAACCGGGAAAGAGAGTCCAAATAATGACGACTGCCATCAAAACAAAGAACGATGCTGGGAACAAGCGCCTGATCCGGCGATCATAAAAATTCTTCAGGGAAATCGTTCCAGATTTTGCCCATTCGTTGACGACTAAGCGAGTGATCAAAAAACCAGACAGAGTAAAAAACATTGACACGGTGAGTTCACCACCGGTCATCCACGTCACGCCATGGTGATACAGCAAGACGATGACAAGGGCCACCCCTCGAAGCCCATCAAGACCTGGAAGATGAGGCATCTTGGTATCTATTGGAGGTTCTAGGGTCGATCCCGATGCTGTCAAAGTCTGAGACATAACGAACGAAGGTTAGTAGTTAAGCCCACTCAAGACGGGCTACTCCACTAAGCGTAAGCCAGTCGGAGCGATGGAACGTTCAGCCTGTGGCAACTCAACGACGAACTCGGTGCGATGTGCCGGGAAAACGTGCTCCGAAAGTAGAACTGCTCGTCCATCAGTGTCGGTTGTGATTCGTGTGCAACGTAAAACCGGCGAACCGACTGGAATACCGAGCAACTTGGCGTTCTCGGGCGATGCTGCATCAGCCCCAATCGTCTGAGTCGCTCCCTTGAGGGGCACCTCTAAGAGTTCATAAAAAGGAGACCGTTCAACATCGGCGCGGGATAAATGTTGACCCAAATCAGCCCGACACCACACCGTGACTAAGGCGAAAGGTTCACCGTCGGCGAGGTTCAAGCGCTTGACACGCAAAACCTGTTCCGCGCCAAGGACCAACTGCACCTGCTGCGATGCTTTTTCAAAAGCGAATTCTAAAATCTGTCGTTCGGGTCGAATACCGCTATCGATTAATTGCGCCTCAATCGTGGCCAATTGCCCGAGACTCTGCTGTAAAGGCGCTGCCGCCACAAACCACCCGAAACCCTGCCGGGCGTCCACCAATCCATCTTCTCGTAAAGTCTCTAGGGCGCGACGAATCGTCACGCGACTGGCATCAAACTCGGTGCCTAATTCGGCCTCGGAGGGCATCACGCGACCTGCTCCATAGACGCCAGATCGCACCCGAACTCGCAATTCGTCGGCTATCAGTCTGTACCTAATCTGGCGCACACTTGTATTATACTTGTCTCATGAGCTCCATTTCATCTGGTACACCCGTTGGACTTGTCAACAATGTCTACGCCACCCTCGCCGAGCGGGTTTCACTCGGTCGTCAGCGTCTCGGTCGACCACTGACTTTGGCTGAAAAGATCCTCATCAACCACTTGGTTGAACCCACCACTCAAGACATGGAGCGCGGCGCAAGTTACGCCGATTTCAACCCCGATCGCGTCGCCATGCAAGACGCAACTGCGCAAATGGCTTTATTGCAATTCATGACTGCCGGACTCCCAACGACTGCCGTTCCTTCAACGGTTCATTGCGATCACCTGATTTTGGCCAAGGTGGGGGCAAAGATCGATCTCGGCGTAGCCATTGACGACAACCGCGAGGTGTACGACTTCTTGAAGAGCGTGTCGGCCAAGTATGGCATTGGTTTTTGGGGTCCAGGTAGCGGAATCATTCACCAAGTTGTGCTCGAGAACTACGCGTTTCCTGGCGGCATGATGATCGGAACTGACAGCCACACGCCAAACGCTGGTGGACTCGGAATGGTCGCTATTGGTGTCGGCGGCGCTGATGCTGTTGATGTGATGACAGGTTTCCCATTCAATGTGAAGTGGCCCAAAGTCATCGGCATCAAACTCACGGGAACACTCAGCGGTTGGTCATCACCCAAAGATGTCATTCTTGAAGTCGCACGCGTCCTAACAGTAGAAGGTGGCACGGGAGCGATTGTCGAATATTTTGGTGAAGGTGCTGACAGCATTTCGGCGACAGGCAAAGCAACGGTTTGCAATATGGGTGCTGAGATTGGGGCAACTTGTTCAGTCTTTGCCTATGACTCCAACATGTCGAATTATCTCAAAGCCACAAATCGAGCCGGTATCGCTGCGGCTGCTGACAAAGTTGCCA
>BJGB01000067.1 GCA_014190215.1 Actinomycetes bacterium | reverse complement strand
CAATGAATCTGCGCTCTTTGCCGTGCGACGCGAAAGCGCGCAGATTGAACGGATCGACTTTGAATCAGCGCGCGATCGGATCATGATGGGTGCCCGTCGCGATTCTTTGATCTTGTCCGCTGAAGAGAAGCGAGTCACCGCTTATCATGAGGGTGGTCACGCAATCTTGGCAACAGTTCTCCCTAACGGTGACGCACTGCACAAGGTGACAATTTTGCCTCGTGGCATGGCCCTCGGAGTCACTCAAACTTTGCCAGAAGAACGACACAGTTTTTCCAAGAACTACATTCTTGATCGTATTTGCATGGCTTTAGGTGGACGTGTTGCTGAGCAACTTGTTTTTCAGCAACAAACAACGGGTGCCTCAAATGACCTTGAAGTTGTGACTGGTCTGGCGCGACGCATGGTTCGCGAATGGGGTATGAGCGACAAGGTCGGCCCCATGGCGTGGCATAACCAGCAACAAGTTTTCCTTGGAGAGGATCTAATGACTGGCGGTCGTGAGTACAGCGATGATACGGCGCGGATGATGGACGAAGAGATCAACACGATTTTGCGACAAGAAGAACGTCGGGCGATCGAGATCTTGACGAAGCATCGTGCCGGACTCGATTTAGTCGCCCAAGCCCTTCTTGATAAAGAAACCATTGATGGCGCACTGGTGTCTGCACTGGTGCAACAGGGCCTTGATGGCACTGTCACCACTCCAGTTGGCGCCCACGACTAATCAGCGTTGATTGTTTCGCCCGCAGATGCCCCTGGTTCGCGCGCAGTAGCCATCGCTGCCCATAAATCAGTTGCGCTGAGCGGTCCCATGAAGGACTTGTGAACAACACCACGCGCATCGCAGATGACAATTGTAGGAACTGCCTCGATGTTGTAGCGAGTGTGCAAATCGCGTTGCGTCTCGTACTCCACTTCAATCACAGCAACTTCACGAGTCGCCAGAACTTTTGCTTTGGCCGACATATCAGCACACACATGACAGGAAGCAGACGTGAACACCACGACTAGCCATTCTTGGGATTGCGTAGCGAAATCTGCTCGATCAATTTGGGTTGGAGAAGCGAATATTTTTTGTGTGGGCGCATCGCTGACCCGAGTCCGACGAATCACTAGGGCTGCGACAGCCACGATCACTGCGATCACTACAGCAGTCAAAAGGCTAGTCATCGTTCCTGCATCATCCTGGAATCGCCAAAGACCCGCTACGGCCGCTCAAGGTTGGAGTTCGTTCAAGTCGGCGTTCAACGAGCAGATTTTGAGTGCCCACAATCTCCAATGCTCGACCCAAAGCTAGATCGTCAAGCAAATCAATGGAAATAATGCCGTTTGCGGCAAGTGGTATGTCAATCAAGCCAGGGACTGGTTCCTCGCCACCAGGGCCGACTGAAAAGACGGTCACAAGAGCGTCGGCGGAAGATGTATTGAGTACAACCAAGGCATCCTCAAGGGCGATTTTGATGATCGTGGGCACGCTCCATCTCATCGAGCGGGCACCCTTTTGTCCACCAAGAACAACTGAGGTGACGACACTGGTTCCCGCAGGCCTTGTGAGAATTCGTTCGACGACCAAGTTATCTCCCGACTGACTGGAGATCACCGCACCATGAATACCTTCAGGCATTCCTACCAATGCCGACGTATTAAAAGCCACAACATCGTGGGCTGGAATCGTCAGAGTTGTTGCCGGTGGAGCGACAGCATCTTCCAGTCCAAGAATCAGCACATTCGCCGAAACCTGTTCGTCCGAGGGATTGAAAATCATCAAGGTCTCGGTCATCCCCGTTCCCTTTTCACCATCTGCAAACCACCACTGATCCGACATTGAAGGACTACCGAGCGCAAGTACATAGCCCAGTCGCCCCGCTCCAAGGAAATGTTGCTCTTTGGCGGCAACGATTTGACCAGCAGTTGCATTGACGCTGATTGCCAAAATCTTTTCATCTCTGAATCCAGCATCAGCGATATTCAAAACTCGAATTGACTGAGGGGGGATGACATATCCATCCAAGTTTTGTGGAGAGCGAAATCCTTTTTCCGTACTCACGCCAATATTAAGAATTGCTGGAGTCAAATAAGGATTAGTTAAAAGGATTCGAAACTCTGAAGATTCAGCCGTGAATCCATCGGCGAAATACCACTCACTCGATGTGCTATTCGAACAAGGGGATACCGCCGAACCAGCCGGATGGATTGCCCGTTGCTCAACACTCGCCGCAGAATCACTGACTTCGACATAACTGCTGGCGTAACGCGCACTGGCCAAAGCATCAATATCCACCGTCAACTGGCTTCGCGCCTCAACCATAATCTGCTGCCGCACGGGATCCTGTTCGGTTGTCAAGATCGTCACCACGCCGGTGATCGGAGCGTCCGTTGGATTGGTGACGACAACTTCGCCGCCGTATTCGCCGCCGCTACTCGGGCCACTGGCGGCAGATCCGGCACATAACCATGTACGCGTGACCACTCGCTCATCTTGACGAATTGACGGAGTCCCAAGACGCGTCGCAGCAGAAAAAATCGGTGGCGTATCCGTAGCGTTGTTGTTGGGCAGGACTATTGCCGCCACACAAGCGGCGATGATCATGAAGATGACTGTAAGTCGACGAATCATTGGCTCATCTCCTCAAAGGAGACAACGGGTTCAAGCGACATGGGACTGTGGCGGCGGCCAAGAAAGCGCGGTTGAAAGAGTGCTAAGAGAACAATGATCCACAAAAGCATTTGCAGTAAAACCCATAGATAACGTGTCATTGGATTGTCGTAGACAAGACGACCCGAACCCGCGCTACTTTCGAATGTCATGACTGATCCGAACGAGGCCATCCCAACCACAGATTGCGTGGCGTTCTGAAGGCGCCAACGAGAGTCAAAAGGAGTGCCGATATGCAATTGTCCAGCGGGTATTTCCTCAGTGACCGAGCGCCAACTCGTCGTTCCAGCCAAGACTGCACGTGAACCCGACACATCATTATCAACTAAGGCCGTGACACCACCAGCGTTAGTGCCTTGTTCAGCTGTCAAACTCAACATTGCGGTCACGGGGATCCATTGCATGTTTTCAAAAATGACCATACTTGTCGGGCTATAGACGGATCGCAGGTCTAATTGAACCCCCAATGACTGTGTTAAACCGCTGGCCACAGGCAGTGGCGAAGCACTAGTCGATTGCACGCGATCGAGTATCGGTACAACGATGTAGCGAATCCCGAAGGGAGCCATCAGACGGCCAACTCGGTCTGTTGATCCTTGCGCAATCGCATCAATCAAAGGCTTGACAAACTGGTCGCTGTCATCAGAAATAGGGGTGAACTGATCGAGCATTGTGCTCTGTGAGTTTTGAATCAGCGAATAACTCAATCCATCTCCATAGGCATGTTGTCCTGCTGGTACAAGACGAGTGTCGCCGACGACCAAGACCCGGAAATCTCCGCTTGCCGTGTCGCCTAAAAGTTCTTCAATCTGGCCTGCCAAAGTTGTTGTTGGTTGGCCCCAGCGTCCGTCGATACCAGCAGCGAGGACTGGCACTAATGCAATGGAAAGAGTTGCCAGTGAAATCACAGCAAGAGGCTGACGCCAACCGAAGTTTGCACCGCGCACATCAATACCAAAAGACATCACAATGATTGCCGCGCCGATCGCCAATCCGATAGCAACGGGAACCAACATCATCCCCGCTTCGGGAAGACGAAATGGCAAGTGGTGACCTGCGTCGAGAGAGGCCAGCACGAGACTTCCTGCGACCAACACGGACGCCCGAATTGACCACACAAAACGTGAATTCTTCGCCACCAATGTGGCAACGAATAATGGAACATACAAAAACAGAACTAAACCCCCGAGAACCGCTGGACCGGTGTCCATACGCATCAGATCCAACCAGCCAAGACCGCTTTGTCGGTTGGTATCGACTCCGACAATCACAGCCCAAGCATCTGGCTGCAAGAAGCGCGTGGTCCAAGGAAGGTTCAGTACAACTGCAGCAACGGTGGCAGTCAGAGCGCCAGCCAATCCCAACCCAGCAGAGCGAGTTGATCCCCCACCGAGAACTGCAGCCAGTTGCCACAACACAGCGCACATCACGACCACGAGAACCGTCGATGGACTAAACGCCAAGGTGACAGCGAGTAGCAGGGAAAGTTTCGCCACTAATTGAAGACGCATCTCACTCGAGGGATGGTCAATCACATCGCCAGCGGTGTCGTCAACAACTGACGGCGCGATGCCACCGAAAGATCGTAAAAAATGCAATGCCCACGGCACGACAGCGTAGGCAATCAAAACTTGATGACGACCCGTTGCCATTGCGATATAGGGAATTGGAACTGCCGCATACGCAAAGACTCCAGCCAGACGGGCGCGGTCATCGGCGACAACAGCACACAGAGCAGAGACCCCAAGCCAACCAATTGGAATCAAGCCCACAATCAACAAAGTGTGAACGAGACCCATCTGAGCCAAGGCAACGACTCCTCCGATTGCTATCAAGATCATGCTGGTTGGTTGCGACGAGGAACTTCCAAGATCTTGACTGCGCCAACCACTGAAATATTCAGAAATAAGATCCCGCGGCGAATCTGGCAATCGGGAAAATTGCCCGATGGGCTCGACCCCCGAAACGAAGAGTTGGCGTCCACCGAGGAATAGGACAATGATCAGCATCGCCCAACCAGCAGTGATCAAAATACGTCGCTCGCGTGGACCTTGGTTGACAGAATGCCCTGCCAATACTTGCTTGCTTCCATGACGTACCGTTCGCCGCCACGAAGCCGAACCGCGGACTTGGAGTTCAACGATCTCACGATCCGGGACTCGTCGCAGTGCATGTGCTCGGCGGCGGCGGCGCAGAATTGACCCGCTGCGTGTTACCAGGGCCCCAAATGAACCCAGCAGATTGACGGCCCTGCGCCCGTCGCCGCGAATCACAGACACCAGCGCCCCGAATAAGGTCGCCAAGAAAAGCAGTGGCATGATCATCAACATCCGCCATGTTCCAGTTAGCGACGCCACCGTCATCATTCGATTGCGCTCGTCGGCCTCACCGTGAACAGGAACTCGGTGGGGTTGGCGCGCCGTCGCCGCGGGCACGATCAGTACGCGCGCCCCAGACAAATGCGAGCGCCAGCAAAGATCAAGGGCGGCACCATCATCTTCGATATTTGACTCAAAACCCCCTAACTCACGAAAGAGATCAGCCCGAACAAATAGACACGCCGATGAAAGTGCAAAAACATCACGCACTGCATCATGCTGTTCTTGATCGATCTCTAGCGGTTCAATGGGATCGTCCAATTGCCCAAACCAGTCCATGGCATAACCAACGCTGCGCAAAATCTGCGGATTCTCTCCATCCAGAATCTTGGGTCCGGCTACTCCAGCATTTGAGCGATACATCTCTTCGACTAATTGACGAACGGCTTCCACATCAAGTACGACGTCGTCACGCATCAGCAAGAAGAAACCGCTCTCACCATCAACGAGACGCAGAACCGCATTGGCTGCCACGGTGTAACCGAGATCAGTGCCCAATCCGGTTATGTGAGCCCCTGGCGTCGTAGAAGCAACAAGTTCTTTGACTTGTTTGGTCTGTTCTTCATCGCTGTGTCCAAGAAGAACCAAAATTTGCAGATTTGGGTAATCCTGGAGAGCTAAGGCGCTAAGAACTTCAGGCAAAACCGGAGTGAGGGCACGAACGACGAGTGCTGCTACCACTCCAGGCGTGGGTGATTGGCTGACCTCCGCTGGGGCAGCGCTAGGAAAGGATGCGACTTCTGACTCGTTCTCCACAGTGGGTCAAGGTTACTCGTGGACTCGCTCCGACTTAGGTCACCCACGAGCAGTTAAGGCACATTGCCGCACCTTGAGTAAGGTACATAGTCGTGAAGTTTGTTACATCTCACAATCAGAATTCACGAAACTCGGCGGGGACCGCGTGAACGAAGAACTCCCACCTGAGAAGACCAAAATTCCCCTGCCCGAGGGTACTTTGGCCGTCGGTGGCGGGCTTATGGTCGCGGGCATTTCGAGTTATGCATTTTTTAAGGTTGGTCAAGAAGCTCTCGGAAAAGAAGACTTCAAACCCATCGTGGCTCTGTGGTTCGCCACCTTTGTTTTAGCGCCAGGTTTCTTTTTACCTCTTGAACAAGAAATGGGGCGCGCCTTAGCTCACCGCCGCGCTCTTGGATTGGGCGGCCGTGCGATTGTCAGACGTATTGTGCCGCTCGGCATTGGCATTGCTGGAATCGTCGTGGCTTTACTCGCGGGATTTAGTTCAATTGCTACCAAAGATTTTTTCGAGGGTTACGGCTTAGTGACAGCAGCCTTAATTATCGCTTTTATTTCTTATGCTCCAGCACATCTAGCACGGGGTATTTGCTCGGGTCAAGGTCGGTTTTCGTCGTACGGCATCATCATGGGCGCCGATGGTTTCGTGAGAATTGTTGGTTGCGTCATCTTGTGGCAACTTGATATCACCAACGTTGGTGCATATGCCATGGTCGTGGCGCTCTCACCACTTTCTGGAGTTTTGATAGTCGGTCTTCGGGGAGGCTTACAAACCGAGCAAGGCCCTCTCGCTCCCTGGAGCGAAGTGACGCCCAATCTGGGTTGGCTGTTGATCGGCTCGCTGATGGGTGCTGGTTTAGTCAACGCTGGGCCAATCGCCGTCAATATTTTGGCAAACGATCAGCAGAATCAAGAGGTCACCGCTTTCGGAAATGGTGTATTGCTCTCGCGTGTTCCCCTGTTCTTGTTCCAAGCGGTACAAGCGGCGCTACTCCCACGTTTAGCGCGACTCGCGGCCCAGAACGATCTTGACGAATTTCGTAATGGGTTTCGCCGCCTGATGAAAGTTGTGATTGCCGTCGGACTCCTCGGCACACTCGGTTCATTTGCCGTTGGACCAGCCATGCTTGAGTTGGTCTATGACGACGTACTCAACAGACGCTCACTCACATTGCTTGCTATCGGGAGTGCCCTGTACATGGTTGCTTTAGCCACCGCCCAAGCAGTGATTGCCCTCAATGGTCATGCCCGAGTGGGTCTTGGTTGGCTGACGGGAATGGCTTCCTTTGTGATCTGTGTCTGGCTGACATCGGATGACCTTTATCTGCGCGTCGAAATTGGACTCGTCACCAGTTCACTAGTCGCACTATTGATCTTTATCGTTTCCCTACAAAGACTTCTGGTCGCTGGGGCAATCATCAACAGCAATTCGCTGAGTGACGCATTATTAGATCGACCTTTTGAAGCCTAATCGCGGGTCAGACGGCTAATCAGTTAAGTCTCGTCGAGCCTTACGAGATTCAAGACGGAGATCATTTTCCACCATCATGCGCACTAGACCTGCGAAATCAACCTCGGGCACCCAACCCAACTTCTCCCGAGCCTTCGTTGAATCTCCAATGAGTAGATCCACTTCGGCAGGTCGGAAAAACTTTGGATCTTGACGAACATAGGAACGCCAATTGCTGACGCCTGCAACGTCAAAAGCCAACTCAACTAATTCTTCAATCGTATGTGTTTCACCCGTAGCAATGACAAAGTCATCAGGTTCATCTTGCTGCAACATCATCCACATTGCCTTGACATAATCTCCGGCGTATCCCCAATCTCGCTTGGCATCAAGATTGCCGAGTACTAACTCATCTTGTACACCAAGTTTGATACGTGCCGCAGCGTTAGTGACCTTGCGGGTCACAAACTCGATACCACGACGGGGACCCTCGTGATTGAACAAAATTCCCGAACATGCCCAGAGCCCATAACTTTCGCGATAGTTCACGGTGATGTCATGTCCAAAAACCTTGGCGCACCCGTAGGGCGAACGAGGATGAAACGGAGTCAATTCGTCCTGCGGAATCTGGCGCACCTTGCCGAACATTTCAGATGACGAGGCCTGATAGAAGCGAATCTTGTTATCGGTCTGACCACCGACCATTCGCACAGCCTCCAACATACGTAAGACACCAGTGCCCGTCAGATTGGCTGTCAGTTCAGCCTGATTCCATGAAAGCGCGACGAAGGAAATGGCGGCCAAGTTGTAAACCTCATCGGGCTGGGCCACTTCCAGGGCTTTGACGAGCGATGGCAGATCTGCCAAATCCCCTGGCACGATATTCACATAAGGAAACTCTTCACGAATGATCTGTTCTTTAGGGTTATTTTGACCCTTGACCATGCCAAAGACCTCATATCCCTTGGAATGCAAAAACTCGGCCATGTGCTGGCCATCTTGACCAGTAACGCCGGTGATAAAGGCTCGGGGCATAAAACACTCCTGGAGAGATCAACTGAGATGGTCCATACTACGGCTCAAGACCTACGCTCGGATTGATGGCGTTCAACTCAGTAGGTCAAAAGTGATCACAGTTCTCGCGGGTGGGGTCGGCGCAGCCCGCTTTTTACGCGGTCTTGTTCTCGAAGTGGACCCCCAAGACATCACTGTCGTGGTCAATACTGGAGACGACACGATGATGCACGGTCTGCGTATTTCGCCTGACTTAGACACCGTGACCTACACCGTGGCGGCCGCCATCGACCCCCAGAGAGGCTGGGGCTTAGCAAATGAGTCCTGGATCGCGATGGAATCCCTAGCGCGCTACGCAGCGGTCAAGCCAGACAGTTCGAGCGCGGCAGGAACTTGGTTCAATCTCGGTGACCGTGATTTGGCCACACATCTCTACCGCACCGCACGCCTCGCTGAGGGAGCGACCCTCAGCGAGGTCACGACCGAGATTGCCCGAGCCTGGGGCATCACGATGAAGATGATGCCCATGTCTGACGATCCAGTGTCAACAATGGTGGACATCATTGAAGATGGTTCCGCATTGCGAGTCTCGTTTCAGGAATATTTCGTGAAACGTCATCACGGTGTTCCCGTCACCAGCGTTGAATTCATCGGAGCAAAAAATGCTCAGCCGACGTTTCTATCCACCCTGCGTGATTCAGAGGTGGTCATCATCGCTCCCTCTAACCCCATCGTTTCACTTGGGCCGATTCGCGCTCTTGGCAATGTTGATTCAACACTGACTGCAATGCGTAATCAAGTTGTGGCGATATCTCCCATCGTCGCCGGAGCGGCCTTAAAAGGGCCCGCTGATCGGATGTTGACTGAACTCGGGCATGAAGCATCCGTTGTCGGCGTGGCCAGACTCTACGCTCCCATATGTGCGACCCTGGTCATTGACGAACAAGATGCCCATCTACAAACTGCTGTAGAACGCGAAGGTCTACAGTGTCTAGTCACCGACACCATCATGCGAACACCTGAGATCACCCAATCCCTCGCCCGCGTTGTACTCAGCGCGGTTCGTTAAGGTGAACGTCATGAGCCAAGAGTCAACACAACAGAGAATCAGCGCCTGGGCGGTTACTGGTATCGGGGAGATTGTTCCTGGGGACCAACTCGGCGATGTCATTGTTGAGGCCTGTAGAAATGCCCCCAATGGACCGCTACAAGATGGTGATGTTCTTGTGGTCACTCAGAAAATTGTCTCCAAAGCTGAGGGACGAATGGTTGAGATTGACCCCGATGATCCGCTTTCACACAAAGTTTTAGTTGAACAAGAAGGCGTACGCGTCGTACGCCGACGAGGTGATCTGATCATTACTGAAACCCAACATGGTTTCATCTGCGCAAATAGTGGGATTGACCTCTCGAACGTTGAACGCGGTTGGGCTGCCTTATTACCCATTGACAGTGATCGTTCAGCACGCAGAATACGCGACATCATTCGCGCAAAACTTGGGGTCTCTGTCGGGATTATTGTCTCGGACACTTTTGGTCGTCCATGGCGTAAAGGACTCACCGATGTAGCTATTGGTGTTGCTGGAGTTGCAGCAGTATTAGATCTACGTGGCACGCCAGATGCCCTCGGACGCATGATGCAAGTGACCGAGGTCTGCATCGCCGACGAAGTTGCTTGCGCTGCCGAATTAGTGATGGGAAAATCTAACGGAGTTCCAGTGGCAGTGGTTCGCGGCTTAGATCCTATGTGGATGCGCGAATCCTCAATGAGCGAAATTGTTCGGCCACCCCAAGAGGACCTCTTTCGCTGAAAGTTATGGCCGTGTTGCCGCTTGAGTAGTAGCGCTCAAACCATCGCCAAGGCTTGTCCAAGG
>BJGB01000066.1 GCA_014190215.1 Actinomycetes bacterium | reverse complement strand
GTCTGAATTTCAAGCTATAAGTAACGATGTTAAACAAACTTCGGGTGCAGCAATTCCCTCAAAATTCCCTATTAAACGGTGCCTTGGGCCGGCTGCAAAATGGTTTCACTCAGCGTTTGCGAATGACTCCGTCTTTAATCGCAGCAGCAGCAACGGCTGGACAACTCGCTCAACAATCGTGCGATCAAACACTTGATCAAATGCGTGCCGAGGTCATCGCCATCATCGGCTCACTTGAACTGGACCCTCTAACGGTCCGCACCATTCACCTGACGTCGTCTCACAAGCAACGACAAACCGACCAGGGTGACCAGCAAGCCAAGTGACAGAATCCTTCCGTCTGGCCCGCCAGTAACCGGAAGCTCACGGGAGCGAATCGCATTTGCCATTGCCTCACGTACTGCGGTGTACGCCGCCTTTGGTTGCAAATCGTTGTCGAACAGCAGGGGGCGGGTCGGCACGGCGAAGGTGCCCAAACTATCTAGCCATGTGTCGCGATCAGACAAGCCCCACAATGTGATCTCGGTGCAGCCAACGACAGCAAGACACGCTGCCACCACCTTGCCGTACTCCGTCGCTTGCCAAGCAAGTGCGTTCGACTCACTCGGAGACACCGGAACATCCAGTTCAGTGATCGCCACCTTCAGCCCCAACTTCGTAAAATCTCTGAGTTGTTCCTTGAAAATGTCTTGATCAATCGCAATCCCTGGCAGACGATGCGTTTGGATTCCAACTCCGTCAATCGGGGTTCCAGCATCCACAAGGTCCTTCACCAACGCCAAATAGGCCTCATGTTTGCCGTTCACCCAATCGGTTCCGTACTCGTTGATCCACAATTCAGCCTGTGGATCAATCGAATCTGCCAGGTCGAAGGCTCGCTTGATCCAATCGTCACCCATCGACCAAAAGACGCTGGATGACGGAACAGTTCCGAACGTCTCCAACGGCTCGTTAACGACGTCCCAACGGTTGACGCGACCCAAATACCGCGTCATCACCTCAGTGATTTGATCTGCCGTGACCGTCCAGAGATCGTCCGGATCAGAAATGGCCTTCACCCAATCGGGCGTGTAGGAATTTTGCGACCAAACGAGAGTGTGCCCGCGGATATCGAGTCCCTCGCTCTCCGCAGTGGCAACCACCGCGTCGGACGCAGTGAAACTCCAGACTCCCTGAGCCGACTGGGTCGCGTACATCTTGAGGGAATTCTCAGGCGTGACGGCGTTGAACTCGCGACTCAAAATCTCTACATAGTTGGCGTCGGCGATCTCGAAGTCCTCAAGAGTCGAACCAAACCGAATGCCTAGGTGCGTGGCCAACTCACCCAAGGTGCACGTTTCGGGCTTCAAGGGAGCACACTCCTTGCCCGCCACTGCCGGAGAAGCCCAAACCAACCCGATCAACGAAAATAGCAACACCGCGACAATCTGCTTCACCCTCACGATTTCAACATATCAAATCAGTCAGCAAACTCAAGAAAAACTCTTGAATATTGGGGCAATGCCTTTGGCCGGCTGCAAGATTGTTTCGCTCAGCGTTTGCGAATGACTCCGTCTTTAATCGCAGCAGCAGCAACGGCCGGAGCAACCCGCTCAACAATGGTGCGATCAAACACTGAGGGAACGACAAACTCAGGCTTGAGGTCTGCATCAGACACTGAATCGGCAATGGCAATTGCTGCAGCCAACTTCATTCCTTCTGTGATATCAGTTGCGTGAGCATCTAGAGCACCTCTAAAGATTCCTGGGAACGCCAAAACATTGTTGATTTGATTCGGATAGTCGCTACGACCAGTCGCCATCACGGCCGCCAGACCATCACATTGCTCGGGACGGATTTCAGGATTGGGGTTAGCCATGGCAAACACGATCGGGCTTTTGGCCATTGAGCGAACATCGGCAGCCGTAATCAGGTCAGGTCCACTCACGCCAACAAAGACGTCTGATCCCTTCATCATGTCACTGATTGTTCCCATGCGGCGCGAACGGTTGGTGTTATTGGCAAACCATTCCTTTGCCGAGTTCATCTCACTTCGACCTGAGTAAATCGCACCAATGCGGTCACAACCGATGACATCGCCCACACCAGCATTCAACAAAATCTTTCCAATCGCCACACCAGCAGCGCCCACTCCCGCAATGACGACGGTGAGATCTTCCATCTTCTTGCCCGTGATCTTGAGTGAGTTCCATAACGCCGCCAAAGTCACGACTGCGGTGCCGTGTTGATCATCATGAAACACGGGAATATCAAGGCTGGCTCGCAAACGCTCTTCAATCTCAAAACATTCTGGCGCTTTGATGTCTTCCAAGTTGATGCCACCAAAGGTCGGGGCAATTCGCTGAACAAAGTCAACGACTTCATCGGCGGTTCGCGCATTAATACAGATCGGAAAACCATCAATGCCGCCGAACTCTTTAAACAGCAAAGCTTTACCTTCCATCACGGGCATCGCGCCTTCGGGACCAATATCGCCTAAGCCCAAGACAGCGGTGCCGTTACTCACAATCGCTACTGAGTTTTTGCGAATGGTGTAATCGTGTGACAAGCCAGGATCTTTTTCAATGGCTGTGCAGATCCGAGCCACGCCTGGGGTGTAGGCCATCGACAAATCATCACGGTCATTGACGGGAACAGTTGAGAGAACTTCAATCTTGCCGGCCTCGTGCATCTTGAAGGTACGGTCCCACCAATCAAGAAGAGTGACGCCTGAGAGTTTGCGGACGGCTTCAACAATGCGAACTTGATGCTCTTCATCACGACACAGAACTACCAAACTTCGGCGAAGAACCGGACCCCGAACATCAAAACCATCGAGCGCGCCGATATTTCCACCAGCTTCTCCGATTGCAGTGCATAAGCGCCCAAGAGTGCCTGGAACATTATCTAGTTGACAGTCAAGGGCGATGGAGAAGGCGGCGTTCGGTTTCATACTCACAAGGGTTAAACACTAGAACACCGCCAACTGAAACTTGCTCTTTTGTCTCTTATTCTTTAGGCTGACAGCATGCGCATTACTTCACCTCGTCTTTTCGTTGCAACCTTGGCACTTTCAATCGTTTCCATTTCATGCGGGGGCGGAGACGATGCCATTGGCGGCAACAGCAGTACCCGACTCAGCGACGAAGCATTTTGCGCCAAAATTATGGTGTTGAACGAGCAAACTTCAAGCGATTCGCCAAATCCGTCGCCAAATCCGAAAGAAATGTTAGAGATGCTAACGGTTATCCAAGACATGACGAAAGTGGCACCCACCGCAGAATTGCAAGAGGCACTCGAGGCATACACCCCATTGCTTGAGGAGATGTCAAAGTTGGATCAGGATGATCCCGAGGCCTTCGCAACTGCGATCAGCACATTGTTCACCCCAGAAGTGATGAAGGCTGCAGAAGTTCTCGATGCTTACACCACAGATGTCTGTGGAATTGAAGATGGCAGTGCTTCATCTTCGCCGCCAACGAGTTAAACCTATTCGCCCGTAATTTCCTTACGGAGTTCACGCTTGAGAAACTTGCCGCTGGCGTTACGAGGAATCGGTTCATCACGGAACCAAATCTTTGATGGGATCTTGAAACTTGCAATCTTGCCGGTCAAGAAATCTCGCAGTTCGACATCGCTCATTGAACGTCCAGGACGTAACACAATGACGGCGGCTACTACTTCGCCGAGTCGTTCATCGGGAATGCCGAAGACACAGGCTTCAGCAATTGCGTCGTGGTTATAAATCGCCGTTTCAACTTCGCTGCAGTACACATTTTCGCCACCACGAATCACCATGTCTTTTGCGCGGTCCACAATGTAGACAAACCCGTCTTCATCAATGCGCGCAATATCTCCAGTGTTCAACCAGCCATCTCGAATGCTGTCGGCGGTGGCCTCAGCACGATTGAGATAACCCTTAATGACGACCGAACCACGTACACACAGAACGCCAACCGTGTTGGGGTCACGCGGCAGATCATTGCCATCTTCGTCAACCAGTTTGCCTTCAAGTGTTGGCACTAATGGACCACATGATTCAGGCTTGGCAATAAACCAACGTGCCGAATTGGCGGTGATGATTCCATGGGTTTCGGTCATGCCGTAACCAGTTGAGGGCTGACCACCCTTCAAGGCTCCAGCAATCTTGTGCACTAGGTCAGGCTGCAAGGCCGCTCCACCACCGCCCATCCCGATCAGCGATGACGTGTTTCGTTTTGACCAGTCGGGATGTAACAACATTTCGCGACTCATTGTCGGCACGCCAGAAAAGTTAGTAATCCGCTCACGCTCAATGAGTTCAAGAGCACGACCCGCATCCCACTTGTACATCAAAACGACTTTTGCTCCACTCGCCGTTGCCGGGTGCAAAATACAGTTGCACGCCGTGACGTGAAATAGTGGCGTCGGTGCCATGAACGACGGCGGCAATGCGACAGGAGCAGGACCAGTTGGCGCTGGAATATCACCAGCAGCAATGGCTTTTTGTTCAGACATCGCCACCGCTGTAGTCATCACAACTATGTTGTAAATATTGGCGATGGATCCACGGTGAGTGAGTTGCGCACCTTTAGGGAATCCTGTTGTGCCCGACGTGTAAAAGATCGTTGCATCATCATCGGTATCAAATTCAACGACAGGCAAAGAACCCGGATCCGCACCTGACATGATGTCGGCCCAACGCACTGCGTTGGCGGGCAAGTCACGATCTGAACGAACTGCGATCACATGGATGGGTTTCAACCCTGTGATGTGGGAGAGGCGTTCGAGGCGTTCATCGTCGGCGACGATCACCTTGGGTTGACTGTCATTGAGTGCATATTCCATTTCGGGAGCCGTCCACCATGCATTCATACCGACAACGGCAGCACCGATTGAGACAGTTGCCCAATAGCCGACAACCCACTCGGGATAATTGCGCATCGCCAAGGCCACACGACTATGGCGGCCGACTCCTTGGGAGGTCAAGTAATGAGCAAACTTGCGCACCTGTGCGTGAATTTCGGCGTAGGTGTAGCGCTCATCCTCGTACACGAGATAATCCTTATCGCCATGAGCCACGGTCGATTCCCACAGCATCCGCAGATTCGCGGGAGCTGAGGCAAACACCCTCACGGGAGCCCCGCGAACGTCGCTGATGGTTGTGGCAAAGGGTGAACCTGGAGCATCCAGTTCGGCACGGGCGGAAAGATAGTGGTTAATCACTCTTTCATTATTGCCCATTGAGGTTTGATTTCCATAGACGAAAGGGCCTTCCCGGCAGAACATTGACCAAAGTCAAGATCAAGGTTTACCTCAACGAGGACTTGTGCCAACATGAGGTGTGCTCCTAGTGCCGACCATTGATATCTCTTCCCCAAACGCCACGTCCTTGGAGGCCCTTGATGCTGCCTGCCGCGATCATGGCTTCTTTCTCTTGTCGGGGCATGGTCTTGATGACCTCATCGCTCGCACATGGCGACACACCGAGATCTTCTTTGATGCCGACCGCTCTATCAAAACTGACATCATGCGTGACCTCGACAATCCCATGGGTTACTACGACCGTGAACTCACAAAGCGCAAACGCGATAACAAAGAAGTGTTCGACTACCTTGATCCCACTGTCGCTGCCATCGACGCACGCAATCGTTGGCCCCGCGACTTGCCTGGATTTCGCGAGACGATGAGCGAGTTGTTCGATGAGTTCAGTGCACTGGCTGATCGGACTCTGGGACTCATCCACCAAGCCTTACAACTCTCCGAAGAGTCACGCCAAAAGATGATGGGCAGTCGCCACGGCAGCATGGTGCGTCTGAACCAGTATCCCATTGGCGACCCAGTCCCCGAGCATGAACGTTCAGGTCTTGCTGATCTGGGCGAGACGGCATTGGGCTACCACACTGATCCAGGAACTATCACCCTGTTACTTCAAGACAACACAGGCGGACTTCAAGCCGAATCGCGGGATCACGGATGGATCGATGTACCGCCGACGGAGGGAACAATCGTCATCAACTTAGGTGACTGCATGCAAGCGTGGACCAATGATCAGTACCGCGCGGCAATACACCGCGTCGTGCCGATGACACAAAAACGTCGCTTCAGCATTCCATATTTTCAAAATCCATTTCGCGATTCAACTATTGAACCAATCGCCGAACTCTGTGTTGACGGAGCGCGTTACCGGCCCTTCTCGTGGAGGGAATTTATGGCGGCTCGGTCATACGATAATTTCACCGATCTCGGAACCGACGATACGCAGGTCACCGACTTTCGCATCCCCACCCCTTCCACGTGAATTCACGACCCACAACTTGGCAGATCATCGCTGCCAATCTCCCTGAGCATGCGCGTAATCCCATTCATACCGATGAGGGAGCACAAGCTGCTGGATTTCCGCGAGCCCTTGTCGCGGGCGTGACTACCTACGCCTATCTCACTCATCCACTGATCGTGGCTTGGGGACGCGACTGGTTGCAATATGGCGGTGGAGAAGTGCGGTTTCGGCGCCCCGTCTTTGACGGAGACCTTTTACGTTGCACACCTGTTACAGATGGCGATGGGATAGCGATCAACGCTGTTATTGATGAACCAGAACAACCACGAGTGATCTTGCAAACATGGCGTCAATCTGTGCCCCTCATCGCTTTGCGTATCGGCGAGAAATTGCCCGATATCACAATCGCCCTCAACGGGGAGTGGGGATGCGATTACGGCAATCGCGCCGGGGATGATCTTTCTTTTTACACTGACGAGAATCTCGTTCACCCCGCAGTGTGGCCAGCCCTTGCCAACCAAGTGGTGTACCGACATGTGGCACGTGGCAGTTGGATTCATACAAGAAGTATCATTCGTCATCACGGAGTTGCCCATGGTGGCGACATCGCAACGCTGAAATCCGTCGTCGTACGACGTTTTGAGTCAAACGGAGAACGGGCGATCCTTGATGTGCACATTGAAGTCGCTGGCAAAGTTGTGGCCTCATTAGAACATGAAGCGATCGTGGCATTACCTGAGTCAATTTCTTGAAAACCTCAGTTCGGCGCTAAGGCTTCAAGTCGCTCAGCCGAGTCCGTCACTCGAACCAAGATTGCGGGCGAAGAGGTCGAACAACACTTCCCAGTGGCGTAGATCAGCGACTGCGTCATAGGCAGGACGATCGTCAAAGGCGAAACCATGATGATTTCCCCAGTAGCGCTCCAGTTTTCCACGCACTCCGGAGTTCGCCATTGCGTTTTCAAACTCGTCAACCATAGCCATAGGCACATAATCGTCGTGCTCCGCGCAACCCACATAAATTTCGCCAGTGATATTGGCGAGTTGCATATGAGGCGAGTCGGATGAATCGGTGATGAGTCGCACGCCATAGAACGACGCCGCGGCGCGCACACGATCTTGATGTTTGGCGGCCACATACAAAGCGAACGGACCAGACATGCAGTAACCCACGCAACCAGCAATCTGAGCATTAGCTACTGATTCTTTTTCTGCATATGTAAAAAGCTCAGACGCATCGCGGGCGATCATTCGGTTGCCTGTGCCACCCATCAACTCCACCATTCGTTGAAAAGATTCTTTGCTGGAAAAGTCAAGTTCGAATGAAGGTGTTGTGCGGTAATACAAGTTGGGCAGCATCACGTAATAACCGCGCTCGGCGATGCGCTTGGCCATCTCATGTAGGAGTGGACGCTTGCCGGGGGCATCCATCAAAAAGAGAACCACGGGAAATGGGCCGACCCCTTGTGGATGGACCACATATGTCCCCATTGAGCCTTCTGGTGTTTCGATCACGAGATGTCGTTCAATCACATAACGCACCATAGTGCTAGCACAGGTAAGTTCCGACACGAGTGCGGAGAGCGGCTACCGTGATCACTGTGAGTGCCGATGACGACGAAACCACTCTCACCGATATCTGGATCCGCGCCTGTGGATTGCATGATCCTACTGGTTCTTGATCGTGAACACTCCGAGTCGCGAAGCAGTTGAAAAGGACATCCGGCAATGGCTGATGAGCAATTGGGATCCTTCCCTTTCACTCCAAGCTTGGCGTGAGTTGTTGGTGGACGCTGGTTGGGCAGTTCCTTCCTGGTCTCGACAATGCTTCGGGCGAGACCTCCCTGCATGGGCAGATCAAGTCGTCGCTGACGAAATTCGATCAATCGGCGCAGTAGGCCAGCCTCTTGGAAGCGGAATGTCATTAGCGGCACCAACGATCGTTGAACATGGTTCGGACAAACTGCGTCAACTGATTTTGCGGCCAACTTTGACTGGTGAGAAAACTTGGTGCCAACTTTTTAGTGAGCCGGGAGCAGGATCCGATCTCGCTGGACTATCAACTTCGGCAGTGTTGGACGGAGATGAGTGGGTGATCAACGGACAAAAGGTTTGGAACACCAGTGCCCACCACGCAGATTACGGAATGTTGGTGGCGCGCACATCGTGGGATGTTCCCAAGCATCACGGAATCTCATATTTCGTTTTACCGATGCATCAACCTGGCATTGAGGTTCGTGGGATCAAACAAATGAACCACCACGCGTCGTTCAATGAAGTGTTTTTGACTGATGCTCGGATACCAGCGAATCATCTAGTGGGAACTCTGAACGACGGCTGGAGAGTAGCTCGGGCGACTTTGGCTCATGAGCGAACATTCTCCACGATGCGCCGACCAAAGTTCGTGCAATCCGCAGGAAAACAAAGTCGAGCCGTGAGCGAGGCCGAAGTCGAAGCCGAAGAACACTTCAAAACATATGTCTGGTACCCACAGCGGGCTGGTCGAGTTGATCTTGTCATTGAACGCGCTCAGCAACACGGGGTCGCCCACGACCTAGTGATTCGTCAAGAGATCGCCGCTCTGATTTCGTTTCAAAGGACTAGTGAGTGGACAGCACTTCGAGCCCGAGCAGCCAGAGCACTTGGACGCCCACCTGGTCCCGAGGGTTCGCTCGGCAAATTGGCTGCCTCACAGGTTGCACGGATGGCTCACCGCGTGCACACCTTGATCAGCGGCGCCAACGGCATGCTGACAACCGGCGATCATCTGCACGATGCCACGATTGCCGAAGTTCTAGTCAGCACACCTGCTCAATCAATCGCAGGTGGCACAGATGAAATACAAAAATCCATTATCGGAGAAAAAATCTTAGGTCTCGCGCGAGAATCCGATCCCTCACTCGATCTCCCATATCACGAGGTTGCTCGTCGCAGTCAATAAAACTATGAACAGCAAGATGCTCAGGTACCATCTGACAAAGCCTCTACACAGGAATTGAAAGTTGACTCGCTATATGGAAATCCTCGGGTTACATCACGTCAATCTCAATGTTCATTCCTTGGAGGATTCGCTGGCCTTCTATGTGGATGGTTTAGGTTGTAGCGAGTTTTCTCGACCGGGATTCAGCATTGATGGCGCTTGGCTACGCATCGGAGCACATGAATTACATCTCATGGTGCGATCCGACGCCGTCATTGATCGCAGTCAACATTTTGCCCTCACAGTGACAAATATTGAGCAATGCCGTCGCCACCTTGATGCAAAAGGAATCTCATATCAAGTGGCTCCCGAAATTGCTGGCGTCAATCGTCAGATTTTTCTGCGTGACCCCAGTGGGAATCGCATTGAACTAAATCTCGTCACAAATTAGAACTGGTACGTCACGTTCGTGAGTCGTTCGCTGAGTTCCCATAACCCTTGAGCATCGGCAACATCACGTGCCCGACGACTCGGTGTTTCCAATACAGGATGCCCGAAAGCATGAAAACGCGGACCGTAATATTCTCCAGCCTGTACACCTGGATCAACTGCCGCACGCAGTTGCGATTCGCAGCCCTGAACACCTGTGCGAATCAACACTGGCGTCGCCCGACGCATCACCACATTGGTGACCGATTTTCCGTTTTTCCCGAGTTCTGTTTTTGCCATTCCTGGATGTGCCGCAACAGCGATCGTGGAACTCTTCGCCTCGCTCAGACGTCGATCAAGTTCGGAGGTGAACAATAAGTTCGCCAACTTACTTTGGAAGTACGCACCCCAACGGCTGTAACGCCGTTGATCACACATCAGATCGTCAAGATGTATTTTTCCAGGGCGATGTCCATCACTTGAGACGGCGACGATTCGACCATGTGGAGCCGCCGCGACAAGGGGAAGGAGCAGTCCGGTCAGAG
>BJGB01000065.1 GCA_014190215.1 Actinomycetes bacterium | reverse complement strand
TCCAATCAACAACCCGAGTTGCCGCCAACTGCAGAGCTTTGTCGGGGTCACGTGAACCCAGTTCACGAGTGATGCGCGTCAAGCGGGTGCCGACAGCAAAGGCCTCAACTTTTTGTCGCCCAGCGACTGCCGCTTGAACGAATCGCAAAAGCGCACGAGCGTAGGGCTCCATGGATCCGCTGACGTCAAGAATCAGCACCAATCGACGTAATCTTTCATCGTTTTCTTGCCAGTGTCGACGTATGGGTTCGCCACCAGATCGCAGACTTGAACGAATCGTCTGTCGCAGATCTGGTCGTGCGCCTTGGCGACTTGAGATCATGCGAAATGAGTTTCGAGGCGAGCCAACGAGTCGCAACTTGCTCATCAGGTCCTGGGCTAGATGCAATTCTTCGTCGGAATATTCAGCAAAGTCTTTTTTGCGCAAAGTCTCAACAGCAGAAAACCGCAGAGTGATTGTCTCGCCCTCATTTTTGTCGCTGTCTGACGAGCCATCATCTTCGGCATCGCCATCTTCATCAAGTTCAATGGTGAGATAAATATGTTGCGGTTCATCATGGACTGCGTTATTCGTGCGTTGCTCCCAGAAAACAGCAAAGGCTTTGTTGTACATGGCGATGTCTTCTGGCTTGCGTAACAAACTCGCTCGGCCTGCCCAATACACATCATCGCGATTTTGTAGACCGACTTGGTTGAGGGCCTCAACAAAGGTCAAGACATTACCGATCGGTGTAGTGATACCTGCTCCACGTAGCAGACGGCTGAAGGCAACTGCCATAAATTCGGCGGGTGACTTCACCTCAGCGGAAGCAGAGAGAGACATAACGAGGTTCTCTAAGCGCTCAGGGCTCTTTGAACGGCCATCTTGATCAGTTCAGTCATTCCTGTGCCGTCAACTCGCTCTTGATCCTCGCGATATTTCAAAACCGCACCGAGGGTTGAGCGCACGCTGTCTTCATCCAAAGTTGAGACACCGAGACTTCCTAATGCGGTAGCCCAATCAATAGTTTCCGCGACCCCAGGTGGCTTATACAACTGCATGGAGCGCATGGCCTCAGTTGCCGCTGCGACTTGGCGCGCAAGCGTCACTTCAACATCGGGTACTCGTAAGCGCACAATGGCAACTTCACGGTCAAAACTGGGATGCTCAATCCAGTGGTAAAGACAACGGCGTTTGAGCGCATCATGAACATCACGCGTGCGATTGGATGTCAGCACCACGATTGGTGGGGTGGGAGCTTTGAAGGTCCCCAACTCAGGAATCGTGACCTGAAAATCAGACAATACTTCTAAGAGGTATGCCTCAAACTCATCGTCAGCGCGGTCGATTTCGTCAATCAATAAAACTGGAGGCACGGGGGCGGGAGCAAGAGCGCGCAGAACAGCGCGCCTCAACAGGAAACGCTCTTGGTACAACTCATTCTCTAAAGCATCTGCACCAAGACCAGCGGCTTCACCACTGGCTTCGGCGGCGCGCAGATGGAGCAACTGTCGCGAATAGTCCCAGTCGTAAACTGCTTGGGTGGCGTCAATTCCTTCGTAGCACTGCAGGCGGATCAACTCACCTCCAGTCCAAGAGGCTAGAACTTTGGCTAATTCGGTCTTGCCGACTCCTGCTTCACCCTCAAGAAGGAGAGGACGTTTGAGCGTGAGAGCCAAAAATACCGATGTCGCTAGGCCGCGGTCCGCTAAATAGCCGTGGTGCGCCAAGGCTTGGGAGACAGATTCAACACTCAAGAGATCAATTGCGGTGCCAGTCACGGTTTCAGGATAGAGGCAATGACCGCAAGGGGAGTGATCGGTGGGTCAGACCTTTGGGAATATCTGGCTGTGCATTAGGTTTGTGATGTCCGTTAGTTTTAGGTCAGTTGTACTGAAGGGGAAAATCATGTTCGATCTGATTATTCGTGGTGGCACCGTCGTGGACGGCACAGGAGCGTCGAAATACTTAGCCGATATAGCAATTCAAGACGGTCGGATCGTGCAGATAGCTACGACGATTGTGGCCGAAGCCAAAGAAGTTCTTGATGCCAGTGGATTCATCGTGACACCGGGTTTCGTGGATATTCACACTCACTTCGATGGTCAAGCCACATGGGACGATCTCTTGGAGCCAACTAGCGGTCACGGAGTCACCACAGTGGTGATGGGTAATTGTGGTGTCGGTTTTGCCCCTGTACGCCCAGGCAAAGAAGCGTGGTTGGTGCAATTAATGGAAGGTGTGGAGGACATACCTGGAACCGCCTTACATGAAGGCATCACCTGGGGCTGGGAAACGTTCCCTGAATATTTGGATATTTTAGAGAAGCGAAATTATTCGATGGACATTGCGGCCTATGTGCCCCATGCCCCTGTGCGCGCGTATGTGATGGGGGATCGTGGTGCGCTCAATGAGCCAGCAACTGCAGATGACATTAAGCAGATGGCAAAAATTATTTGCGAGGCTCGACAAGCTGGCGCTATTGGGTTTTCTACTTCGCGCACCTTGAACCATAAAGCGCGTGATGGTGAACCCGTGCCAGGAACGTTTGCCGCCCTTGATGAATTGAACGGTTTGGCAGATGGTCTCGTTGCTGGTGGAGGCGGGCTCTTTGAGGTCGCACCACAAGGTCTTGAGTTTGATCGTCCAGTTTTTCTTGGCGAAGTTGACTGGATGGCCGATCTCGCCGAACGCACGGGACTACCAGTCTCTTTTGCCATGTTGCAGAATGAGTTGAATGCTGATTCATGGCGCGAGGCGCTTGAAGTTGTGGATCGCGTCAATGCCAACGGTGGTCGCATGCACCCACAGATTGCTGCTCGTCCGTTTGGGATGATGATCGGCTGGGATGGCTATCACTTTTTCCAAAAGCGGCCCACATTCATTGCCTTATCCGAGCAATTCTCTGGCGATGATTTGCGCCGTGAACTTGCTCGACCAGAAATCAAAGCCCGCATCCTGAGCGAGGCTGATGATGCTCCCGATGCAAGCAAGCAATTTGATGGCATCGGCACTTTCATGCAAAACATGCTCGACAAAATGTATGCCATGGGTGACTCGCCCGACTATGAGCCTGGCCCAGAAAAATTGGTGACCAATATGGCGCTTGCTGCGGGTGTTGATGCACTGAGTTTCGCCTATGACTTATTGAATAAAGATGGAGGCCGCTCGTTCCTGATGTTGCCATTCTTCAACTACGTGGGCGGCACCCAAGACGCCATTTACGAAATGCTCAAGCACCCAGCGACCGTGTCGGGATTGTCCGATGGTGGCGCTCATGTGCGCATGATCTGCGATGCCTCAATCCCCACCTATGTTTTGACTCATTGGACTCGTGACCGCGATCGCGGACCCAAGTTGACGATTGAAGAAGCAGTCAAAGTTCAGACTCATGACACCGCAGCAGTTGTTGGTTTCACTGATCGTGGCGTTTTACAAGAGGGCAAGAAAGCCGACATCAACATCATCGATATGGAGACGCTGTCTTTGGGATTCCCACACGCCAAAGATGATCTCCCGGCCGGTGGAAGGCGTTTGCTGCAGACAGCCACCGGCTATGTGGCCACCATTGTCAATGGCGTGGTCACTCGTCGCATGGGTGCTGACACGGGTCAGCGTCCTGGACGGTTAGTTCGTTCCTAAGGCTTGTGCAACGAGGGGTCGCAGTAGGGCAACGGAATTTTTCAGGTCCATGGGCCCTTGTGGGAGATCGTCGCAGTGGTACCAGCGGGCTCCTTCAGTGGACGTCAGCGGAGCCTGCATATCGGCGATATACAACCAGCCGATATTCCAATGCCGATGTGGTGCGCTACCCACGAAATCAGTGACATGGACGAATGCTGGACCATCGACGACAGGGCGCACATCGTATTGAGTGAGGCCTGTTTCTTCTTCAAGTTCACGCAGCCCACCCTGTCGGCTTGTTTCACCAATCTCGATATGTCCACCGGGCGTTGACCATTGCAAAGTTTTGTGACGCACCAAAATTGTGTATTGGGCATCTGCTGAAAATATCCACGTGGTTGCGCATATATGTCCGACGCTTTTTGTGGCTTGGCCGATCAGTGCCCGCCCGAGTTCGCGCGAAAGATCATTGGGTAGGTGGACTGCAGCGACTTCAGTTTCAAGATGTGGCCATATGCCGGGCACATCGGCAGTGGGGTGGGGGAAACCCATAGTGCAGGTTTAGCGACCCTGAATGAAGGCCATGACTTCGGCACGAGATTGGGTATCTGTGCGGTAGATGCCGCGCGCCGCAGTTGTGACGGTTTTGGTGCCAGGTTTACGTACGCCACGCAATGACATGCAGGTGTGTTCGGCTTCCACGACAACGAGGACACCTACGGGATCAAGCATGCTCTGCATAGCGTCGGCGATTTGCGATGTGAGGCGCTCTTGTACTTGAAGGCGACGTGAGTAACCCTCAACTAATCGTGCGAGTTTTGATAAGCCAGTGAAGCGACCCGTCGTGCCTGGGAGATATGCGATATGTGCTGTTCCCGTAAAAGGCAGCATGTGATGTTCACACATTGAGTCAAAGGGGATATCGCGGACGAGAACCATCTCGTCATGTTCAATATCAAATGTCTTAGACAAGTGATGATCGGGATCATTATTGGTTCCAGAGAGAACTTCAGTCCACATGCGCGCGACGCGTGCAGGTGTGTCAAGCAAGCCATCTCGGGAGGGATCCTCACCAATGGCCTCGAGCAATTCGCGAATAGCTCGTTCAGCGCGATCTTGATCGACTTCACGCGCCACGGGAGTGATCACTTTGTTGTCGAGTTTTTTGTCAACGGACATACATGGAACGCTATCGGAGACTTCAGCTACTGAACCCACGAGAGCGGAATAGCTCAGCAAACAGGGCTTCTTCCCGTGCTCGGGCTTCTTTGATACGCCCACCGCGACCGGCCACCATGAGCTGCTTGATAACTCGCGTGGAGTATGCCGACTTACTGGCAATGGTTTTGGCTAGTTCTACGGCGTGGGCTAGAACCTCTCCTTGAGGTGCGGTGCGCAACGCGAGACCAATTTCGACGGCCTCAGGCGCTTCAATCCAGCGTGCGGTGAGCAAAATTTCGGCAGCGCGTTGCCAACCGATTTGATCGGCGAACAGGATGCTGCTGGCGGCCTCGGGCGGGACGCCAAGTTCGCTGAAGGGCACACGCATCCGCGCAGTCTCATCAATCAAGACAATGTCGCAAAATGGCAGCAACGTCATACCAATGCCAACTGCTACTCCGTTGACAGCGGCGATCAAAGGCTTGGAGAATGTTTCAAGTCCATCAAGCAATACCGTGAATCCACCTGGCTGTGAGGAAGCAGGAGCCCCGCTGGCCACAGCGGTTGCCATCTCAGCCATCTCTTTGAGATCTTGCCCCGAGCTAAATGCTCCACCGGCACCCGTGAGTATCGCCACGTGCACAGAATCATCGGCGTCAATTTCTTTCAGCGCCGAAGCCAGGTCTTCGTATTGCGAACGAGTGAAAGCATTTTTGCGTTCAGGCCGGTTGATCGTGATGATCCCGATGCCATCAAGTTTTTCTGAGTCAATGCTCATGGATGTTGACTGCTGACAGAAATAACTTCACCAGTCATATAACTCGAATAATCACTGGCGAGAAAAACAATCACGTTGGCAATCTCCCAGGGTTCAGCAAAGCGCCCGAAGGCTTCACGTTGAGAAAGTTCGACGAGCAATTCATTACTCGTTACTTTTGCCAGATTGGCGTGCATGGCGATACTTGGTGAGACGGCATTGATGCGCACGCCGCGGGGTCCCGCTTCAATGGCTGCGCAGCGCGTCAGAGCCATGACGCCCGCTTTCGCCGCGGCATAGTGGGCTTGTCCTTCTTGGGCTCTCCAACCAAGAACACTGGCATTGTTGACGATGACTCCGGTACCGCGTGGGTACATGTGATTCAGCGCTGCTCGGGTGCAACGCATTGTGCCATTCAAAGTCACATCAAGGACGACGGACCATTGTTCATCGGTCATCTCATGCAATTCGGCAGTCCCACCGAGACCAGCGTTATTCACTAAGACATCGATGCCACCGAGTTCAATGGCTGCTTGGGCAATGAGATTTTGCACACTCTCTTCGTTAGTGACATCGCAGGCGATTCCGACGACGCCAAGTTCGGCGGCAGTTTCGGCAAGGCGGCGTTCATGTTTATCGGAGATCACAACTCGAGCTCCCTCTTCGATGCATTTACGCGCGGTTGATGAACCAATGCCGCTTCCTGCAGCGGCAGTGATGAGCACCCCTTTACCAGCGAGCAAGCCATGTCCAGGGACGTAGGTTGGGTTCTGAGTTCTGATCTCTGGCATGTTGTTTTCCTTTGTATCAGCGCGGCAAGCCGAGCACGCGCTCGCCCAAGACATTGCGTTGAATCTCGTTAGACCCACCGTAGATCGTGTCGGAGCGTGTGAACAGGAAGAGTTTCTGCTCAAGGGTTAGTTCGTAGGGGAATCCTTCGCCAATCAAGCCAGTTGGCCCCATGATGTCAATCATTAATTCGCCAAGATCGCGGTGCCAAGTGCCCCAAAAGAGTTTAGAAATGCTGGCCTCAGGTCCTGGCACTCCCTTTGCTGACATGCTCCGCAGAGCGTTGAGTTTGAGCAAACGCAACCCGATGTATGCCTTGATGAGTTTTTGCCGAACCACGGGGTCGCCAATCTTGGCGAAGTCACGGGCTAATTGAATCGTCGACTCAAGTTCGCGTTCAAATCCCACTTGTTGAGCCAGCGTTGAGATGCCGCGCTCGTAACCGAGTAAAGCCATGGCAATACCCCAACCGTTACCGGGAGTGCCGACCACCATCTCGGCTGGGGTGCGGGCATCTGTGAAAAACGTTTCGTTGAATTCACCGCCCTTGGTGAGTTGCAAGATTGGTCGTACCTCAACTCCAGATTGATCCATCGGAACGAGAAGAAATGTGAGACCGGCGTGGCGCTGTGAACCAGGTTCGGTACGTGCCACGATGAAGCACCAGTGGCTCACATGAGCCAATGAAGTCCAGACTTTTTGTCCATTGATAATCCACTCGTTGCCGTCTAGGTGGGCTTTAGTTTGAACATTGGCGAGATCACTTCCAGCATTGGGCTCGCTGTACCCCTGGCACCAGCGTTCTTCGCCACGCAAGATTCCCGGCAAGAAGAGATCGCATTGTTCTTGGGTTCCGTACTCGATGATGGTCGGAGCAAGAAGATTTTCACCCATGTGATTGGTGCGTGCTGGTGCCTCGGCGCGCACGTATTCTTCGGCCCAAATGATTTGTTGATTCACAGTGGCACCGCGACCACCGTGTTCAATGGGCCAACCAAGACCGATCCAACCAGCTTGACCAAGAACTTTTTCCCATTGGAGACGGATTTCAAAACCAATATCTTCATCTCCGGGTCCACCTCGTCCGCGTAGAGCAGCAAAGTCACCGATGACGTTGTCGTGCAACCAGGTGCGAACGA
Source organism: Actinomycetes bacterium (assembly GCA_014190215.1). Taxonomy (GTDB): domain Bacteria; phylum Actinomycetota; class Acidimicrobiia; order Acidimicrobiales; family Ilumatobacteraceae; genus Casp-actino8. The sequence goes on along the minus strand of BJGB01000065.1, from coordinate 2,696 downwards.
GTTTTCGGAACTCGTTGTCGTCTCTAGGGAGGGGAGCGTGAGTAGAAGTCATGGTTATCGGGGAACACTGGGTCGCCGCTTTTCTGACGACTATTCAGAAAGTTTACCTTGACCTCACTCGGGGTGCAGAGGCGAACCAAGGGGGGATTACGGTCACAGTATGGACTTTGCTATCCCCGAAGAGATTCAACAGACACTCAGAGATCTTGATGATTTTATTGAACGCGAGATTCGCCCGTTACAGGCCCAAGATGACAATGAGCGCTTCTTCGACCATCGGCGCGAATGGGCCCGCACCGATTTTGAGAATGACGGTGTCCCACGTGCCGACTGGGAAGAACTGCTGCGTGAAATGCGTCGGCGCGCCGATGTGGCTGGTTGGTTACGTCTAGCGCTACCTTCCGAATTCGGGGGGCGGAGTGCCAGCAATCTTGAGATGGCGATTATTCGTGAACACTTGGCGACCAAGGGTCTTGGCTTATTCAACGATCTACAAAATGAATCTTCAGTCGTGGGCAACTTTCCAACGGTGTTGATGATGCGCGACTTTGGTACGGAACAGCAAAAGCAGGAGTGGATGCCAGGATTCTTAAACGGTACGAAACGTTTGGCTTTTGGCCTCACCGAACCGAATCACGGAAGTGATGCCACTTACTTGGAGACCACTGCTGTGCGTGATGGCGATGAATGGGTGATTAATGGAATGAAGCGCTGGAATAGTGGATTACATCACGCCACTCACGACATTATTTTTGCGCGAACGTCGGGAGAAGCGGGCAATCCAGTAGGAATATCTGCATTTCTTGTGCCTACTGATAACCCAGGCTTCAATGTGGATTTCTTCTGGTGGACTTTTAACATGCCGACCGACCACGCTGAAGTGAGTATGAAAGATGTGCGTGTTTCTCATGACGCGGTGTTCGGACGTCTTGAACACGGTTTGGATTTGGCTCAGCACTTCGTGCACGAGAATCGTATTCGTCAAGCGGCGTCTTCTTTGGGTGCGGCGCAATACTGCATCAATGAGGCTGTGGCTTACGCCAATTCGCGAGTGACATGGGGCAAGAAATTGTCCACTAATCAAGGCATCCAGTTTCCGCTCGTGGAGTTGCACACCGAGGCCGCCATGTTGCGCCAACTGATCCGCTACACGGCGTCGCTAATGGACGGCTCACATAAGAGTGATCGGCCTGACGTTGAGGGATTCATGGAGTTCACGCATTTGGTGGCGATGTGCAACTATCGTGCCAATCGACTTTGTTGCGATGCCGCAGACCGAGCCATGCAAACCTGTGGCGGAGTCGGCTACAGCCGGCATATGCCCTTCGAGCACATTTACCGGCACCACCGTCGCTACCGAATCACTGAGGGGGCCGAGGAAATTCAGATGCGTAAGGTAGCCCAGCAACTCTTCGGCTTTGGGCGAAAGTAGTCATCTAATAGGAGCGTTACCTTTTTGTTAGGTACACCTTGCGAAAAGTGTTAGGAGTGCCTAACATCTAATTTATGGGTGCTTCATTTCTGATTACGTTACGTGAGGGGCTTGAGATTGCTCTCGTGCTCGCAATTTTGGCCGGTTACCTCGTCAAGACAGGGCGGTCACACGATCTTGTCGCCATGTGGAAGGGCGCTATTGCCGCCTTGGCCCTATGTCTGATCTTTGGCGTCGCCATCCATTTGGCAGTTGGGGGCCTCAACGGCAAGGTGGAGCAAGCCACTGAAGGTGTCATTGCGGTCGCCGCAGCGAGTGTTCTGACCTGGATGATTTTCTGGATGCGTGAAAATGCGCGCAATCTTGGGGCCGAATTACGTTCGCAAGTCGACCAGGCGACGGGGGCCAAAGCCCTTGCGGCCATTGCCTTCGTGGCTGTTTTTCGCGAAGGCTTAGAAACGGCGTTGTTTTTATTGGGTGCCGAAACGAGCAGTGCGTCGGGGGCAAAAGTTGTCTTCGGTGGGCTCATCGGTTTAGCAATCTCGGGAGCTTTGGGCTATCTCGTCTATAAAGGTGGCAATCGCCTCAACTTACGCGCATTTTTCTTGGTCACTGGCGTGATGTTGATTTTCTTCGCTGCTGGATTAGTCGGCAAGGCCTTCCATGAGTTGCGCGAGTTATTCGGTTTCGAGAGCGGTTGGCTCATTGATCCAGCATGGATTGTGACATCTGGTCCATGGGCAGAGGGCACTTTTTATGATTTCATGAAGGGGCTATTTGGTTGGCATAAAGAGGCCGAGCGAATTCGAGTCATCACCTACTTCTTGTACATTGTTCCGATCATGACGATCTTCGTACGCGGACCGCGTAAGAAGATCGTCCCCTGAAGTAGTTATCAGGCTGTCGTAGCAGTGGCCCTACGGCTACCGTGGAGACATGGCTGAGAACACCAACCAAACCACAGTGGGCACCCCCGTTGATGTGAAGCCCCGAAGTCGTGATGTCACGGACGGCATTCAAAAGGCTGCATCACGCGCCATGCTGCGTGCGGTCGGTCTCACCGATGATGACTGGGAGAAGCCACAAGTAGGTATTGCCTCATCGTGGAACGAAATCACACCTTGCAATATGTCGATTCGGCGTTTGACGGCGGCGGCTAAAGAAGGTGTGCGCTCTGCTGGCGGAGTGGCTCTCGAATTTGGAACGATCACTGTCAGCGATGGAATTTCCATGGGTCACGAAGGAATGCGCGCCTCACTTGTTA
>BJGB01000064.1 GCA_014190215.1 Actinomycetes bacterium | reverse complement strand
CGGACGGCGCCAGTCTTCATATTGAAAGCCCAACGGTGCATGTAGCAAGGCTCGAAACTATCCATTGATCCGCGCCACATTGAAGCATGTCGACCAACATCGCAGATGACTTCATCACCTTCGACATAGGCATTGAGTGGGTGGAAGACATAGCAAGGGTCAACGTTGAACCAACGCACATCTTTGTCTGTTCCCATGCGCGGCATAATGCCGATTCGCGCGCCGTAGTTGTCATCCCAGCCGATAGGTGGAAGCCCTTGTTCAATTTTGTCAAGATTGAAAACAACAGGCAAGTCCATGAAGATCGCATGATCGCGAGTGATCATGAAGTCGTGCATCATTGTTCCCTGCGGAACCGTGATATCGGCAGTGTGCACAAGTTGACCCTTGGCATCTAGCACGTGATAGGTCAGGAATGGAGAAACTGCGCCGTATCCGAAGAAATGAAGTTCATTTGTTTCTGGACACAGTTTCGGATGAGCTGTGAACGCAGTCTTCAGTTTTCCACCGAAGTCATCGCAAGCAATGGTTTCCAATTCTGGAGTCAGTTCCCAAGGAAGGTGACCTTCTTCAAGCGCCCAAATGCGACCAGCGTGACCGAGAACATGAGTATTCGCAGCGCTCGCTGTTGGATCAAACATGGCTTCCATGTCCATGGCATCCAAACCCTTAGCTAATTTTGGCGTACGCACATAGCGGTTGCGATACCACTTTGCATCGCCTGCTTCAATGCGAATACCGTGCACCATTCCGTCTCCGAAGAACCAGTGGCCGGCGGTGCCGCTCTTGGGATTTGAGCCATTGCGAACGTACAGGCCACTCAGGCTTTTCGGAATCGATCCCGTGACACGCAAATTTGTGTCGGTGATTTCGTTGAATACCGGCGCATAGTTACCAGCAAGAAACCAAGGTGTTTTTTCGGCTGCCGGATTGTCAAGCATGTCAGTCATTACTGTCCCCCATCGTTGTTGTGCTTATTAAGAAATTTCTCGGCGTAATGGCAACCACCATGGCGCAATTTCCGCCTGAAAGCGCTTGGCATATACCTGAGTTAACTTATCTAATGAAGCACCCAAGTCCTGTGCATGAGTGCTCGGTAATTCTGAGGCTCCCTGTATGGGGTCCACCCACTCCAGTCGCAAATCCGCCACCACGGCCCCAATCAGAGGCGAGGCAGTCTCATGATGCTCGCTCGTTTGGTGGGCGATAAAGGCCGAGAAATCGGTAAAAGACAACAATGTGTAATAAGTCTGCGGATCAGCACCGCGCCAGTATTCATAGCGGAGAAGTCCCTGCTCATGGGCATGACTGGCACGAAAAAGATCTTCAGCAATGGCCTCAAAGCGCTCTTCACATCCAGCAATGACTGTGATGTGGGCGAGAATCGTGGCCATTAGTGATGCCTTGCGGTTTCAGCCGACAAGATCATTGCTGAGTGTCCAAAGTTGATTGGCCCGATCGCTATCCATGGCCCGACGCACCACTCCAATGTCGGCTTGGGAGTCGTTGTCCACGACGGGTGAGACGTTGCAATCTTCGCAGTATTCGCCACCACGATCGTCCAACAGTGGTGACGTCGCCGCCCACACCGATGTCGCCGCCCCTTGCTCGGGCGTTTTCCAAGCCATCGCTGTGGGTCGCTCGCTCAGGCGTTCAATCAAACTTGTCAATACCTCAGGAGTCATATAACGACTCAGTTCAGTAGCAATCACACCAGGATGAACTGCGAATGCACGGACGCCTTGATCGCGATAACGCTGATCAATGCCGACAGCATGAAGCACATTGCAGGTCTTCGCCGCGCCGTATGCAAGAAAGGGTTCGTAGACGCGCTTTTCAAAGTTGTAGTCAGCCAGATCAATGTCACCGGCACGATGCCCAGCCGAACTCAACACAACGACTCGTGCGGGAGCCGACTGAACCAAGAGGGGCAACAATTCACGCGCCAACAGGAAGTGGCCAAGATGGTCAACTCCGAACTGGCTCTCAAAGCCATCAATTGTTTTTTCCTGAGGAGTCGCCATGATCCCCGCATTCAAGATGAGGCCATGAAGAGGTACGCCACGAGCGACAAATTCAGATGCCGCCGCACGTACCGAAGCCAGCGAACCCAGTTCGATAGTTAATGTTTCGAGGCGGGCTTGCGGATGCTGCTCTTTGATTGTAGTAATCGCTGCTTCATTCTTTGATACATTGCGTGCCGCCATCACAACTGTGGCTCCCCTGGCGGCTAAGGCCCGAGATGTCTCAAGGCCAAGTCCCCCGGATGCTCCTGTGACGAGATATCGCCTGCCGCTCAGGTCCATACCGCTCAAAACTTCGTCTGTTGTTGAAGAGCCAGAGAATCCGCTGGAAGTTGTCATAGCACAATCGTATTACCTCCCTCCCGCTCGCTGATTACGGGAGGCGTAGCGAGTAACTTTGCAGAGGGGAACAAGAATCATGACCGATGACATCAATCTGTACTCACCCGAGATTCAAGAGGACTGGTATCCGACCTATCGCCTGTTACGTGACGAGGAACCGGTGTACCAAATGCCTGGCACGAACATCTTTGTCGTCACTCGTTACCACGATGTTCTGCATGTCCTTCGACACCAAGAGATTTTTCGCACGGGAGCAACTGCGGCTCGCACTGGGGTTGCCCGCGAAGTCTATGAAACCAAGGGTTGGCCACGAGTCACCCCACTGTCCACAAATCCTCCCGAGCACCGTCAATTTCGTGACACGGTTGATCATTACTTTGATAGCGAGGGTTCCAAACATTGGCAGACTTTTATTGAATCCACTATCAGTGATCTGATTGACAAGTTTGCTGGCCCAGGAATCAGTTCTGGTGGGACCGTGGAAATTGTCGAGGCCTTTGCTCTTCCGCTTCCCGTGCAAGCCATTACTCGAATCTTGGGTTTTCCCGCACAAGATATTCCACAACTCAAGAAGTGGTCCTCTGCTTGGGTTCTTCCCTTCAGCGGACCATTGTCTGTTGAACAAGAATTCTGGGTGGCTGAACAAATCGTTGAATTTCAGCATTACATCTACGCCACCATTGAACAGAAGCGCCAGCATCCAGGTGACGATGTCATTTCAGGACTCATCAACGCCACTTACAACGGTGAACGTCCGTTGTCTGATCACGAAATCATCACCATCGTTGACCATTTATATATCGGTGGTAATGAAACAACAACTTTCGCCATTACTTCGGCGTTGTGGATTCTGCTTCGCCAACCAGATTTGTATGCCCGCGTGCGCGAAGATCGTTCATTAGTTGAGCAGTTCATCGAAGAAGCTCTTCGTTTGGAGTCACCCACTCAGGGTCTCTACAGAGTTGTGGCTACCGACACCGAAATCAACGGTGTCGCTATTGCCAAGGGAGCCACGGTACACATTCGCTATGCAGCAGCAAATCGTGACGAGCGGATGTTCCCTAATGCCGATGAGGTGGACCTAGAGCGCAAGAATTCGAAACGCCATATGGCTTTTTCACTCGGTGAGCATCATTGTCCTGGGAGCGGATTATCGCGACTTGAACAATCGTTGGCATTAAACGCAATTCTCGATCGTCTGCCTAACCTTCGACTGGCTCCCAACAAAAACGATTTCTCACATATGCCAGGTTTTGTCTTACGCGCTTTGAATGAGCTCCATCTCGAGTGGGGCTAGACAAGCGATGCTCAGCCCAACGGTCCGCCGGCGAACCAACGATCAAACATTGGTTTGATCGCACTCCACACCAACTCCACGATCAACCCACTCGGCGGTTGCACATAGGTGAACGCTCCGTAACCCTTGTCGGGTGGAGCCTGCGCCATAGCCAGAGTCCAACCTGCAGCAACAAGTGCCTGAGTTTGCCCAGCAACATCATCTGACCAAACGCCGACATGGTGCAGTCCTGGATTTTCTCGACCATCCCAAATCGAGCCAGGAGCACCTTCCAGCAGTTCTATGTGCTGGGGCCCCTCTGAGGAGTATGTAAAGCGCAAGGGAATCGTTTGTTCTCCATCTTGGGGCGTCCACACCTGCTGCGTACGCTCTTGAACCTCGCACCAAGTGACGCCCAATGAGGCGCCCAACTCGGTCATGGCTTGCTCAAGATTCGCCACGCGAATTCCTTGGTGATAACAACGACTGTAATCGACTCCGGACATTGTCCTTATTCTCATCTCTGTCGCTAAATGCGACGCTCGTGACCTTCCCAAAACGGAGCCCGTAATGGTTGCTTTTGAATTTTCCCGGTCCCTGTGCGTGGGATATGAGCAATAAAGTCAATGGATCGAGGCCTCTTGTAACCGGCCAGAAATTCACGACAATGCTTAATGATGATCTCTGAAATTTCTGGTGAGGCAATGATTCCGTCGGCGAGTTGCACCAATGCTTTGACGCTTTCACCGAATTCCTCATCGGGAACGCCAATCACGGCGACATCTTCAACTTCAGAAAGTGCAGCAATGACTCCTTCAATTTCCGCAGGATAGATATTCACTCCGCCACTAATAATCATGTCAATTTTTCGATCAGATAACCAGAGAAAACCATCCGCATCGAGATATCCGATATCGCCCGTCGTGAAGACACCAGGCTCCAAATGTGACTCACGAGTTTTCGCTTCGTCATTGTGATAGGTGAAGTCATTGCCCATCTTGTTTTTGAAATACAACGTTCCAGGTGAACCCTGTTGGACTCTTGCACCGGCATCATCAACGATGATCACTTCAACTGTCTCAAGTGGCTTGCCGACACTGCCGCCTTTTGCCATCCAGTCCGTTGATGAAACTGTGGAGATGATGGAACCTTCTGTGCTGCCGTAGTACTCCGTGATCTTGGGTCCCCACCATTCAATGAGACCACGTTTAACAGCAGGTGGGCATGGAGCAGCACCGTGCCAAACAGTAGACAATGAGGTGCCGGAAAAACTCTCTTTGACTGAGTCAGGCAAGTCAAGTAGACGCTTCATCTGAGTGGGCACCAAATGCACATTGGTGCATGAGTAGCGGTCAACCATTTCCAGCATTGCCGCCGAGTCATACTTGTGTTGCATCACAACCGCAGAGCCACCGATCATCGGCAAAAACGAAAAAGCCCATTGGGCCGAGTGGTAAAAGGGACCGCACAACATTGTGCGCCCCGGAATGGGCAGAAATTGAGAGAAGCCGGCTGCCACTAATTGCATAAAGTCCGGCGTGATCGACAATCCACCCGAGAGTGCTCCGCGCACACCCTTTGGTCGCCCCGTCGTTCCCGATGTATAGAACATTGGACCACCGAGCATTTGATCGGTTGGTTCGTCGCTGCCACCCGATGAAATCACTGCCTCGTAGTCCACGAAACGAGAATCTGATCGCGCTGATGAATTGCTCGCGGTATGAATACCAACAATCAACTTCACGCTGCGACCACGCTCATCTTTGAGCGCCGTCAAAACAGTGGCTTCAAAACTTTGATCAACTAAAACGGCTACAGCATTGGCGTCTTCGTACACATAGGCCAATTCATCTGCCACCCAATGCCAGTTCACGGGCACATATGTCCAACCACCATGAGCACACGCTTGCGCAATTTCGAACCACTCACATTGATTGCCAGCAACCACAGCGACAGTGTCACCAGTTTTCAAACCTGCTTGACGTAACCCGTTGACTAATCCGTTGACACGTTGATCTAGTTCTGCCCAACTCACACTTCGTTCTTCGTCAATGAGGGCTATATCGCTGGCACGAATGTCAGCGTATGTCTTGGTCAGAACTGCCATGGTCTATGCCTCCTGAGGAAATACTCAGCGAGATAAAATCGTGACGCCTGAAATGCCAGGCGCCCCGTAAACATGCGTGTAGGCGACCTTGGGATCATTAGGGACTTGACGTGCGCCGGCCTGTCCGCGCAACTGCAGAACGTTTTCATAGACCTGACGCAAACCAGATGCACCGACAGGTTCGCCGTTGGCCAAGCAACCACCATCGGTATTCACGGGGAACTTCCCACCGATTTCAGTCTCACCAGCCTGGATCATGAACTCCTGCTCGCCGTGCTCACAAAAACCATTCTCCGCCATATGCATGATCTCGGCACCGGACTCTGTGTCTTGCAGTTGCGCAACATCAATATCCTCTGGACCAATACCAGCCATTTCAAAAGCAGCCTTTGAAGCGTCCACTGTTGGACCAGCATTGTGCTCAAGCGCAATCGACGGAGCCAACACTTCAAAACTTCCGAAGCGACGACTGCGCACAGCAGCAGCCTTGAGATAGATCGGCTTATCGGTATACAAATGTGCCTTATCGGCGCGAGCCAAAACGAGGGCCACTCCACCTTCGCCTGGCGAGCAGAACATGTACTGCGTCAAGGGATAGGAGAGCATCGCCGAATCAAGAACTTCTTGTTCAGAGATTGGCTTGCGCCGCCAGGCCATCGGGTTTTGCGCACCATTGCGGAAAGCCTTTTCGGAAACCTTGGCCAAACTGCTTTGGGTAATTCCGTACTCGTGCATGTAGCGATTGATCTTCATACCAAAAAACTGTGTCGTTAGTGCCAAGCCGGATGCGCCATACCAGTCACCCAAACCGGCGCCCTTGGTATTAATGCGGAACGCTCCACGCTCATGCTTGTCAAAACCGATTGCGATACCAACATCAAAAACGCCAGATCGAATGGTGTTGTAGGCAGAGAACAAAGCCGATCCACCTGTTGCGCAACCATTGGCGACATTGATGAACTGCAGACCAGTGAGTCCCAATTGAGAGACCATCGTGTCAGCTGCACCTGCGGCCTGCGAGCCACCAAAGGCGAACTGCATGTCATCCCATTTCAGCCCTGCATCAGCACAGGCGCGGCGTACAGCGACAACACCTTGATCCATACCCGAAACACCTTCGGTGCGACCAAATTCGTGCATTCCGATTCCTACAATTGCCACTTCAATACTCATGGGATTCTCCTATTTATTTCGGTAGTGATTTCAAAATGATGAGAAATTTCAGGCCACTGGAGCGAATGCAAAAGTGACGACTTCATTACCTGCTTCATCGGTATTGAGAGGTACGAGAACCATCTCCATCTCCATACCGATTTTCAGTTTTGCGGGATCAGACTCGGTCAAACGCGCCTCAATTTTAATCTGACCTGGCAACTCGATATAGCCAACACCGAAGGCTTGAAAAGTCTTGGGGTCAACATTGCCAGCGTACGGAGGGGACTTCGGCGGATAGCCCTGCACGGTCCATGTCCAGAGAGTCCCCCGACGACCCAGCAGAACCTCCTCTGTTGAATCAGAACTGCACTTTGGGCACCCAGACTGCACGGGGAACATGTGATTCCCGCACTCCACACAGCGACTACCGATCAATTGGGGCGTCTGCGAAGGCCAAGAAAAGACCCCTTCAGTGACTGGTACTTGAGTCATATGCTTCTCCCCTATTACGAGCCGAACTTGATTCGGCAAACCTTCATAGGCGACCTTAGTTGCCCTACCCCATGAAAACTTACCCGATGGTCAATTAAGTCGGCGAACTCTGTAATCTGAAGGTGTGACGACTTCTGATGATGTCAATGGCCCACTCTCGGCGGCCGAAGCATCTGTGGCGACCCGCGCCATTCAACGATGCATCATGGACTATTGCCATGGGATTGACCGTTGTGACGCCGATTTAGTGACCTCGGTTTATCACCCAGACGGCACCGATGACCACGGCAGTTTCGTCGGTTTGGGGAGTGATTTCGCCACGCTTGTAACGAAAAAACTACGGACATATGCAATCTCAACGACGCATTTTTGTGGTGTCCCGACAATTGATTTTGTCTCACCGACTATTGCCAATGTTGAGACACAAGTCTTAGCGTGGCACCGAGTGCGCGGTACCGACGGCGAGTTTTTAGAAAAGTTTGGCGGTCGATATTTTGACCGCTTTGAATGTCGTGCAGGTGATTGGCGCATCGCACACCGAGCATTAACCCACGATTGGGATACCAAAGAAATCATCCAGCCAGCATTTACACCCAACCGATTTACAGCATCACCCCGATCAGGAGAAAACTCGTGACCACTTTGCCAACTAGCACTGCCTCAGTCACGGCAAAGTGGCTGACCACCACGCTGCGAAGCAGTGGAGCGATAACAGCAGCAACATCAGTGGCAACTGTTGAAGCACAAAATATGGGCGCCGGCATCGGCTTTATGGGTGAGGTCGGGCGCCTTGCCGTGACTTATGCAGGTGGAGACGGACCTGCGCTGATCATCTGCAAGATTCCGACCCAAGATCCCATGATTCGCGAAATGCTCGGACCCGCTCGAGTCTTTGAACGTGAAGCACGTTTCTATGTGGAGATCGCTCCCCAACTCAGCGTCGTGCCACAGGCGTATTCAGTCTCGGCTGAGTACGACACCGATAATTATGTGTTGTTGCTTCAAGATCTCGGACATCTGCGCGTTGGCGATCAGTCAGTAGGAGTCAATGCGAAAGATGCCATGAATGCGCTCAAGACTGTGGCCCGTCTGCACGCCGAGTTTTGGGAGTCATCCCGCCTTGATGCATTTGCTTGGATGCCTCCGATCAACGGCGAAGGCATGAAAATCGGAGCTACCATTTACGAGCAGTCGCTTCCTGGATTCCTGCAAGTTTTCTCCCACGCTGTTGACGCCGACATGGTTCCGCTGATGGAACAGTTCGGTAGCAATGTTCATCAACTTCTTGATCGATTTGCCGCTATGCCTAACACCATTGTGCACTTTGATTACCGCTTGGACAATCTCTTTTTCGGCGATGGCGACGATGTCTTCATGATTGACTTCCAGACCAGCAGTAAAGGTGGCGGAGCGTACGACGTTGCTTACTTGATGAGCCAGAGTTTGCCAATTGATGTCCGCAAGGAGCATGAAGCCGCTCTGCTCAAGGGATACCACGATGAACTCGTGGCTCATGGAGTCACCACGTACCCGTTTGAACAATTCTTAGAGGATTACCGAGTTGGCGTTCTTTACAGTTGGATTATTCCAGTGTTCGCTGTCGGTACTCTTGACTCATCAAGCGAGCGCGCGATGTCACTGTGGACTGAAGTGATCAAGCGTGCGCAATCAGCGATGCGTGATCATCACGTCACAGACCTCTTGAAATAACACCACAGGCTTAAAGCTTTTTTAGGCCTCGGGAAGAGGGTAATGCAGTCCGGGAATTCCTAATTCCAAAGCCTGATACCAATCTGGACGAGGCTGCACACCTGGGTAACCCTTACCGACTCTGCCTGCCGTGTCCTGATTCCACTCATGGTGAATCGGCGGAATCTGATATGTGCCGTTAGAGGCATTCGTACCCCCGTCAACGAGCAGATCATGACCAGTGATGTAGCTCGCAGCATCAGAAGCCAAGAACATCACGGGAGCAACAATCTCGGAGAGTAAACCGATCCGTCGCATGGGGGTGCGACTGGCAATCCAGGTATCAATTCCCATGGCCGCTAACATCGGCGCTGTCATCTCGGTGACGACAAAACCAGGTGACACAGAGTTCACGCGCACGCCACGATCTGCCCATTCGCAGCCGAGCTGTTGCGTCAGATTGCGTAAAGCACCCTTGGCTGCGGTGTACGCGATAACGGTTGCCTCATTAGCGCCATTACCGAGAATGGACCCAATATTGACAATGTTGCCACTCTGACGTTCCAACATGTGACGACCAACTTCACGCATGTACATGAACGCTCCGTTGAGATCAATCGAAATGATCCAATTCCATGTGGTCATGTCGAAGCGCTCGGGAGCGATTCCGCGTGGATCAACAACGCCAGCGTTGTTGATGAGAACGTCAATTTTGCCATGTTCGGCGATACCACCAGATACGACGCGCACAACATCTTCCTCAATCGAGACATCACCGGGGATGACGGTCACCTTTGAGCCAAATAAACGACATTTTTCGGCCACCACATCTAACAAATCCTTGGTGCGCGCGGTCAAGATGAGATCCGCGCCCTCTTTAGCGAAACCTTCAGCGAAACCCTCGCCGAGCCCATAGGAGGCTCCGGTGATAAGAACTGTCTTGCCTGTGAACTGACCCATTGCGTTTCTCCTGATCGTGATCATCGCATGCGATGCTCTTGTGAATAACCCGCCCTATCGTAGGCGAACTACTCCCCGAGACTCACCTCGGGAAGACTCATGTGAGTAATCCCATTCCACAAACCATCCAAATCACCGACAAAGTCGGCCTGGCGCATTTCACTGTCGGTCCGCCGACTTCCTAAAAGTCGCAAGGTTTCAAAAGCGGAGGCCCTCAGAGTCAGTACTGGTTCACCCTCACCGACAACGTGTTCGACGCCATCAA
>BJGB01000063.1 GCA_014190215.1 Actinomycetes bacterium | reverse complement strand
AAAGGCGCACGAGGATAACGCAAATAGGCGGTCTATATCTGATGTGTTGGTGACATCGCCAATGAGAATCCTGAGGTCAAGATTGTTCTCTTTCGGAAGAGAAGATTGCAAAAGGGCCTGTTCCTCGGAATCGCGCACGAGGGCAATCAGTTGCGAGACACCGAGACCATCGGCATTGTGCGCGACATGGGAGCTCAATGCCCGACCAAGCCAACCGGCTGCGCCAGTGATGATCAGAGGAAGATGGGTTGAATTGTTAGGCATGGGGCTTTTCCTGTGCAATGAAGTGGCGGGCATTACGAACAGCGATGGCCATCACGCTGGCTTGAGGATTGACTCCTGGGGCATCCGGGAGTAGTGAGGCATCGTTGACATAAACATTTTTTGTCTCGTGCACGAGACCGTAACTATCGGCTCCACACAACTGGCGATTTTCGCCCAGGGGAACCGTCGAACAAAGATGCACGGTCATCACGCTCGCCTTATTCACGCTGAAGCGTTTTTGCGCTATTGCCAGATCTTTGCGCCCACGTATGATCGGCGCTCCACGAAATGCGGGGTAGACCTCTGTAGCGCCTGCCTCAAGCATCAGTAATGAAAGTCGGGACAATCCACTACGCAATAGTTCGCGATCGCGAGCGGTGAGACGGTAGGTGACGACTGGATCAACTAATCCCGGCACGCTCATCACCCGTCCACGCCCCTCGCTGGTTATGGCTGCGTAATAAACAGCCATATTGCGCCAATCTTCAATGGCACCCTTGAAATCCGACCACTGATCAAGCAAGGAAAGAGCAATGAGGCCTGCATGACTAGCCGAACCTCCGAATGAGAGATCAGGGGCGAATTCTTTGACTTGGTGCACGGGAACATCATCAGGCACATTGATGGCATCGGCAAAACGAGCGGAGAGTTTGACGGTTGGATGAACTGCCAAGGTTTGGCCGATGTTTTTTCGCAATCCAGAACGCTGCAAGATCGCAGGTGTTTGAATTGCGCCACCGCAAACAAAGACGAACTTGAAACTAATTGTTCCTGCTTGACCATTCGCCAATGAGACACCGGCAGATGTGGCTTTGCCATGGGAAATGTTGATTTTGTTGACGCGACATTGTGTGAAGATACGCGCCCCTGCTTTCGCCGCGCGTGGTAAATAGGTACGCGTCATTGACTGTCGCTGGCCATGCCGCGGGTTGCCATCGGGATAGGTCATCCAGCGCGGACTCTCGTCATTTTTCCAACCCAGGGCATCGGCGCCCTGCGCAAGAAGTTGGCTCGGGATGCATGCGGGTCCAGGCAAATGAGTGACATGAATATCGGTTTCAACTTCAGCGGCAGTCTTCATTAATTCGTCGGGGTCAAGATCGCGAACATCCCAGCGATCTTGCCACCGTTCAACAACTTCAGTCGGTGGCCGTCGATATAAGCCACTATTCACTTCAGTGCCTCCCCCAGCACAACGCCCCTCGGTATAGGCAATACTCGGTAGACCAAGTGCCACTGTGACCCCGCCACCGCGATATTGCTGATCCATTTGATCTAATGAAAATGGAGCAACTGAGCCTTGTTCAACCCATCGACCCTCTTCGACAACGAGGACATCAAAGCCGGCTTCGGCCAAGAGTGCTGCGGTGGGGGCTCCACCTGCACCAGATCCGATGATTAACACCTCACATGACATTTTTGACTCTTTGGCGTCATCCCAAATTGGTTGCACGCTGTTCATGCGGGTGATCCATCGGAGCGCGTGTCGGGCCATTTTTCCCAGATATAGGCATAGGACAAAGAACGAATTAATCGGAAATACTCGCCCAAAAGGGGAAGGTGAGTCTTACTCAGCCATAGCAAGCGTGGTTGACCAGCGATTGAGGCGAAGAGACGTACGAACAGAGCGATCGCTGCTATACCGAGTCGCATATGGGCGGCGAGAACACTCAGTCGTTGCACTGTGAACGAAGCGACTTCTTGCGTGACTACATCGGGTAATCCAGGTAGGTCGTGCTGCAACACAGTCACTGCCGTGACGCGCACTAAAGAACGCAGAGAGGGCAGCACAGACATGACCCCTGAATCTTACTAGGTGTCACCTTGTCGGCGGGGTTATTGATGCAACCGTCGACGAACCCACGGCGAGTAGGGTTTTGACGTGTTTGGATCCTTGCGCCAGCGTTCGCTTGAGGGCAAGAGCGTGGGATTGATCACGGCAATCGTCAGTGTGCCCCTGCTGATCGCTGTGGTCACTCTGATCAGTCGGGATCGCTGGTTTCCTGCAGGTGATATGGCTCAGGCCGAACTGCACATGCGTGGTTTTTTGGCTCATCCTCCTTTAGTCGGTGCGGCAGGACGCATTGTTGGTGACGCAGGGACGCAAGGTTCGCATCCTGGTCCAGCACTGTGGGTGGCGATGCTGCCGATGTATCTCTTGGGGGCACGTAGTAGCGATGCGTTGATGGCGGCCGTCGTCAGCGTGCACATCGTGGCTATCCTCGCTGCATGCCTGTTGGCATACAGGCGTGGGGGACGCCTCTTGACTGCTCTGACGGGTCTAGTGAGTTTGTGCATTATTCGATCCTCGGGTACGGACTTCATGATCGAACCATGGAACCCTTGGCTTGCGGTTCTGCCCTTTATGGTTTTTGTGTTGCTCATCGCAGAGGTTGTTGCACCAGTCCTTCGTTCGAGCCCGAAGAGACGCGCCACAATGTTCATCCTTGCGATGGCGGTAGGAAGTTATTGCGTTCAATGTCACGCAGGATATGTACCTCTCGTACTTGCGGCATTACTCGGAGCCTTCAGCGTGCTCATTTATGACGTTGGCCGCAAGAGTCTCATTTTGCAAACCGCAGGTATTTCTCTATTGGTTGGTTTAGCGATGTGGAGTCCCTCCATTCTTGATCAATGGCGGCGTACCCCAGGCAATCTCACAGTGCTTTGGCAACATTTTGCTTCGCCTTCTGAGCCCACGATTGCTTTTGGTTCGGCTGTGCGAGTGATCGCCACACAGATGAATATTCTTGGTCCTTGGTTGACAGGCCCAGGTGCTCACGCTCCATCAGAAAACTGGGCCCGCTACCCGGGTTTCATAGCCTTTGTGGCCCTGGTTTTATTCGTCGCATTGTTAGCGCGTCGCCGAGGTCTGTCGGGCTTACTGCGAATGCAGATGATGTTCTGCGGTTTTCTCATCGTGGCAATGGTCTCCGTGTTGCGAATCTTTGGACCATATTTTGAATACACAATTCGCTGGTTGTGGATTCTTGCTGCACTCACAATCGCTCATTCGTGTTTTGCGCTGTGTCGAATGTTCGGGTTTTCGCAGTGGCTTAAGACACAGAGACTTTTGACTGCTCTTGGTGTGGCGGTTGTGGGCGCGTTGCTTGTGACTAGCGCTGTGCAAGCACATCAACGAGTGCATCTTCCTGGTCCAACAGATTCACGAATAGTGGGTGAACTCATTCCCCAAGCAATGCAGAGACTTGATCATCAAAGTTCCTATCTGTTGCGAATGTATGACCCCTACACCTTGAATGCCACAGGGTTTGGATCCCTCTTGGAACTCGAGCGGCAGGGATTTGATGTGGGTGTCGAATCTTTCTTTGCGGCGGCAGCATTACCGCACCGAGTACGTAGCGAAATATCGGTTGATGAGATTTTGTGGGTCGTCGTCGGTCCGGCAATCGCTCGTGCGGATCTTGATCAGGCGTTGACCAAGATTGCTTATGTTGATCCGCGGACTGCCCAAGAAGCGATACTCGCTGAGCAATTGTTGAATGATATTAGAGAGGGTTTGATAGCCGCTGATCGCAGTGAATTAGTGCCTTCACTTGACACCCCGGGGGCCTCGTTATTATTTGCTGAACCCGCCTTGCCCGCTCCCATTGCCGAGATGGTTCGACAGCTCATTCTTTTGGGCCAACCAGTCGCAATGTACGCTGTCACCCCTGGCACTACCGTCACCTCGCTAAACTAGCGTCCCGTGCTTACTGCAGTTGTCCTACCCACCTATAACGAGAGTGAAAATATCGCTCGGCTTTTGCATCTACTTCGAGAAGTACTTCCCGAGGGCTTTTTCTTGGTGGTTGACGACAATAGTCCAGATGGAACTGGAGTGATCGCTGAGCAGTGTGCCCTGGAGTTCGGCAATATTGAGGTCCTCCACCGGGCGAGTAAACAAGGTCTCGGGAGTGCCTATCGGCAAGGTTTCGCAGTCGCCCTTGACAGGGGAGTAGATGTCGTTGTTTCTATGGATGTTGATTTCTCACATGATCCACGCGTCATACCTGCGATGCTGGCATCTATTGTCGCAGGGTCAGATGCAGTTGTTGGATCACGTTATGTTGAGGGCGGTGGAACCAAGGACTGGCCATTGCACCGTCGACTGCTCTCGAAATGGGGCAACCTCTACACGGCAGCAATATTGGGGGTTGCGGTACGTGACTGCACCTCGGGTTTTCGCGCGTATCGCGCCACAGCTCTCACGGCGATTGCCCCAGAAACTACAGCGGCTGAGGGTTATGCCTTCTTGACCGAATTGGTCGTGCGATTGTCGCGTAAAGGACTGGTGATCTCCGAGGTTCCGATCATGTTCGCTGATCGCGAAAAGGGAACTTCAAAAATGTCTGGTCGCATTATTGCTGAATCCATGCTTTTGGTCACCCGTTGGGGCATTCTCCATCGGCTTGGACAATTTCGAAAGATGCTGAAATCCGTTCTACATCGTCGCAAGAGTTAGCGATTCAAAAGAGGACTTAACTTGTCGCCAACTTTTGAATAGCGCACGATGCAATAAATTGCTCGTACACCATCGCGCCAGCCGATCTTCTTACCTTCGTCGTATGTGCGTCCAGAATAAGAAATCCCGACTTCGTAAATCCTTAAGTGCAGCTTCGCCAATTTGGCAGTTATCTCCGGTTCAAATCCGAAGCGATCTTCTTCAATGTCAATTGCCTGTATAACTTCTCGACGAAAACACTTATAGCAAGTTTCCATGTCAGTGAGGTTGAGGTCGGTAAACATATTTGACATCAGCGTCAGGAAACGATTTCCAAGACTGTGCCAGAAATATAGAACTCGATGCGGTCGTCCAGAGAGAAAGCGAGATCCAAAGACGACATCTGCACGATTATCCAGTAGCGGCTCAAGCACTAGGGGGTATTCAGAGGGGTCGTATTCCAGATCAGCATCTTGCACAATGACGAAATCCGAAGTCGCATGCGAAAAGCCTGTTCGCAGGGCAGCGCCTTTGCCTTGATTCACTGTATGCATAATGACTCGTACCTGTGGATCGCTGATGGCTTCTAGGATCTCACGTGATTTGTCCTGCGAACCGTCGTCAACCACAATGATTTCTTGCACCCAAGGTGATGCTTGAACCATGGCGATTAATGAGGCAATAGTTCCTTGTTCGTTGTAGCAGGGAATGATGACGCTCAAGCAGCGACGTGGTTCAGTGCTCATGACTACTAAACGCTAGCGTGATTTCGCATGTGTTCGCCTGAGGGTTCCTCGCTTCTTGCCCAAGAACCGAGGAAAATAAGTACTAGGCCGCCCATAGCTGGGCGGTGCGCTCGTCGAAAATGCGAGGGCCAATCAAATCCAGATGCAAATCCGTAGCGTTTTTGCTGAATCAAGAGGTACAGCAAAGCAAGCGCCACTAAGGAGAATCCAATAGAGCGAATCACATGTGGATAGCCGTGCAGGATCGTCCACAACACGGCAATCGCAATGCCCCAGACCGGCGAAATCACAAGTGCCCCGAGTGCCCCCGCAGCGAGAACACTACTGATCAGCGCCACGGTAGGCCCATGTTGTTGATTGGCTTTGTGAGCGGGTTCTGTGATGGGACTCGTAGACAGAAATGTGCGGCGACGTAAACGGGGTCGGCACAAGACGATCAGTGAGCACAATATGGCAATGACGGTCAGCGCGATACCGATCCACATTCTGCGTTGTGGCGTCCAAGAAGCAGTGAACTTTATATCTGTCGCCGAACTGGCAGGGACAAACCACACTGCATGGCCGCCACCACTGGCGACTGATGCTGGTAATGGGCGGCCGTCTAGTGATGCCGACCAGCCAGTGTTCCAACCCTCTGGCATTTCTATCCAGCAGCCTGATGGGCATTCGGGAATGGTCGCCGAGCGTGTGCTCCGTGTCTGAGCGATTGGCGCGATGGAGGATGGCTGAGCGGGGGCACTCAAGGTCGAACGCAAGATCACATTGTCAAACTTGATATCACTCAGAGTTGATGTTCGTAGTTGATGTTCACCGCTCGGCAATGTCACTGGGGAACACGAAGTGAGTAGAACGTGACCATCCCTGGAATCCTGCGCACTCATAGGAATTGAGATGCCGTCAATGATCACGAGGTCGTCGATGCATGCATCAACTGCAAGATCTAAAGTCGTCGTTGCCATTGAAGCGGTCAAGTTGAAAGATGCATCATGTGCCAGTAAAAATTGACGATTGATGGACATTTCCGGATCTTGACGGCGATCATCATAGGGATCAGAGCGCAGTCGGGTAAAGACATACGACACCGCGGTGCTGGCACTTGCTCGCGAACTGGCATCACTCGGCACTGTGATGATCTCTGCACTGCGCAGTGCCTCAGGTAAAACTTCAACCCACCCGACAGGATTGAGTTTGTCAGGGTGAGAGACAGCATCAATGCGTAGACGCACCACCTGACCAGGTCGCTCGAGAGTGATTATCTGGGTGCTTGCGTCAGATTCAAACTGTTGAGTTTTCCACGCAGATCCATCAACGCTGATTGACACTTGTGTGATGGCACGCTCTTGATCGGTGTGTGATGTTGATATCAGCGAGAGTTTGTCCAGATTGGCTTGTTCGCTGGCGATAGTGAGTATTTGACCAACGGGATTGACACCCCAACCCACGGACCATGACGTTGCCAGATTCCCATCATTGGCATTGCTCGGTCGATACTCCGGTAAATACGACAAGAGCGGACCGTAAGCAGTGGCGCTGAGGCGAATTCCCGTGGTGTTCATTGCAGTTGACTGAGTCTCAAGACGATTCGTTGCTAGCGGAAAGACTGGTAAGCGATTATCAAAGACATCAAGACCGTCAATCACTGCGTATTCATCTTCAGTCGCTCCCCACACATCTTGCGAACTTCGCCAATGATGAGCGCGTCGGCGATTGCCATCGGTGACGAATAATTCGGGCGTTGTGGAGAGTGCTTGGTCAAGAGAGTTTTGGTCAAGCGCAGCAGAAGCAAGAATTGTTGATTGGCCATCTATGAGACCGGCACTCGCAAGATCAACAACGCCCGAGCCGTCGCCAGAGACGAGGAGCGGGGCGTCACTGATATGTAGTCCGGGTTCTGAATCCTCGACTGAGTACACAGAGATTTCGGGAAGTGCGGTGGCAGGAAAGTCTTGTAAGTCAGGGGCGTCGACTCCTGGAGCGAGGTTGACTGTCGCTTCCCCAAAATCACCCAGATGTGTCAGACCAGAAGCGGAGGCAATCAGCGATGAGGAGCGTTCTGGACGATTGAGTCCAAAGCGCTCATATTGGTAGGAGTTCACCACCATCACAGTGTCAGCGCCGAGCAATCGAGCAATCGGTGCGATGCTGTCTGGATCGGCTGTGCCATTTTGGAACGAATCATCGAGGGCATACAAAAGGTCCATATAGGGAGCGCTTCCGAGAGGTAACCAATCGCGTGTGATGAGTGGCTTTTTGGTGATGCCCGGAAGAATCGGGTCAACTGGATATCCCCAGCGATAGGCCGCAGACTCAATGCCTGGGAGGATGAGCACCGAACCTGTGTCACCGAGTTCATAACGCGCATTCAGTAAATCCGCTGCCTGATCCCATGACGCAGGGATATTCTCAGGTCGCGAGATTGCTGGGTCAATGAGTCGCCCGCCAAATAGGGCTGGCATATTGACACACAGCATCAGGGTTGTGGCTGCGATAAGAAAAAACGGGACACGCTGAGATCGTTGCGAATACCTCGCGATGAGATGCTGGATGCTGATGCCAAGTCCGATGGCCACGGCTAATGCCACAAGGGGAACAGCACGCGATGATGATCGCAAGGCCAAGCTGATAGCGCTCTTGGGATGGTCGGCGAAGTACGACCAAAGCGGAGCAGGGGAACTACTGGGATACGCCCCGACGGAAGCGACGACCCCAACAAGAAGCATCAAACTCAGGGGGCGTCGCAAACGTTGATGGACGATGATGCCCAAAAGACCAAGAGATAACACCAGAAGTCCACAGCCGATGACGAAGAGATTGGTTTGATATGGCGTTGACGCTGATGTCAAAGCGGTGATGTCATTGCGGTCATAGAAAATCCAATAACCCAATCCGCGTAGAACTTCGGGCGCGCTCGATGTGGCAGATGTGGACGTCAGGGCTTCGCTATACGACAGGACTGGCGCTCCATATTTCCCTTGGGTGGATAGCCCAGCAATCCACCACGCAGACATCAAGCCCGTGATCACTCCCAAAAGTCCAAGGATTGAGAGAATCTGCTTTCCATTCATCTCTCTTCGCTTATATGAATCAATCAGCCACACCAGCGGTGCTGGGGCGATCATCAACAAAGCCGTGGCGTTGAGGCCACCAGATGATGCGATCAGTAATCCGAAAATTGCAAAATATTGCCAGCGGCGCTGCTTGATCATCAGCAGAGTGAGACCGATGATCCATGGCAACAGGCTCCATGGAAGTAGCAAGGCAGATGTTCGTGAAATGTATGGCAAAACAAAAGGAGAAAGTTGATAGCACATAGCAGCGATGAACTGTGTTGAATGAGACAGGCCTAAATGTTTTGCTAGCCACCTGGTTCCTAATCCGGCGATGATCAGCAACGATCCGAGCCACAGACGATGGGCTATCCAGTCGGGTACGCAAAGCCAATTGAAAAAAGAAAACCAAGGGCCAGTGGGCCACAGATAACCAACATTTTGATGGGGGACCCACCCGCCAAGTTGGCGAGAGTCCCATGTCCAAGCAGCGTCACTGAGTAGTCGCCCCGGATTGAGATAGAGATACAACTTTGTGTCTGCAGGCAGTTTGCCGGGGGCACTTAAAAGAAGGGGAATAAATGCGAGAACTGTGAGGGTGACGATGTCGTAGCGCTGGCGCAGCCGCTTGATCACGGAATCGCTCCGTAGACACCGTAGAGAGCCGTCAGCGCTGTCAAACCAGCGAGGAACATACCGACAACATAGGGCCACCATTCGCGCCGTTTGGAATCACTGAGCCATACCGCAAGAGAGATGAACAATGGAAAAGCAGTAAACAAAAATCTTGGACGCGCCGTGACTGTTGCCGGCAACAGCATCAGGATCAAGATGACCGCTGAATAAGCCATGGCTGGCAGTGGGAGTCGATGACGTTTCCACATAATCCAAACCAATAAAAGCATGGAGACGAACGATGCCGCAGTGACTAAATCTGTGGGAGAAGATAATGGTTGTGTGAAGGCTTCAAGAGTGCGGCGAATAGCCGTGAATCCGAAACTTGCACCTTCTTTCCACGCCTCACCTTGGACGCGGAACCAGACTCCTGATTCATGGGTGTGATGGTTGATCCATAGTTGGTAGCCAAGAAAACCGAGTGGAGAAAGCAGCGGGGCAATCAATGGACGCCACGATCTCTTTGCCCGCCCCGCCATCACTGCAGCCACGAGACAGGCAACGATGAGGGCGACGCCGTTCGGTCGTGTGGCCGTTGCCAGCATGGCTATGAGTCCTGCCCACAACCATCGTTCGCGGTCGAGAAGCAAAAGGCACGCAGCCGCCAAAGTCAGCAATAGTGCTTCGCTGTATGCGAACGATAGAACGAAACTTCCAGGAAAAATTGCACAAAGGATCATGGCCCGCTGAGCCACGAGATCACCGAACCAAGAACGGGCTAAGAGACCGACCAAAACAATGAACGCTGCTCCGAGCACAAGATTGAGGACTAGTGCCGCAAAAGTGTCGCCTCCCGGCAAAAGCCAACTGACGAAACGCACAAGGTGCGGGTAAGTCGGGAAGAAGGCCACCCGAGCTTGTGGGTCGTCATAGGTGATATTCGGTGGAACAAAACTTGGGTATCCGTAGCGCACGATGCGCATGTACCAGGCCCCATCCCACGATGTCAGAACGTCGAGAATCATTGAGCCCGCAGAGCGCGGCAGTACTCCCGTACGCGTTTGCGGATCAACTTTGCCAACAAATCCCCAGACCAGTCGCTCTCTGATTTTATTATCGTCGGCTCGCAGTTCTGCGGCGACGATAGCGGCCCCAACCATGACGCATAGACGTGAAATTAAATACGCCACTCCGGCATGCCGTAGAGCAGTCGCCCAAAGTGATCTCTGATTGAGTACGGCGGCGGTATCGGGGGAAGCGGAATCAGGCATCAGATAAACGGTTCAATGTGTGGGTCAAGAGAACAATAAAAAGACGCTAACACGGGTGAGAGCCACTCCTTCGGACTACTGAGTTGACTGCTTGGGCGGTCAGAATGAAAGGATGTCGACCTTGCGCACCATTATTCCGCCAACTGAACTGCTGATTG
>BJGB01000062.1:4005-10587 GCA_014190215.1 Actinomycetes bacterium | reverse complement strand
TAAGCGTCACCTCGTCTTCTTTGAGATGATGGGCAACTTTTCTTTCGGTGATTACTTCAAAGCCAAAGCGATTCCTTGGAGTTGGGAGTTCGTGACTGAGTCTTTGGGCTTCGATGGAGACCGAATCTGGGTGACGGTCCATACAAGTGACGATGAGGCTGAAGCAATGTGGCACGAAGAAGTTGGTGTGCCTATGGATCGCATCCAACGCCTAGGGGATAAGGACAACTTTTGGCAAATGGGAGATACCGGGCCCTGTGGACCATGCTCCGAACTGCATATCGACCGTGGGTCCGAGTTTGGCCCACCCGGTGGACCGTTAAATGATCCGCACGGTGACCGTTTTATGGAGTTTTGGAATTTAGTTTTCATGCAATACAACCAGTCGAGCGATGGGTCACGTGTGACGCTGCCAAAGCCTTCCATTGATACGGGCGCAGGTCTTGAGAGAATATTGGCTCTCCTTCAAGGTAAGGACAGCGTCTGGGAGACGGACGCTATTTTCCCGATTGTTGAGGCCGCCCAATCGGTCACAGGGTCGAGATACAAAATTGGCGATTATGAAGATCGTTCAAGTTTTAGCTTGCGTGTATTGGCCGAACATGCACGGTCAAGCACGATGCTCGTTAACGATGGCGTGTTTCCTTCTAATGAAGGTCGTGGTTATGTGTTGCGGCGAATTATTCGCCGTGCGGTTCGCCACGCCTACTTATTAGGGACCGAAAAATTGGTGATGCCGGCCCTTGTTGAGTCCGCAATCAGCACTATGGGTGAGGCTTACCCAGAAGTTATTGCTCAAAAAGATTTCATTTTGGGTGTTTTAACAAAGGAAGAAGAAAGATTCCGACAGACACTAAAAACTGGTCTTTCTATTCTTGAGACTGAGTTGAATCAAGCAGATGAAAATCATGTGGTGTCGGGTTCCACAGCGTTCTTGCTGCACGACACCTACGGCTTTCCTCTCGAGGTCACTCAGGAGATCGTGGCTGAACGCGTGCTCTCAGTTGACCTTGAAGGTTTCCGCGTGGAGATGGATCAGCAGCGTCAGAGGGCAAAGGCGGCGCGTAAAGGCAATGTCGCTGACGACTCGCGTATGGAGCTATACCGAGAGGTGGTGGAATCGCATGGTACGGGTGGATTTGTTGGTTATGAACGCGAATCCTGCTCAACAAAAGTAATGGCAATTATTCCCGATGACGATGGTTTTTTTGATGTCTTCCTCGAACAGACTCCATTTTATGCGGAGAGTGGTGGCCAGGTTGGCGACACGGGGTTTCTTACGTCCTCCTCCGGAAACTACGAAGTTCTTGACACCACCTATGCATTGCCGGGACTACGTCGGCATCTATGTCGCGTGATATCGGGAACACTGCTCATCAATCAAGAAGTCGAGGCCAGTATTGATGGTCTGCGTCGTACCGCTATTCGACGCCACCACACTGCGACACATATTTTGCATTGGGCGCTTCGCGAGGTTCTCGGGGAGCATGTCAAACAGGCTGGCTCTTTAGTCAACGATGAACGGTTGCGCTTCGACTTCAGTCACTATGACTCACTCTCTAGTGACCAACTGAAGAGTATTGAGGATCTTGCGAACACTCTGACGCTAGACAATGCCGCAGTGACATCACTAGAAACCTCTAAAGACGAAGCCCTAGAGAAGGGTGCGATTGCTTTCTTTGGTGATAAATATGGCGATCGGGTGCGAGTTTTATCAGCCGGACCATCTGTTGAATTATGCGGTGGAACCCATGTCACCGCTACTGGGGATATTGGATTGATTCACATCATCTCTGAAGGATCTGTGGGCGCCAACTTGAGGAGAATTGAAGCGGTTGCCGGCATCAGGTCGCTAGAACTTTTGCAGCGCGAGCATCGTTCCTTGAATGAGGCGGCCTTACTTTTGGGTACAAGTTCCCAGGAACTTCTATTTGGGGTGCATCGTAAACTTGATGAGTTCAAGGCGGTGCAAGAGGAGAACAAAATTTTGAGATCTCGTCTCGCTGTTTTCGGAGCCGTAAGCTTGGCACAAGGGGCAACAGATGGCATCGTTGTGGCGCGTGTCGATGAACTATCACCTGGCGATCTTCGTGAATTGGCCTTAGCCATTCGGCAACAGGTTGGAATTCGTGCTGTCGTCCTCGGTGGACTAACTCCCGAAGGAGGTGTTTCGCTTGTGGCCGCAGTGACACCGACAAGCGGTCTCTTGGCAACGGCGTTGATCAAAGATGCCGCCAAGGCGGTCGGGGGCGGCGGCGGAGGCAAAGGAGATATTGCCACGGCTGGTGGAAAGCTTCCTGAGAATTTGTCCGAAGCTTTACGTCTCGCCGAGGTGGCGGCTCGCTCCTGATGCGTGCCCTTGGTATTGATCTCGGCACAAAGAGGATAGGCCTCGCTGTGAGTGATCTCAGCGGTACCATCGCTAGCCCACACAGTGTTATTTTGCGAACAAAGTCTGTTCGCTTAGATCATCTCAAAATCGCTGAAATAGTTCTGCAAGAAGAAGTTGAGGTTGTGGTGATTGGACTCCCACTATTAATGGCGGGCGGTCATGGTCCGGCGGCAAAGGCCGCCACCACGGAGGCTCGTCGACTGAGTACGGTTTTGTCTGTGCCTGTAGAGATGTTTGACGAGCGTATGACCACGGTAGCTGCCGACCGCGCCCTCAAGGAAGCCAACTTAAGCGCTACAGCGCGTCGTCAATATGTCGACAAAGTGGCTGCCGCAATCATGTTGCAGGCATGGCTTGAAAGTCGGCATCTTCGTGAATGAGTCTCTGGATATTGATCATGAACATCGGGTCTTACCATCGCTAGTTGTGGATGGTTTTCTTAGCAAACGAATCGTCAACATAGTTGCAATGCTTTTTGTTTCAGTGTTAGTTGTAGTTGCAGTCGCATTTGGAGCGCACAAGTATTGGTATCTGCAGCAAGTCAACCCAAGTGGGGAGGCCGATGCGACGGAGATATTCCTGATTACTGAAACTGATGATCTTTCTTCTTTGAGTAAGCGACTCAAGCAGGATGGTTTTATCGTCAATGATTCCGTGTTTCGTTCTTACGCCTCTTCAGAGGGAGGACTTGAGATCCTTCCCGGTTATTACACACTTCGGCCCCGTGATCATATGGGCAATATTTTGCGGGTTTTACGAACGCCTCCGAATGAGACTCTGAGAAAGGTCACCTTCCCAGAAGGTTTCACCCTTGCACAAATCGCTGAACGCCTGAGTCAAGTAGTCCCCTCCATTGATGCTGAGGATTTTCTTGCTAAATCTGGTGACGCTGAGACGACTACTTCAGCGGTGAGATCCGTGTATCAGCCTGATTCAGTGACGTCTCTTGAAGGGCTTTTGTTTCCTGACACATACCTCATTTCTGGGGACAAATCTGCGACACAGGTAGCACAAGAAATGCTGAAATTGATGGAACGTGTAGGTCGTCAAGAAGGATTAGATGATTCTTTGAAGCTTGTCGGCCGATCACCATACGAAGTGTTGATTATCGCTTCAATTATTGAAAGGGAAGCAAAAGTTGCCCAGGATCGCCCCAAGATTGCCCGAGTGATTTACAACAGATTGGCGCTTGGAATGCCCCTAGAGATTGATGCAACACTTTTTTATAAGCAGAATTCCGAACTCTCATTTTCTACGCTGAAAGCAATTGACACACCCTTCAATACCTACCTCCACACAGGGTTGCCACCCACCCCCATTTCAAATCCGGGTAGAGAATCCATCGCTGCCGCATTGTCCCCAGCGCCAAATCCCTCTGCGGGGAACACCCTCTGTCGTGAAATTCAGGATGGTTCGCCGTGCATTTATCTCTACTATGTTCTTTCAGACAAAGACGGGAATCACAAGTTCGCCGCCACTTTTTCGCAACATCAAGTCAATGTTCAAGCGGCGATCATCGCTGGAGTCCTGTGATATGAACACTCAAGTACGAATTAGCGCTCAGACATCCGTGGTCGGCGTTATTGGTGACCCCGTGCGTCACAGTTTGTCACCAGTCATCCATAACGCTGGTTTTCGTTCTTTGGGCGTGGACTGGGTCTACGTTGCCTTTGAAGTTGCTGCTGGCAAGACGGCCGACAGTTTGAGTGCTCTGCGGACCTTGCATTTACGTGGTTTAAGCGTCACCATGCCCCATAAAACGGAGATGGCGACTTTGGTTGATCGAAGCAGTCCTTCAGCAATCGCCCTTCGCAGTGTCAACACCGTCGAGGTTGCCAGTGACGGCGCACTAGTTGGCCACAGTACCGACGGTGAGGGTTTGCTGACGAACCTTCGTTCTCATGGAGTGCACACCGAGAATTTGTCGGTGCTTGTCATTGGCGCTGGCGGCGCTGGGCGCTCGGTCGTTGACGCGCTGTCACGTCACGGATGCAAGCAAGTGGTCGTGGCCAACCGCTCTTTAGATGGCGCAGTATTTGCTGCTGGATTAGCGCCTGTCGGTTCACGAGCGATCGCTCTGAGTGATGAACCTGCACTCTGGCGCGCAACACAAGAATGTGACCTCATTATTCACGCCACCAGCATGGGCATGGGGAAGACAGGGTCGGATTCAGTCTTGCCCATCCCGCTTGATCTGTTGCAACAGCGCCACATCGTCGTTGATCTCGTCTATCACCCTTTGCATACCGCTTTATTGCGGGTCGCCGAAGAAAAAGGGTGCCAAATAGTGAATGGTCTCGGGATGTTGGTACATCAGGCGGCCCTTCAGCAAGAGATTTGGACTGGTCATCTTCCCGATATTCAAGCAATGCTTTCAGCAGCCTCACAGGCACTGTCCTAGGCGAACGGTAGCCTGATACACGATGTTGCGTTATCTCACCGCCGGCGAGTCCCATGGACAAGCGTTAGTTGTCATTATTGAAGGTTTGCCTTCAGGTTTACAGATCACAGTTGAAGATATACAACTGGAACTTTCACGCCGTCGCCTCGGCTACGGACGCGGACCACGCCAGCGTTTTGAAGTAGACGAAGTGACCTTGGTCGGGGGAGTCCGTCACGGTCGAACACTTGGTTCACCAGTGGCGATTGAAATCAAGAATACCGAATGGTTCCGTTCCGATAAATGGCATAAAGAGATGGATCCAGCACCTGGGGCGACTCTCGATCCCCTCACCAAGGTCCGTCCAGGTCATGCAGATCTTGCCGGAATGCAGAAATACGGTTTCACTGATGCGCGAGATGTTTTAGAACGCGCCAGTGCACGGGAAACTGCTGCTCGAGTTGCCGCAGGGGCGATAGCGAAGGCCCTTTTAGGCACAATCGGCGTGCAGGTAATTTCACATGTCATTCAGATGGGATCGGCCAAATCCGTGAATGCCACGCGTCCCACACCAGCAGATCTAAGTGTTGTGGATGAATCACCTGTTCGTAGTTTTGACCCAGTTGCCGCCACTTTGATGATCGCCGAAATTGAGCAATGCGCCAAGGACGGCGATTCATTAGGTGGAATCGTGGAAGTGCTGGCCTATGGATTGCCAGTCGGACTCGGCAGTCACGTGCATTGGGATCGGAAATTGGACGCCTTGTTGGCTCAAGCGATGATGAGTATTCAGGCTGTCAAAGGTGTTGAAATCGGTGATGGTTTTGAAGTTGCTGCACGGCGCGGAAGTTTGGCTCACGATCCGATTCATTGGGATGAGGCGACACAGAGTTTCGTACGAACGGGATCGTTGTCTGGGGGTACCGAAGGTGGCATGACCACTGGCGAGTTACTCGTAGTGCGCGCAGCGATGAAACCGCTCGCAACATTGAATAAGCCAACCCTTCCAACTGTCGATGTGATCACGAAAGAAGCGGGAGTTTCGTTCAAGGAAAGAACCGATGTCACTGCCGTGCCTGCCATGGGAGTTGTCGGTGAAACAATGGTTGCACTTGTTTTGGCTGCTGAAGCCCAACGCAAGTTCGGTGGCGATTCAGTAGCGGAATTCGTACGCAACGCTATTTCTGCAAAAGAGTCAACGCAACAGGCGCTATGACTCAGTCGGCGAAAAGCCCCCACATTGCCCTCATTGGTCTGATGGGAACTGGCAAGAGCACGGTTGGGCGTCGTTTAGCGAAACGTATTAATTACGGTTTCTTTGACACTGATGACGAACTGCAATTATCTTCTGGTCGATCTGTCCGCGATATCTTCGCCAACGACGGGGAAGAAGCATTTCGTGACCTAGAAGCACAGACCCTCAGCGATGCCTCCGCGCGAGTTGAACCATTAGTGATCGCGGTCGCTGGTGGAGGTGTGTTGCGTCAGAGTAATCGGCTTCTCATTTCCCACATGACTCACCGAATCTGGCTGACCGCCGATTTGGATCTCATCACCCGCAGAGTAAGTGCGCGTGCACTGAGCAAACAAGGTCACAGACCGCTCCTTGATGATGATCCACGGGCACGTTTGACGCAGTTGTATAGCGAACGGAGTTCCGTGTATGCCTCGTTGGCAACTTCGACCATTGACGTCACAGACCTTAAAATCAACGAGGTTGTGGACGCTTTAACAACTATTGTGAGGATGGAGGCGGTCCCATGATTCTTGAAACTGTTGTCGTTAATCTAGGTGACCGCTCGTATCCAGT
>BJGB01000062.1:0-3995 GCA_014190215.1 Actinomycetes bacterium | reverse complement strand
CCACTGTTCAACGTTGCGCCGTGGTCACTCAAGAGGGAATACCCAGTGATGTCACTCTTCCCTTCGAGAGTAAGCGCTTTGTGATTGAGCGGGGCGAAAAAGCTAAGGCTCTTGCCACAATTGAATCGCTATCGCAAGGCTTCGCGGAAATGGGATTGACGCGTCACGATGTGATCATCGCCGTCGGAGGAGGAATGGTGACAGATGTGGCTGGTTTTGCCGCCTCCACATGGCATCGCGGTACGCCAGTCATTCATGTCGCGACAACTCTTCTAGGTATGGTCGATGCTGCCATCGGAGGCAAGACAGGTGTCAATTTGCCGCAAGGAAAGAATTTGGTGGGAGCCTACTGGCAGCCCATCGGCGTCATCTGTGATTTAGATGCATTGTCCACTTTGCCCGAGAGTGAAATGCGCTGTGGTTTAGGCGAAGTCGCTAAATATCACTTCCTCACCGGTGACGATCTCTTGTCGTTGAGCCTTGAGCAGCGCGTTGCCCAGTGTGTACGAATCAAGGGTTCTTTTGTCGAAAAAGATGAGCGCGAAGGTGGGCAACGAGCTTTGCTTAATTATGGTCACACCTTGGCACACGCACTAGAAATTGTCGGTGGTCACCAGTTGGCACATGGTGAGGCCGTCGCTATTGGCTTGGTTTTTGCTGCTCATTTAGCGCGCGCCATGAATCGTATTTCAAGTGAACGCGTGGATTATCACGAGTTAGTGGTATCCAAAACGTACGGTTTGGCATCTCGTGTCCCTCCTGGGATGAGCGTTGAGCCGTTGCTCAATGCCATGGCCCGAGATAAGAAAGCCCTATCAGGGTTGACTTTTGTCTTGGACTCAGAGCACGGTCCGCAAGTGGTCTCTAATGTCCCCTCAGACTTAGTTCGTGAGGTTTTGACATCGTTCTTGTCCTTGGCATAAGCCGTAAGTAGTGCGTTTGTAGCCGTTCGCGATGTAATGACGCTCCACAGGTCGGCCCTGAGCAAGTATCGTCGGGGTGTGCCCACAATCTTGTTGATACACGGACCGAACCTCAATCTTTTGGGTGAACGTGAGCCTGAAATCTATGGCACTGCGACTCTTGACGACTATGTACGAACCGTCACTAATGTCGCCGCGGGTGTCGGCTTTGAGGTGGAACATCTGCAGACAAATCACGAAGGTGTCATCGTTGACGCTATTCATGCGGCGCGGGGTCGGGTGCAGGCAATCATCATCAATGCTGGCGCTTTTACTCACTATGCGTGGAGCATCCACGATGCATTGGCGACTTTCGCTGGCCCGGTGATCGAGGTTCATATTTCTGATCCGCTCACTCGTGAGCCTTGGCGCCATCTCAGCGTGATCACCCCAGTAGCAAGCCAGACAATTGCTGGTTTAGGACTTGTAGGTTACGAACAAGCTGTCGCTGCCATTGTTCGCCAGATCGGGTAGTCGGCATCATGACCGCCGAACAATGGCATGCTCAGCGCCTCGTGCGAGTACGAGAGCTTTTAGGGCAAGAGACTGCCGTTCAAGGAATTTTACTCAGTGATCTAAATGACATTCGATGGCTCACTGGTTTTACTGGATCAAGCGGTTGGTTACTGATCACTACTGCGGATATGTGGTTGTTCACTGATGGGCGTTACACCGAGCAAGCACTTGCACAGATCAATGCGTCCGGTGTTGCTGTGCAAGTAGTTGAGTGCCGAACCCAACAGAGTGTTTTTGAAGCCCTCGCGCATCGCCTGAGTAAGCGCTCACACATTTGGTTTCAAAGTGCACACGTGACATTTGATGTCTTTCAAGTTTTAAAGACATCGCTATCAGTTGACTTAGTTCCCGCATCATCCGCTTTAGGGGCCATCCGCCGTATCAAAGACGCCGGAGAAATCGCGCTCATTAGTCAGGCATGCAGTATTGCTGATCGAGCACTTGCTGAAGTGCTACCAATGTTGCTCAGCGAACCATCAGAGAAGGATGTACGCGACCAATTGGATTACCTCATGCGCCAACTCGGTGCCGACGGTCCTTCCTATGACACCATCGTGGCCACTGGTCCGATCAACGCAGCGCGACCACACCATTCTCCAACCGATACCCGCATAGCGGAGGGTCACACTTTGATCATTGATGTTGGGGCGTTGGTCAACGGCTATCACTCAGATATGACGCGTTCTTATGTCATAGGGGAGATGAACGGCGAGCAGGTTCACGCCTACGAGGCCGTTCGAGAGGCTCAAGCAGCCGGTGTAGCCCTAGCGGGTCCTGGTGTGGCAACTCGAGATGTAGATGCCATGTGTCGCAAAGTGCTTCATGAGGCAGGGCTCGCAGAGATGTTTAATCATGGGACAGGCCACGGTGTCGGACTCCTAATTCATGAAGACCCCTACCTAAATTCCTCTTCTACGGCAATTCTTCAACCAGGAGACGTCGTGACTATCGAACCTGGGGTCTATCGTGGAGGGTTCGGCGGTCTACGAGTAGAAGATCTCATAGTGATCACCGAATTTTCTAACCGAACACTCAACACATCCCCCAAGGAACCGACATGCCTGCCATCACCACTAACGAATTGAAAAATGGAATCACTCTTGAGTTGGAAAATGGTCTTTTCCAAGTGGTTGAATTTCAACATGTGAAGCCTGGCAAAGGTGGGGCATTTGTCCGGACAAAACTACGTAACGTTCGCACCGGCAATGTTTTTGAAAAGACTTTTAACGCAGGAATTCGCGTTGAGCAAGCCATGCTCGACAAGAAGGATATGCAATTTCTTTATCGTGATGGTGATGACTATGTGTTCATGGATACCAAAACATACGATCAGTTGAATGTTGCTCCAGTTTCCCTTGGGTCTGCGATTGATTACATCGTGGAGTCAATGGTGGCCATTATTGCGATTTACAATGATGAGATTGTCTCTGTCGAAATACCTGCTTCGGTTGAGATGCTGATTGCCAAAACCGAGCCTGGTATTCAAGGTGACCGCGTATCAGGAGCACGCAAGTCTGCTGAATTGCAAACTGGCAAAACTATTCAGGTTCCGCTGTTCATCAATATTGGGGACAAAGTAAAGGTCGACACTCGATCTGGCGAATACCTCACTCGAGTCTGATCCTGATGGCTCAGCGTCGTTCACGCACGCCGAATATTGATCAGCGTTCACAATCTCGAGAGAGAGCGCTGACTTTGCTTTATGAAGCAGACACCAAGAATGTTAGTGGTCATATCGTCATTGCTGGTCTCGTTGAGCCCCCTGACGCGGTGTCGTTGTTGATTGTGCGTGGAGTCGCCGATAATCAAGAAGTTATTGATGGATTGATTAGTGAGCACGCAGATGGCTGGACTTTGAATCGGATGCCTTGCTTAGATCGAAATATTCTCCGTATGGCAACCTTTGAGTTACTACACCGTCTCGATATTCCTCAGGCTGTGATTCTTGATGAAGCAGTGCAGTTAGCAAAGACGTTTAGCACAGACGATTCAAGTCGATACGTGAATGGCGTGCTTTCGGCAGTCGCTAAATCTTCACGTTAGTGAAGTGATTCGGGCCAATTAATTTTGCCTTGTGCAGCTTGAGCCACACTGGCCAAGGTGAAACCTTCTAAATGATGTTTCATGTGATCACCAGTTTGTTTCCAAATCGCTAAAAGAACGCACTGCCCTTCGTGGTCGCACGCTCCATCAGCGTGAGGCTCTCCGAAATCGCCCAAACTAATTGGACCATCAACAGCGGCGATGATCTCGTTCAGACGAATATCTTCGGGTGCTCGCGCCAGTGTGTAACCACCACCGACACCCCTTTTTGACTTCACTAAACCGGCACCCTTGAGTGCGAGAAGAATTTGTTCCAAATAAGGCTGTGGGAGACCAGTTCGTTCAGCGATATCACGTACTGAGGTCGGAAGGGGAGTCTCAATATGCAGGGTGAGCGATAGTAAAGCTCGACAGGCATAGTCACCCCTAGTAGAAACTCGCACCCTCGTATCGTAGAAGGTCAGCGCCCCCTTT
>BJGB01000061.1 GCA_014190215.1 Actinomycetes bacterium | reverse complement strand
CACCATTACGGTGAAGCAGATCAAATCCAGTACCCATGCCAAGCCGAAGAGCCGTGGAACATTGCGCGCTCTTGGTCTTGGTCGTATCGGCAAGAGTAATGTGTTGCCCGATCGCCCAGAAATTCGCGGCATGATCGCCCGAGTTCCGCACCTTATCGAAGTCACATCTTCGACAGATTCGAAGGAGAGCTGACCAATGCGCGTCGACGAACTAGCACCAGCACCAGGTTCAACCCATCCAAAAAAGCGCGTAGGTCGCGGTATCGGTGGCAAGGGCGGCAAGACTGCCGGCCGTGGTACCAAGGGTCAGCAATCCCGTGGTCGTGGCAAAGTTGCTCGCGGTTTCGAAGGTGGACAGATGCCCCTCAAGCAGCGTGTTCCAAAGTTGAAGGGGTTCAATAACCCATTCCGCGTGGAGTACCAGGCTGTCAACCTTGATTCACTCACCGAAATTGATGAGCCCGTTGTGAACCCAGAGATTCTTTTTGCTCGTGGCGTGCTGCATAAGGGTGCATTTGTCAAGGTGCTTGCTCGCGGACAAGTTACTCGCGCAGTTGAAGTTCATGCTCACGGCGTTTCCAAGGCAGCGCAGGCGGCCATTGAAGCAGCTGGCGGCTCAGTCACCATCATCCCGTTGCCGTACAAGGTTCGTCCTGCGGCCAAGGGCAACCAGTTCACCAACCGCTGATATCGGGCTCACCGATTATCACACCGAGTTAGAACCCGAGGAACACACGTGCTGTCAAACCTGAAGAACATCTTCAAGGTGCCTGACCTTCGGAACAAGATTTTGTTCACCTTGATGATGGTGCTTTTGTATCGTCTTGGAGCGCATATCCGCGTTCCTGGTATTGATGATCTTGCGGTACGACAGTTGCGCGAATCGGCACGTCAGCAGGGTGCTCTCGGTTTCTTGAACTTGTTCTCTGGTGGAGCATTTTCTTCGTTCGCGATTTTTGCCTTGGGCATCATGCCGTACATCACCTCGAGCATCATTATGCAGGTGTTGACAGTCGTCATTCCCAAACTTGAAGAATGGCAACAAGAGGGTGCCACGGGCCAGCGCAAAATTACGCAATGGACTCGTTATGTGGCGATGGCGATCGCGCTCTTGCAAGCTGCTGGTTTGACATTTATTTTTGGTCAAGGTCGTGGTTCGGCATTCTTTACTGCGTCTCGTAACGCTCCAGACATTGTGCTGCTGCCTGATGGCATGTGGCCTCGGGGTCTGCTGGTGATTCTTTCACTCGTCGCCGGTACTGCTCTGTTGATGTGGATGGGCGAATTGATCAGCCAGCGCGGTATCGGTAACGGTATGAGTATCTTGATTTTTGCTTCAGTGGTGAGTTCATTGCCCTTTAGTTACTACTCAATTCTGCAAAGTAAAAAGTGGGTTGTTTTCGGTATTTTGATTGCCATTTCAATCGGTATTTTGATTGCAGTAGTTCGTGTTGAACTTGGGCAGCGTCGCATACCTGTGCAGTTTGCTAAGCGGGTAGTCGGACGTCGCCAGTACGGTGGACAAAGCACTTATATCCCGTTGAAGGTCAATCAGGCTGGCATCGTGCCGATCATTTTTGCAAGTTCCGTGATGTTGCTGCCCGTATTGCTCACCAACATCATTGGTTCTGATACTGGTTGGCGACGCACAGTGACTGTTTGGGTGGATCGCAACTTGGTGTCTTCACAAGGATTGTTATACATCGTCTCGTTTGCTTTGTTGATCGTTGCCTTCGCATACTTCTATAACTCGATTGCCTTCGATCCGATTCGTCAAGCTGATCAGATTCGTCGTCAAGGTGGATTCATTCCTGGAATCCGACCCGGACCGCAGACCGAGCGTTACTTGGGCAAGGTTGTTAACCGAATTACATTGCCGGGCGCGTTATTCGTAGCATTCATTGCGATTTTGCCGTACATCGTGTTGTGGGTGGGTGACGTTCAGTCGTTCCCCTTTGCTGGTACAACGGTCCTTATTGCCGTGGGTGTTGCACTTGACTTAATGCGACAAGTAGATAGCCAATTGATGTTGCGCAATTACGAGGGATTTCTGAAGTGATGTCAACGCAGCTTTGGTTGCGGCGGCGGGGCTAAGTCATGACCGCGGGCGTACGGCTGATCATCATGGGTCGCCAAGGAGCGGGGAAGGGCACGCAGTGTCAACGTATCTCGCGACATTTTGTCGTTCCACATATCTCGACAGGTGAAATTTTACGTGCCGCCGTTCGTGAAGGTACAGAGATTGGCAGGATGGCCAAACAGGTCATCGAGGCTGGTCGTCTGGTAGGCGATGAGATCATGATTGAAATCATTCGCGAGCGACTTGAGCAAGATGATGCACGCACCCGCGGATATATCTTGGATGGCTTTCCGCGAACTGTGGCTCAGGCTATGGCTCTTGACAGTATTGCGGCGGAGCGACCCATTCATGTCGTGCTTGATCTTGACGTGCCCCGCGATTTAGTTATTCAACGCATTTCCTCTCGGCGGGCATGTCGCGATTGTGGAACGAACTATGTCGCCACGGCTCAAAAGAGGGACCCCTGGACCTGCGACTCTTGTGGGGGAGACGTTGTCATACGCGATGATGACACCCCCGAGAGCATCAGTCAGCGTTTAGATCTCTATGAAAGCCAGACCGCTCCACTGCTTGAGTTCTACGGTCGGGATGCCCGTTTGGTTGTTATTGACGGTTCAAAGGGACCAGACGAGGTTTTTGGCTTATTGACGACTGCTATCGATTTCGCCCGAAAGAGCGACTAAATGGGTTCTGTGGATAACTTGGCAGAGATCTGTGACGCCGAAAAGCGGGGCCTGATTGCCCAACTTGATGACTTGGGCTGGGCTGTGTTGAAGACTCACAAAGACTCTCAACTTTCCTGCCTCGGGCGATTGGTTGGTGTAAGTCTCGGCGGTAGCATTTCCACTCGGCCCAATGGCCAATCCTGCACGCGTTTTCGTGGCGCATCGCAGTTTGCAATATCCGCCCTGTTAGGAGTCAGTTCTGTCCAAGCCCAAAGACGATGCCATCTTGCTAGAAGGCACGATTCTCGAATCCCTACCGAACGCGATGTTTCGGGTGGAGTTGGAGAACGGCCACAAAGTTTTGGCTCATATCTCCGGAAAGATGCGAATGAATTACATCCGTATTCTCCCCGGGGACAAAGTGCAAGTAGAACTCACCCCGTATGACCTCACCCGAGGTCGCATTACCTATCGCTATAAGTGAATGACATCCATCTAACGAAAAAGAAGTGAGATGACCATGAAGGTCAAACCGAGTGTAAAAAAAATCTGCGAGAAGTGCAAAGTGATCCGTCGGCATGGCCGCGTCATGGTCATCTGCGAGAACCCGCGTCACAAGCAGCGTCAAGGCTGAGAAGAGAATAAGGAAACAGCATGGCCCGTATTTCTGGAGTAGACATCCCACGCGAAAAGCGTTTGGAGATTTCTCTTACCTACATTTTTGGCATCGGCAAACCGACTGCTCAAAGAATGTGTGCCGATCTTGGCATCAGTCCCAACACTCGCGTTCGCGATCTCACCGACGAAGAAGTCAACAAACTTCGTGGATGGGTTGATCAGAATGTCACTGTCGAAGGTGACCTTCGCCGTGAAGTGCAGACAGATATCAAGCGCAAGATCGAGATTGGTTGCCTCCAAGGGATCCGTCATCGCAAGGGTCTACCAGTACGCGGTCAACGCAGTAAAACCAATGCTCGTACCCGTAAGGGACCAAAGCGAACAGTTGCTAACAAGAAGAAGGCAGTGAGGAAGTAATCATGGCCAAGCCAAAGCCAGGCGGTCGCCGCCCCCGTAAGCGTGAGCGTAAAAATATCAGCGTTGGTGTGTGTCACATCAAGTGCTCGTTTAACAACACCATCGTCAGTATCTCGGACACTGAAGGCAATGTGCTTTCGTGGGCATCTGGTGGTGGCGTCGGCTTCAAGGGTTCTCGTAAGAGCACTCCATTCGCAGCACAGATGGCTGCTGAGAAGGCTGCTAAGGCTGCTTTCGAACAAGGTATGCGTCGTGTTGAAGTTCACGCTAAGGGCCCAGGCTCTGGACGTGACACAGCGATTCGTTCGTTGCAGAACACTGGTATTGAAGTGACCGGAATTAAAGATGTCACGCCAGTGCCTCATAATGGGTGCAAGTTGCCCAAGCGGAAAAGGAACTAAGCGATGGCCCGTTACACCGGACCCAAGGTGCGTTTGTCGCGCCGTCTCAACACCAATATTTTCGAAAACGAAAAAGGTCGTAAAGCCCTTGAGCGTCGTCCGTTCCCGCCAGGTCAGCACGGTCGCACGCGTCGTCGCTCAGCAGGCAGCGAATACTTAGCCCAGCTCCAGGAAAAGCAGAAGGCGAAGTACATCTACGGTGTGCTTGAGCGTCAGTTCCGCAAGACCTACGACGAAGCCAACCGCCTTCAGGGACCAACTGGTGAGAACCTCTTGCGTCTTCTCGAATTGCGCCTTGACAATGTGGTTTTCCGCGCCGGCTTTGCCAGCACCCGCCCCCAGGCTCGCCAATTCGTGAGCCACGGCTTGATCTTGGTGAATGGCAAGCGTCTTGACATCCCAAGTGCTCGTGTCAAGAAGGGTGATGTCATCACTTTGGCCATAAAAGCCCGAGAAATGATCGTTATCCAGCACAATGTCGATACCCTTGACCGTTCATTAGTGGGTTGGCTCGAAAGCGGAGATGGTGGCAAGCAAGTCACTGTTCGCAATGAACCAGCCCGCGAGAACATAGATGTACCAGTACGTGAACAGCTCATCGTTGAGCTTTACTCTAAGTAATTCCACCACCCCGACGAACGGAAGAGACAAATGCTCGTCATCCAACGCCCCACAGTCGAAGCAATCGGCGAACCAAAAGATAACCGGCAGAGTTTTTCTGTCGGTCCTCTCGAACCCGGTTTCGGCCACACCATAGGTAACTCGCTTCGCCGCGTGTTGCTGTCCTCAATCCCCGGAGCCGCCATTACGACGGTGAAGTTCGAAGAGGCCCTGCACGAGTTTGACACCATTGCCGGTGTTACTGAGGACGTCACTGACATCATCCTCAACCTCAAGGACATCGTGCTGACTTCCCTTTCCGATGAGCCTGTCAGCATTCGTGTTGATGTGCGTGGTGAAGCAATCGTGATCGCTGGCGATATCCAGTGTCCAGCCGATGTGGAGATTTTGAACAAAGATCTCGTCATCGCTCATGTCAACTCAAAGGGTCGTCTTGCGCTTGACCTCACCGTTGAGCAGGGTCGTGGCTATAACTCAAGTGACCGTGAGCGCGACTCAAGCGTTCGCACCATTGGTGTTATTCCAATAGATGCCATCTTCTCGCCGGTGCGCCGCGTCATGTTCGACGTAGTACCGACACGAGTTGAGCAGTCAACCAACTATGACAAGTTAGTGATTGATATTGAGACTGATGGAACGACCACACCACGTGATGCACTCGCTTCGGCCGGCGCAACACTGCGTTCATTGGTTGATCTCGTGGCTAACTTGTCCGAAGAAGTCAAGGGACTTGAACTCGGTGAAGTGATTTTGGCTGGTTCATCTAGCCCAGATCTAGACATCGCTATCGAAGACCTCGATCTTTCAGAGCGTCCTCGCAACTGTTTGAAGCGCGCCCAGGTAAACACCATTGGCGAACTTCTCAGCAAGAACGAAGATGACTTGCTGAACATCACCAACTTTGGCCAGAAGAGCCTCGACGAAGTCAAGCAAAAGCTTGATGAGCGTGGCCTCACACTTCGCGGCTGAGCCGACGAACGTTTAACGAAGGAAACAGAACATGCCCGCAACCCCACGCCGTGCCAGAAACTTTGGTGGTAGCTCACAGCACCAAAGGTTGATGATGGCTAACCTCACTGCTTCGTTGATTGCAGCCGAGGCCATTGAGACCACTGAAGCTAAAGCTAAGGCACTTCGCCCCATCGCTGAAAAACTCATCACTAAAGCCAAGAAGGCCCAAGATGGTGACGCCACAAGTATCCACCGCATCCGTCAGATCCAGGGTTACCTCGGTGACAAGGAAATGACCCACAAGTTGGTCGCTGAAGTTGCGCCTCGCTATCTTGAGCGCAATGGTGGCTACTTGCGTATTCTCAAGCTCGGCCCGCGTCAGGGTGATAATGCCCCGATGGCACGTATTGAACTCGTCTGACGAGTTCTTCGCTGCAAGTTAAAACTTTATGAGTACTTCCGAGCCCGCCACCAAGCGGGCTCGTTTGTTGGTGGCATATGAAGGTTCGTACTTCAACGGCTTCGCAGTCAATGAGGGTGTGCGCACGATCGCCGGAGTGATCGGGGATGCTCTCTCGCTGATTTCGCGTTTCCCAGTACACATCACTGGGGCCGGTCGTACTGACGCAGGGGTTCACGGTTGGGGACAGGTCATTAGTTGTGACCTCCCCGTCGATATTGATCTTGAGCATTTACCGCGTCGCTTGACAAAAATGTGTGCGCCTGGAATCGTCGTCAGATCCGCCGAGTGGGCTGCCGAGGATTTTCATGCCCGTTTCTCTGCGCAGTGGCGGCACTATCGCTATACGGTGCTCAATGACCCAGTGGCTGACCCTTTTTTGGCGGCCAGCGCATGGCATGTGTCCGAGCGCCTGGATGTGCAATTGATGTATTTGGCCTGTGGTCCGCTGATTGGCGAGCACGATTTTTCGGCTTTCTGCCGTAAGCCCAAACCCGTTGAGAACGAACCCACCGCCAGCATGTTTCGCCTTGTTACTCAGGCTCAGTGGACTGAACAGGTGAGCGAACGGGGATCTCGGCTTTTGCGATTTGAGATTCGGGCCAACGCGTTTTGCCACCAAATGGTGCGTTCCATCGTGGGTACCTTGGTCGATGTGGGGCTAGGCAAAATCACCCCTGGGTCGATGTCGGCTATTTTGCACTCCCGAGTTCGCACTGAGGCTGGTCAAGTTGCCCCTGCCCACGGCTTATGTCTGTGGGAAGTTGGGTATCTTGAGCAGATATTTGAGTGATCTCCCCGTCGTTTTTACGCGTAATGCTCGTATCATTTAGCAGTCCCTGCAGGCTAAGTAGCGTCAGGCACCTTTTCTGAAAGAAGTATCTATGAGCACCTATTCGCCAAAAGCCAGCGAGATTTCTCGTGAGTGGCACGTTGTTGATGCTGAGGGCATGATCCTCGGTCGTCTATGCACCGAAGTCGCACGTTTGTTGCGCGGTAAGCACAAGCCGACTTTCGCTCCGCACATGGATTCAGGTGATCATGTAGTGATCATCAACGCCGACAAGATTGTCTTGACATCGGGTAAGGCCGAGAGTCGCATGGTGCATAACTACTCGGGTTACCCCGGTGGTTTGAAGAGTGAAGCATTCGGTAAATTATTAGCTCGCCGCCCCGACGAAGCAATTCGCGGATCAGTGCGCGGCATGTTGCCTAAGGGTCCGCTTGGTCGTCAGATGATCAAGAAGCTCAAGGTTTATTCCGGAGCACAGCATCCCCATGGCGCACAGAATCCAACGACAACTACATTCGCACACGCTAAAGCTCGCTGAGCAGACGATCCAAGGACAACACAATGACGAAGCCTCTTACTCAGACAACTGGTCGCCGCAAGGAAGCCGTAGCCCGCGTGCGCGTGCGCCCAGGCACTGGCACTCATACCGTGAACGGCAAGCCGCTCAACGTGTACTTCTGCACCGCCACTCAGCAGAACGCTGCTGTTGAAGCGTTGCGCGTGACGAACACGACAGAACAATATGACGTCGACGCAACCATTCATGGTGGTGGCGTTACTGGTCAGTCAGGTGCAATGCGCATGGGTCTCGCTCGTTCACTCGTTGAACTTGATCCCGATGCTCGTGGCGCTCTCAAAAAGGCCGGCTTACTGACCCGCGATTCACGTCGTAAGGAAAGCAAGAAGTACGGTCTGCGTAAGGCCCGTAAAGCCGGTCAGTACACGAAGCGCTGATCGCAGCTATTCATGTCGGGCGCCAACAATTCGCCCTTTGTTTATCCCACTTTTGGCACTGATGGTGTTCGTGGTGTGGCGATATCTGAAATTACTCCCGAATATGTGCTGGCCCTTGGTCGCGCTGTCGCCCATGTTCTGGGTTCTTCGCGTCTAGTCATTGCCCGTGATCCGCGAGTTTCAGGTCCAGTTTTGGAATCTGCTTTTTCTGCTGGGGCTGCTGCTCAGGGTGTCCGCGTTGAACAACTTGGAGTTTTACCGACTCCAGCAGTAG
Organism: Actinomycetes bacterium; assembly: GCA_014190215.1. Taxonomy (GTDB): domain Bacteria; phylum Actinomycetota; class Acidimicrobiia; order Acidimicrobiales; family Ilumatobacteraceae; genus Casp-actino8. Next base: position 2,463 of record BJGB01000061.1, on the reverse strand, counting down.
CGATGATTTCGGCGCGAGAAAATGTTCCGGGTGTCGTGGTGACTGCCTCACATAATAAGTTTTCTGATAACGGTATAAAGGTTTTTGCTGCCGGTGGGCGCAAGCTGTCTGATGCTGATGAAAAGCGCATTGAAGCCGAGTTGCATTTTCTCCTCAGTCAAGAATCCGATGCGCCCGCAACAGATGGAGAAGTTGGTGTTGTGATACGCCGATCAGATGCTGTCCCACTGTACGTTGAACACTTAGTTGGATTATTTGGTGAAGGTTCTCTGGCCGGACTGCGCATTGTCATTGACACTGCAAATGGGGCTATGAGCAATGTCGCCTCGTTGGTGCTACGTCGCTTGGGTGCGGATGTGATCGTTATGAATGATGCACCGAATGGAACAAATATCAACGATGGTTGTGGGGCGACCTTCCCGCAGGGTTTGTGTGAGTTCATCAGTGGTACTGGTACCGGTGTTTCTGTTGATCTGGGGTTCGCCTACGACGGAGATGGTGATCGCGTTATTGCTGTGGACGAAAATGGCCACATCGTCGATGGGGACAGGCTTATCGCTCTGTCAGTGGCAGATCGACGCGAGTTGAACACCTTGACTGAGGACACAGTGGTTGTGACAGTGATGGCCAACTTGGGTTTTCATCAGGCAATGCGTGCTGCGGGAGTCAAGGTGGTGACCACAGCAGTGGGAGATCGCTATGTCCTTGACGCAATGGAATCTGGAAACTTTGTTTTAGGTGGCGAACAAAGTGGACACATTATTCATCGCGATCTTGCGACCACAGGTGATGGATTATTGGCTTCGATTGTTCTGGCCCAGTTTGTGCGTCGCCGTCTGCAAGATGGTTTGAAGTTTTCCAAGTTGGCGAGTGAAGCCCTGCACACTTTTCCGCAGGTACTGAAAAATGTTCAAGTTGCTGTACGACCGAATGATGTTGCGGCACTGCTATCGGCTGAGATTGCCCATGAAGAAGCGAATTTAGGTGATCATGGCAGGGTGTTAGTGCGATCCAGCGGAACTGAGCCGTTGATCCGAGTCATGGTTGAGGCGGACTCATTGGAACAAGCCAATGAGGTTGCAGACCGCTTGGTTGCTGTGGCCCTTGCAAAGTGCGTCGAACCCCAATCCTGATGGGTAGGCGGGTAGGTAGTTCGGTAACCTGATCTGTATGTGTGGCATTATCGCTCTCGTCAGTCGGCCATCCTTGCGAGTGCCCCCAACGCAAGCCGAGATTATTGGCCATTTGGATGCTGCGGTCAGAAGCGGAAGCGATATCGGCAGGGTCACCGAGAACTTGGTGATTGTGAATGAACTTCTTAAAGGTGTACCAGGTGTACTCACCCTGATTGATAATCATGAACTGACAGCCTCAATCACAAGCCGACTTGATCAGGTCGCTGGTGTCGTCGCTCAGTTAGAAACCACTCTAGAAAAAAGTGAGGTTGATGCCGAAGAACTCGAAGCTTCAACTGCTGCGATGATTGCCTTACGCGATGTGCTGTGGGCCATCGGGCAAGACCGTTTACGGACAGCTTTGTTAGTTGGTGAACTCGCTGGTCGTCAGGCTGGTATCGCGGCAGTTGGCGGATATTTGACAATTCAGCAGGCGTTGTCCGCACTGGACCGCTTAGAAGTACGTGGGCGTGATTCTGCGGGGGTGCATGTTTTTGTGTGGGGCCACGGATTGTCGCACAGTGACCCAGCAGTTCAATCAGCGATGTTGTCGCGTGCCAAGGATCCGCTCTTTCAAAATCACTCTCTGCGTCTCGTTGATGGCATTTTGTCATTCGTCTATAAAGCGGCAGCTGAGATTGGCGAACTTGGTGATAACACCCGCGCGTTACGCAGTGCTATTCAGAGCGATCAATTGTTGCGCTTGGCGCTCACTCATCCAAACGCTCGCTTGTCCTTGGTCGGACACACGCGTTGGGCGAGTGTGGGGATCATCAGTGAGCCCAACGCTCATCCAGTGAACAGCGAACGTGACCTTAACGACGATGCAACCAGCCACCCATATGTCGTAGCGGCGCTGAACGGCGATGTGGATAATCATGGTGACTTACGGATCGCTCACGGTTTGTCTTTTCCCGGACAGATCACAACTGACGCCAAGGTCATTCCAGCGATGATCAATATGCACGCCCGTGCCTGTGGGGACACGGTTGAGGCTTTTCGGCGCAGTGTTTCATCTTTTGAAGGTTCAGTGGCCATCGCTGCAGCAGCAAGTGACAATCCCAATCGTCTGATGTTTGCTTTGCGAGGCAGCGGTCAAGGTCTGTATGTGGGTCTTGCTGAAGATCTATTCATCGTGGCCAGTGAGCCGTATGGCGTCGTCGAGGAAACTGCGATGTACTTCCGTCTTGACGGCGAAAACGCAAGCAACGCGCATCTCACCGACAGTCAAGGTCAGATTGTTGTCCTTGATGGTGATTCTGCGGGGGAAATTTCTGGGGTCACTCGT
>BJGB01000060.1 GCA_014190215.1 Actinomycetes bacterium | reverse complement strand
ACTATTGATCCAACTGTGTACACAGTGGCTGCTTGTCCGAGTTAGGGCGTACAGTCGTGGCTATGGATGTCAAGGCACTCTACGAGTTACAGAAAGTAGATACGGCTCTCGAGCAAGGCAAAGTGGCTTTGGAGAAATTGCCCGAGCGTTCACAACTGCAAAGTGCTATCGCTGATCTCGCTGGTATTCGTCGCCGTCGTGCCGAGATGAGAGCACAACAGCAAGCCATGGAAACCGAACTGACGGCCATTGAAAAAGCTTCGGCAAGTATCGATACCCATCACGCCAAACTTGAGCGACAAATGAAAACCATCATTGCTGCCCGCGAGGCCGAAGCATTGCAACACGAGATGCAGACCCTTGAAACGCAACGCAACGAACTTGATGATCGCGGTTTGTTGTTACTTGAAACCAGCGCTGCCACAGATGACGAACTCAGCCAGTTGGTTGAAGCCGAAGCCGCCGCTGTGAGCAATGAATCTCTTGCCAGTGCGGCGCTTGCCAGCGCCGCTCAAAGTAAGACGGCAGAGATTGATGTCTTACAAGAGCAACGACTTGTCGTCGTATCGACAATTGCGCAAGATGACATAGCCGTTTATGACCGCTTATGTGCTTCCTACAAAGGCATCGCAGTGGCTGTCATCCAACACGGAGTCTGCGGGGGTTGCCACATGGATATCTCTGTATCCGAACTTGACATGATCAAGCGTTTGCCCACTGATCAAGCCGCCGAATGTCCCAACTGCAATCGACTCCTCGTTCGATAGCCAATGTTTTTCTGGTTCATCGGAACTTCAGTGTTATCTGTATGGTTTGTTTTTCGCGACTCCGCTTTTGATTATCGGACCCTGATCATCGGTGTTCTCCTGCCCGATGTCGTGGACGGGATCTGGGGTGGTGCACGTGGACTGCATTCGTTAGCGGGCAGCGTAATTCTTTTGATCGTGGTGATGCTCACAACCATTGGTCGGCGACCACAGCGCAAACGTTTTTTGGCGATCCCGATCGGCGCCTTCCTGCATTTGATTTTTGATGGGGCTTTCAACAACACGAAAGTTTTTTGGTGGCCGTTTACTGGTATCTCGTTTTCGGGAGACCGACTTCCAGTAGTTGATCGTGGGATGCTCAACATCGGATTTGAAGTGGCGGGTTTATTGTTGTGCATTTTTGCTTATAAGAAGTTTGATCTCGCCAATCCGCAGCAGCGTCACGGTTTCATTCGTCGGGGGACTTTGCCACAATGACTGCCACGGGTTCAATCATCATCGTGCGCCATGGTCGCACCGCGTTCAATGCCACTGGACGTCTGCAGGGGCGTGCCGATAATCCTCTTGATGAAGTTGGTGTCTTGCAGGCCGAGCGCGTTGCTCATCATTTGGCGCCAGAACTTGATGCGGACTCGCTCATTGTGTGCAGTCCGCTGATCCGCGCCAGGGCTACAGCCGAGAGGTTTGCTCAGTTGTGTGGTGCCGATGTGGTGATTGATGAGCGCTGGATTGAACTTGACTATGGCTCCTATGAAGGTCGCCCTCAAAGTGACATCCCAGCAGAAGTGTGGAAGCAGTGGCGTGGCGACAATAACTTTGCGGCGCCGAATGGGGAATCTTTGAATCAAGTGCATGCTCGTGTGACTGCGGCCTGCCAAGACCTTGCGGCGCAACTCTCGGGACGCACTGCGGTCGTGGTCACCCATGTCTCGCCGATCAAATCGGCTATGGCTTGGGCTTTAGGAGTTGATGTTGGGGTGGGTTGGAAATCTCATCTAGACACCGCATCGATCACCCGCATTGGTGTCACCCCGAGAGGGCCGGTCTTGCGTTCTTTCAATGAAACAGCGCGTGAGGGCACGGGTTAGGCAGAAAACTTCTCAGGAAATATGGGGCTGAGGGTGCCTTTGGCTAAACTTGACTTTCCGCACATCTGTGCCCGAATAAGAGGAATCCCATGCCTGAAGCAGTCATTGTTGCTACCGCCCGCAGTCCAATTGGTCGAGCCAATAAAGGTTCATTGATGTCATTGCGTACCGATGAAATGGCCGCCCAAATCGTGCGCGCGTTGATGGCCAAAGTTCCATCCGTCAAAGGCTCAGACATTGAGGATTTGATCATTGGCGTAGGTCAGCCCGCCGGCGAAGCTGGTTTCAACTTGGGACGTATGGTCGCTTTGTTGGCTGGTATCCCTGAAGCCCCCGGCGTTGTTGTTAACCGTTACTGCTCATCAAGTTTGCAGACCATTCGTATGGCTGCTCATGCAATCAAGGCGGGCGAGGGAGATTGTTTCATCGCCGCTGGCGTTGAGGCTGTCAGTCGTTACCAGTTTGGCGCCGCCGACACTGCTCCCAACCCAGTCTTCAAAGGTCCAGGCGAGCGCACCAAACTGCGTGCCCTTGGTGGACAGCCAGTATGGACTCCGCAAGATGGATTGGCCGATGCCTACATGGCGATGGGTCAGACTGCTGAAAACGTTCGTGAAGTTGAAGGCGTGAGCCGTGAAGATATGGACTGGTTCGCCAAGCGCAGTCAAGATCTTGCGAGCGCCAATGTCTCGAACGGTTTCTTTGATGTAGAAATTTCTCCGTTAACTCTTGAAGACGGAACTGTTGTCGATAAAGACGATTGCCCGCGCGCCGGAACGACATTGGAAAAACTCGCCAGTCTGCCACCAGCATTTCGTCCTGATGGTCAAGTCACTGCGGGAAATGCTTGCCCATTGAATGATGGCGCTGCTGCTGTTTTGGTGATGAGTGATACCAAAGCTAAGGCTCTCGGCCTGACGCCGTTGGCGCGTTTCATTTCCAGTGGAGTGTCATCGTTGAACCCAGAAATCATGGGTCTCGGACCAGTTGAAGCCTGCCGTCAGGCATTGCGCCGCGCTGGCATGAGCATTGATGACATTGACTTGGTGGAAATCAACGAAGCATTCGCCGCTCAGGTGTTGCCTTCAGCGAAGCATCTCGGAATTTCCATGGACAAACTGAATGTCAACGGTGGAGCGATCGCTCTTGGTCACCCATTCGGTATGACCGGTGCACGCATCATGACCACGTTGATTCATGGACTTCAGGATCGCAACAAGAACATAGGTATGGAAACAATGTGTGTTGGTGGCGGTCAGGGTCTAGCCATGATTATTGAGCGCCTCAGCTGAAACTGAAATGTTGCGTGCGAGAAGTCGCGCCACAGATCCCAATACCAAGACGCTGAGACCAGCAAGGCTGAACAACAATCTTCGGCTGATGTGTCCATAACCCCATGTTGCCAAGATTGCGACGGCTGCAGCAACGAGTTGATTGCATGCTCCTGCGAGCCCTTGGGCTGCACTGGCGCGTCCTTCAGGGGCGCCTTCAGCCAACATTCCTTGGCCCGCTGGCGAACCAGCAGACTGGGCAACGGATTCGATAATGCCTAAGACGATTGGCATCAGGGGAGTGGCGAACCAACCGTATAAAGCGGTCAATGGGGCAACGAACAAGACAGCACTAAAAGCGATCTTGATCTTGCCACTGCGGTCGGCGAGTCTTCCTCCAAAACGTGAGAGCAAAACAAATGGCAAGGCATAGGCGGCCAAACTGAGGCCGACAATGCTGTCACTGGCTCCAAGGTCGGTGAGGTAGCGATCCCATAAAGCGTCATACATTCCGACAGGAAGCGCCAAGGAAATCAAAAACAAGATCGGAACGAGGACTTGGCGTTGACGCAAAAGACCAAAGGCCAATCGTTGTGGGTGGGTTGATGGAGTCAGTAACGGAAGTCGTTGAGTGCTGACGATGACCAGCGAGACGAGCGCCGAGATTGAAAAGATAATGAATGGCCAACGCAGCCCGAGTGGTCCAACTAAGAACCCTCCGATCACTGGTCCAGTGACGAATCCGGCGAGGGCAACTCCACCCATTGCCCCGAGTCGTTCGGATACTCCTTGTTCATCAAGTGAAGCAATCAGTGCACGCGCGGGTGGAAGAAATAATCCGCTACCTGCACCAGCAACTAAGCGCGCCACGATGAACACGATTAACGATGAGCCGGCGGCGAAAAGAGCGTTTCCAACGAGAGCCAAGACGGTGGCGATGATCAGCAGACGTTTAGCGTGACCACGATCGGCGTACGGGGCAACGACGATTTGCATGACGAAGGATGCGAGAAATCCGGCGGCGGCGATCAGTCCCAGACCACCATCATTGAAACCGAATTCATCCTGCAGGTTGCCCATTAAAGCAAAGATCACACTTCCGCCAGCCTCCATAGTGAACACAGCACCGAGGAGGACGCGTTCAGTTCGGCGGTTATTGGTCATCAGATGAAAGGGGAGTCAGCGTGCGCGGTCGAAATAATCAAGCACTGCATCACTCAGGCTAGGCCATGCGCTGAGCGCTTCACCCGACCACTCATCAAAGTTGCGATCTGTGCAAGCGATAACAGCGATGTCCACTCGTGGGTCAATCCACATCATCGATCCCGATCCCCCGAAGTGACCGAATGTTTGCGGTGAATTTTTGATTCCCGTCCAATGTGGAGTTTTGTGTTGGCGAATTTCGATACCCAGTCCCCACGGATTCGGTTTAAAGGATCCGAGTCCTGGGATCACTCCACCAAGTTCAGGAAATTGAATCGTCACTGCTTCAAGGGCTGTTGCGGCGCTGATCAATGCTGGTTGCATCAGTTCTTTCATAAATAGAGCCATATCCGCGACCGTACTCAACACGCCGAAAGCTGGTGATGCCTTTAATGCCGTGTCATGCATTTTAAGGGGAGCGAAGATTCCATCGTTCATGTAGTCAGCGAAAGTCATGCCCGTTCGTTTGGCGATATGGCGAGCAGCAGTTTCTATTCCAGTATTGGAATAGATACGTCGCTTGCCCACACCCATGATGGGATTACTCGTATCAAACCCGTAGCCCGCAGCGTGGGCTAGGCAGTGACGCAATGTTGAACCCTGTGGACCAACAGCATCCTCTAAGGAGACCGAGCCTTCCTCGACAGCGATCAGACAAGCCCATGCGGTGATGACTTTGGTGATGGATGCCAAGCGAAAGACGCGGCTGATCTCTCCGTGAGATGCGACGATCTCGCCCGAGCGAACAACGGTGCATGCGGCATGCGGGACAGGCCACGAATCAATGGTGGACAGGATCTGTGGGAGCGATGAATCAGGCAAAGCCGGCAGAGCGTATGAGTTCAGCGACGCCGAAAGCCAAGTCAAGGCTTTGGCGCGCATTCAAACGCGGGTCGCAGACGGTTTGATAACGGACATCAAGATCGGCATCAGTGAGATCGTCGGCTCCACCCAAGCATTCGGTGACATTGTCGCCAGTGAGTTCAACGTGGATTCCCCCTGGCCATGTTCCTTCGGCACGATGAGCAGCAACAAAGCCGGTGATCTCGCGGATGATTTCATTAAAGTGGCGAGTTTTACGTCCACCAACTGAGGTGAAGGTGTTGGCGTGCATGGGGTCACAAGCCCAGACCACAGGATGACCACTTTCACGAACGGCTTTCAGGAGTGGTCGTAACGAATCTTCAACCTTGTCGGCACCCATTCGACTAATGAGTGTGAGACGTCCCGGTATCTGCGCTGGATTGAGTTTTTGGCAGAGTTCAAGGATGAACTCTGGGGTCGTCGACGGACCGATCTTGCAACCAATGGGGTTGCCGACTCCGCGCAGGAATTCAATATGCGCACCATTCAACTGACGTGTGCGCTCACCGATCCACAACATGTGTGCCGAACAGTCATACCACGCACCAGTCAACGAGTCTTGACGAGTGAGAGCCTCTTCGTAACCGAGTAGCAAAGCTTCATGACTGGTGTACACATCGGCTTCGTGCAGAGCTGCGGTATTTTCAGTGTCAACACCGCAGGCGTGCATGAAACGTAAAGCGCGTTCAATGTCAGTGGCAACTTGCTCGTAACGCTGACCTTCAGGACTTGAACCAACAAACTCTTGATTCCATGCATGAACACGTGAGAGGTCGGCGAAGCCACCCTTGACGAAAGCGCGCAACAAGTTCAATGTGGAGGCTGACTGGTGATAGGCCTGCACTAAACGATCGGGGTTAGGGATACGTGCTTCAAGAGTGGGAGTTGGATCGTTGACAATATGTCCACGAAACGATGGGATTTCGAGATCACCGATCTTCTCAGTGTCTGCGCTACGGGGCTTGGCGAATTGCCCCGCCATACGACCGACCTTGATGGTGGGTACTCCAAGGCTGTAGGTGAGCACGACAGCCATCTGTAAAATGACGCGCAACTTTTCGCGAATGTTGTTTGCTGTGAACTCATCAAAGCTTTCAGCGCAGTCACCTGCTTGGAGCAAGAAGGCATTCCCAGCGCAGACCTGACCGAGTGCATTTTGTAATGACCGCGCCTCACCTGCGAAGACGAGTGGGGGATACGAAGCGATCTGCTTCAGCGAACGGTCCAATGCGCCCTGATCTGGCCAATTGGGTTGCTGGGCGGCGGGGAACGATTGCCACGATGTCGGGGTCCAAGTTGAGGCCATGAAAAAAGCCTAACGACCCGAGGCGCTAAGCCATCGGGTCGTTTTCACTGGAGTCTTCCCAAAGGTGCTGGAATGCTCAGTAAGCGAATATGTCTTCGGCTTCTTCTTTGAGGCCGGCAACGGCGCGTGAGACCAAACGACGGGCGGCTTCGGCGGTCACACCGAGTTTTTCGCCAACTTCACGGAAACTCTTGCGCTCGCCGTCAATCAGACCAAAACGGGCTTCAACGGCATAACGGGCACGGGTATCAAGAGTGTCAAGCAACTTGTTCAACTGCTCGGTCTCGCCTTGAGCGATGATGTGATCTTCTGGGGTTGGGTCACCATTGGCCATCAGGTCACCAAGAGTTGCGTCACCGTCGTCACCGATTGTCTTATCGAGAGAGACTGGGGTAGTGAGGCGATGGAGTTCAGCATTGGAAAGATCCAAGGTCTCGCCATCTCCGCTGGCCTGACGTAGAGCTGCGCGAAGGCTGGCCGAACGATCACCAGGAATACGAATCAGGCTGGCCTTCTGATCAAGGGCTCGACCAATGGCTTGGCGAATCCAGAATGTGGCGTACGTAGAAAACTTAAATCCACGGCGCCAGTCAAACTTGTCGACTGCGTGCTCAAGACCGAGGTTTCCTTCTTGAATGAGATCTAACAAGTCCATGCCCTGGGGCAGAGGGTAGCGACGGGCGATTGAGACAACGAGACGAAGGTTGGCGCGAATGAATCGGTCTTTTGCTCGACCAGCTTCACGAATATCGCGCTTGACTGCCACGGTCTTATCGCCACTTGCTTGCTTGCCGGCTGCTTCACGACCTTTTTCGATGGCACGTGAAAGGACGCGTTCGTCCTCAGCGGTGAGCAAAGGAACCTTGCCGATGTCGTTGAGATAGATGCCGATTGAATCATTCATGATGTTTGTCTCTGTTCGTGGTTTGTTCACTGCAACTCTGTGAGCAGCGGCCCTGGAGAATCGGCACAACCGATTTAGGGCACAAAGCAAACTGGGCTGAGTGGATTATGGAAAACGGGGGGTATTCGGACTGACAACTTGTGACGAGACCAGAATTGCTGAGGGAGATGGTCTCGAGAAGGAGTCATGAGGTTATCACGGGAAATTGGGTTTGTATAGGGTCGGAGGGTTTTTGGGGCACTTATGGTTGTTTAATTCTTCGGCATCTCGGGTCCTTTCCTTGAGTAATTACTCTGAAGAAAACTGATTTTTTTCATGAAAATCTTGAAAAGTCGCAGTTCAAGTGGTGTTTCTTGGTGATAAACGACCTGAACCGCCTGATGTGTGCGCCCGTAGACTGTCAGTGTGGATATTTCTTTGGCCCCTTCTCTTTCGGGGAAACCTCGAATCGGGCTCTTCGGCGGCACCTTTGACCCTCCCCACGTCGGTCATCTAGTCACGGCCGTCAACGTCATGTCGGCGCTGAGGCTGGACCTAGTGATCTTGATGGTGGCAAATGTGCCTTGGCAAAAAGAGCATTCGCGAATCATCACTCCGGCAGCCGACCGTTTAGCGATGGTCCAAGCTGCCGTGGCCACTGTGCCTGGCTTATTGGCAGGTGGCTGGGAGATTGAGCATGGCGGTCCCAGTTTTACGGCGGACACTTTGACTGCACTGCATGACGAATATCTTGACGGTGAGTTTTTTACGATCGTGGGCGATGATGCAGCCAGTGGACTCACAACATGGGAGCGCTACGAGGATGTTGTGCGTTTGAGTCAAGTCGTTGTCGTTGATCGCCCTGGTGCGCCAGTTGCTTTGTCAAAAGATATTGCGTGGGTCCGAGTTGAAGTTCCACGACTTGAGGTTTCAAGCACGGATCTTCGTTCACGTTTCACTGACGGACGACCACTTGATTATTTGGTGACGCAACCCGTTCTCGATGTCATCAGCCAACGCAGTTTGTACGGAGCAACGCTCAAGGTGAACTCGTGAATAGTTTGTTGCAACAGCGTCGTCGCCAAACAATGTTGAACTTTGGCGCAGGGTTAATCGTCTTGGCTTTGTTACCGATTACAGGGGTTGTCGCCTGGCGTGCAATTCGTGATTCGAACGCTGCCCAGGGTGTTATTTCCTTGCCATCGCGAGCGGTCCCTCTGACTCCGACAGCGATTTTCGCGGTCACTGATGAGGAGAATTTCTTGACCTCCTTGACGGTGATGGCACTCACACCGCAAGGTGCCGGCGGAACCGTGATGGTGATCCCCGTGGGTGCCCTCGTGGGAGGAAGGCCGGTGGGTAAACCTCAACGCCTCGCTGATGTCTACGGCTCAGATGGGGTTGAAGCGTTGCAGAATGCGGTTGAGGCGATGACGAATAGTCAAATTGATCAAATCACCGTCAACGGCGTTGATGGGACTGCTGAACTATTGGCGCGCGTGGGGACTGTGAACGCCACATTTAGTACTGATGTGACGGACACTGAGTCAGAAATTTCTGATGTGATCGCCGAGAAAGGGTCAGTTGATCTGACTCCGATGGAGATGTCAGCGGTCTTGGCGGCGCGCGACATTTCCGTTGATGAGGCTGGGCGCTACCCAAGTATCAAAGCGACTTGGGAGGGCATCTCAGCAGCAGTTGGTAGCGGGAGGCCAGGGGCAGTCCCTGCCGCGGTCATCCCCGATGTGGGGGCGCAATCGCCTGCAGATATGCCTGCATTTATGTCGGCTTTGTTCGCTGGACCGATCAACATTTGGCAGATTGATACCGAACGCATCATCGATGCTGAACGCAACCCTAAAGATATTGATGTCTACCGCTACAACGCTGGCGAGGTAGTGATGGTGATGGCCAGTGTTGCACCGAGTGCAATGGTCGCTGTGTTACCCACTCTGACTGTTCAGGTTGATAGCCCATTTGACGACTCCACTGTCACTCAAGACTCAGTATTTCGGATTTTGTATATGGGAACGAACGTTGTTTTGGTCCGCGTGGTGGCTTCGGTGCCGCCCCCGGTCACGATCATTAAATATTCAGATGAGATGGATCGTGCTATTGCCGAGCCACTGACCACTATGTTGGGTGATGTCGTTTTTGAAAAAGCCACTGAACGGGTGGATGGTGTTGATATACAAATCGTGCTTGGCGACTCATTTGTGACGTTCATGAGTGACGGCGCCAAACCAGATCCAAATATTGATCCGCAAGATTTAGTCGCCAAAACGACTGATGCTCCACCAACAGAAACGATTCCATAATGGCGATTACTCCGAAACAAACATCTTCTTCTGATAGTGATGATTCGGTCAGGCCAGAAACTTTCGAGTTGGCCTGTGTCGCCGCTCGGGCTGCCGATGATAAGCAGGCCACGAACACCATTGTGTTGTCCGTTGGCAATGTTCTCACGATCACCGAACTCTTCGTCGTGACTGGCGCTTCAAACCCACGTTTAGTGCGCGCCGTGGCAATTGAGATCGAGGATCGGATTCGCGAAGTGTGCGGTCGTTCACCGGGTCGAACTGAAGGCCATCGCGAGCAGTCGTGGGTGCTACTGGATTACGGCGATGTCATTGTTCATATTTTCCTCGATGAGACTCGAGAGTTCTATGAAATCGAGCGCTTGTACAAAGATGTGCCGCGCTTGGAATGGCGCGCCTGAGTCATCAGGTTGTTGAAGTATTGCTGAGCAGGTTTCAGCGAGGCGCCGTTACTTGGTATCGTTCTGATGTCCCGCAAGGGGCTGTAGCTCAGTTGGCAGAGCGCTTGCATGGCATGCAAGAGGTCAGGGGTTCAATTCCCCTCAGCTCCACGTACACAGTCCCAGGTCACAGGCCTGGGACTGTTTGTTTGTTGGCGGCAGGGTCATGGATGGGGGCTAGTCAGGGTGCGGTCGCCACATATGAATATGTGTTGTGCAGATCGTCGCCTAAAACTTGTGCATCTTCGGCGCGTGTTTCAACGACGAAGTCTTCTTCTAGCGTTTTGTAGTCGTACGTCCAACCTTCGGGAAGTTGTAGACGATCAGCAAGAGTCAACAAGTCCTTTTCGGTGAGCGCCGAGTCGATCTGCTGGCTCCAACTTTGCATCACGTAGGTCTTTCCTTCAGCGTCATGCAACAGATACACGGTGGTTCCGGCATTGAAAGTGAATGCTGCTTTGCGATTAACAGCATGCGGGCTGTAGGGGATCATCAAATCAGCGGGATTAGTACCCACAAAGACACTGGCATAACGATTCATTTCCATGCCGCCAAAACTCTTCATAAAGACTTCGG
>BJGB01000059.1 GCA_014190215.1 Actinomycetes bacterium | reverse complement strand
GGTGACATCACCTGCTGCCCGTGCAAAAGACTTGGGCGGCCGCTGCGCCAGGCATTGTCTTCACCTTCAGCGAGAATTTTCTGCTGCAAGATATGCGCTTCACGTCGCTTGTCTGGCGAGGCTGAGGAGAGTTGCGAAAGCGTTTGCAGTTGCAGAAAGAGCAGAAGCGCGGCGAAGACCACGAGTGGTCGCAGATTGTCTATTAGAACCATCGGTATCAACGCCAGAGCGGTGAGCGGGACACTGAGACGAATCATGAGTGCGCGCCCACGTCCTGGAGCAAAGAAGTCAATGATCTCGCTGGCGATATTGCCTCCATCAAGCGGCAGAACAGGGATCAGATTAACGATCCCAATGACGGGCCCAGCCCACCAGATAGCGAACGACGAATAGTCGGCGGCGTATTGATCGTGGGCTAAGGGGTTGACCCCCATCGCCAGAAGAACGGCGACACCAGTGATGATTTGCACCAGGGGTCCAGTCAACGAAATACCGGCTTTTTCCCAGCGCTGAAGGGGGCGCACTGGGGTGAATGAGGCATATCCCGCTAAAAACTCCAAGGAAATGCGGGCATTGGCACCTGTTCGGCGTGCTGCAAAGGCGTGGCCGAGTTCATGCAGGACTGTGAAGAATGCGACCGACCCCGCAAGCCAGGGGCCCATGGGAATGCCGTTGATGATGATGATCAGCAACATGAACATGGCAAAACCGGGTCGAACTTGAATCGGAAAACCAAAGATTCGCATGATTAAGCATGTTAGGAGTTGCGGGTTCGGGTTCTAGACTTGTCTACCGTGCCTTACGTCTACTCTTTTGATCACAAACACCGCCGTCCTCCGATGCAGATGAAGGATCTGCTGGGAGGAAAGGGCGCCAACCTGGCGGAGATGACCAGTGTTTTGAAACTCCCCGTTCCTCCTGGTTTCACCATCAGTACCGACGCTTGTCGCGATTACATGGTGGGTGGATGGCCTAAGAGCATTGACGCTGAGATTAGGGCGCAAGTCACCAAACTTGAAAAAGCTATGAAGCGCAAACTTGGCGATCCGAGTGATCCGTTATTGGTCAGCGTGCGCTCTGGGGCAAAGTTCTCCATGCCAGGGATGATGGACACCGTTCTGAACTTGGGCTTGAACGACCAAAGCGTGAAAGGTCTTGCCCGCGCCACAGGAAACGAGCGTTTCGCCTATGACTCGTATCGTCGTTTTATTGCGATGTATGGACGTATTGTTTTGGGCGTTGAAGGATCGCATTTCGAGCATCCGCTTGAGGCAGCAAAAGATAAAGCCAAAGTCAAGACTGACTCTGAACTCACTTCTGTTGCACTCAAAGAACTATGTGTTCGTTACTTGGCAGTGGTGAAAAAGGAAACCGGCAAGGCATTCCCGCAAAAGCCCGAGGCGCAATTGCGTGGGGCAGTTGAAGCTGTATTTAAAAGTTGGAATGGAGCGCGCGCTATTGCATATCGCGTGCGTGAAAAGATTGCCCACGATTTGGGGACTGCCGTCAACGTGCAAGTCATGGTTTTTGGTAACCGTGATGAAAATTCTGGCACTGGAGTTGGCTTCACACGCAACGCAGCAACTGGTGAAAATGTTCCTTACGGCGACTTTCTGGTCAATGCTCAAGGAGAAGATGTCGTTGCCGGAATTCGCAATACCGAAGATCTTGATGCTTTGAAATCTCAGTTCCCGAAGATTCACGCTGAATTGATGAATGTTTTTCTGCGCCTTGAGGCGCACTACAAAGATATGTGCGACACCGAGTTCACTATTGAACAGGGCAAGTTGTGGATGTTGCAGACACGCGTCGGCAAGCGCACAGGGGCGGCCTCGTTGCGTATGGCCGTGGACATGACCAAGGGGACCAAGGGACCTAAGGGTGTATGGAAGATCTCTCGCGAAGAAGCCATCACTCGAGTGGCCGCTGAACATCTTGATCAGGTTTTACATCCGCAGTTTGAAGCAGGAGTGAAAAAGGTGATCGCTAAAGGTTTAGCGGCATCACCTGGCGCGGCAGTCGGCAAGGTGTATTTCACCGCCGATGATGCCGTGGATGCATCTGATCGCGGAGAAAAAGTGATTTTGGTGCGAAGCGAAACCAGTCCTGAAGATGTGCACGGAATGATGATCGCGCAAGGTATTCTGACGGCCCGCGGCGGTCTTGTCAGTCATGCCGCCGTTGTCGCACGAGGCTGGGGAACCCCTGCCGTGGTTGGCGCCGAGGCCATCAAAATTGATGGGAAAAAGTTCACTGCTGGGTCGGTCACCGTTGTCGAGGGTGACGTTATTTCCTTGGATGGCACGACAGGTGAAGTTGTTGTTGGATCACTGGCGTTATCGCAAGCCAAACCGCCCAAAGAGTTTGACATTATTTTGCAATGGTGCGATCAGGTTCGTAAGGGCAAGATGGCGGTGCGCGCCAACGCCGACACAGGAGAAGAAGCGACGAACGCCCGCAAGTTGGGCGCTCAAGGTATTGGACTGTGTCGTACCGAGCACATGTTCTTGGCTCCCGATCGCTTGCCCGTCGTACGGCGCATGATTTTGGCTCAAACCTCGGCCGATGAAGCTAAAGCCCTTGAAGAATTACGCAAGGTACAGAAGAAGGACTTCATTGAAATCTTGAAAGCCATGGACGGTCTGCCGGTGACTGTCCGTCTCTTGGATCCACCGCTACACGAGTTCCTGCCCAATGTCCATGAATTGGAAATCGAAAAAGCTACAGCGGCTGCCGGCGCTTGGTCCAGCGAACAAGAGCAGTTGCTGAAGGCCGCCCACGAATGGTCAGAACACAACCCAATGCTGGGTACCCGTGGTGTGCGTCTTGGAGTCGTTAAGCCTGGTCTGTATGCAATGCAGGTACAGGCCTTAATGGAAGCTGCCGCCGATCGCGTCGCTAAAGGTGGCAAACCGATTGTCGAAGTCATGATCCCGCTCACGGTGACTCGCGAAGAATTGGCCTTGGCTCGTTCATGGGTAGTGAAGGGGATCGCCGATGCCACCAAGGGATCAGCGAAAAAACCAAAGGTCTCCATCGGAACCATGATTGAAACTCCACGCGCAGCATTGCGAGCAGACCAGTTGGCGCAAGAAGCCGACTTTTTCAGCTTTGGAACCAATGACCTCACGCAGATGACATTCGGTTTCAGTCGTGATGATGTTGAAAGTCGGATGATGCCGGCGTATTTGGAAAATGGTTTACTCAAGCGCAACCCATTTGAAACTATTGACCCGGACGGTGTCGGTGAATTGGTAGAGATTGCCGCTCAACGTGGCCGAGCGGCTAGGCCTGGTATCAAGTTGGGTGTGTGCGGTGAACACGGCGGCGATCCAGAATCGATTGACCTGTTCTATCGCGCTGGTCTTGATTATGTCAGTTGCTCCCCATTCAGAGTTCCGATCGCTCGTTTGGCTGTTGCACAGTCAATTCTTGCGGGTGCCGGCAAGAAAAAGACGGAAACTAAATAGTCCTGACTTTTAAGCAGAGCACTCGTGTCCTAAGATAATGACATAATGTTCTTGATTTCTGAGGTTACGGATAAAAGCAATTTTGTTGATCTCTCTGTTCCAGGCTGGGCTTGGGTGGCGCTGATTGGTTTTATTTTTCTGCTGTTGGCATTTGATATTTTGGTTATTCACCGTCAAGCCCATACCATCGGACCCCGCGAAGCACTGACTCAAACTGCGGTATGGGTGACTATCGGACTGGCTTTCACTGGGATCATCGCTTGGGCTTTTGGGGCGCCCGCCGCAGGTGAATACATCAGCGGGTATTTGGTCGAACAAAGTCTGAGTATTGACAATGTTTTTGTGTGGGCGTTAATCCTCAATTTCTACAAAATTCCTGCAAAAAACCAACACCGAGTCCTTTTTTGGGGCATCTTCGGCGCATTAGCACTGCGCGCCATTTTTATCTTTGCCGGATTAGCACTGATTGAGAAGTTCACCTGGGTGTTGTATGTCTTCGGTATCTTCCTGCTCTACACGGCGGCCAAATTGGTTTTCGGCGATGAAGATGTTGTCGATCCTTCCTCAAGTCGACTTCTCCAGGTGATCAATAAGTTCATTCCCATGACGCCTCATTTAGATGAGCAAAAGTTTTTCACGAGAGAGAATGGCAAACGCCTTGCAACGCCCCTATTCGCTGTTCTGTTGTTGGTCGAAATAACTGATGTTTTATTCGCTGTGGATTCCGTTCCTGCAGTATTGGCAGTTAGTCGTGATCAGTTCATAGTCTTTTCATCTAATGCTTTTGCGATTCTCGGTCTGCGCTCTCTGTATTTCCTCTTTGCGGACGCTCATACCAGATTCGTGTATCTCAAGGAAGGTCTCGCGGCAATTTTGGCCTTTGTTGGCGCGAAGATGTTGCTCCACAGTTTGGTGCATATTTCGAGTGCAATTTCCTTGGTTGTCATGGCTGTCATCTTGACTGGGGCTGTCGTTTTGTCAATCAGGGCCGATCGCGCTAAATCTGCTCAGCCACCCATGCATTAGCCTGTCCACATGGGTTTTGTGGAAGAGGACATTGAGCGGGTGCGGGCTGCCACCTCGATTGTTGAAGTCATCCAGGGATATGTCGCGTTACGCAAAGCAGGTCGCAACTGGGTTGGTTTGTGTCCATTCCACGCCGAAAAAAGTGGTTCATTCAACGTACGCGAGGAAACATCGCGTTACAAATGTTTCGGTTGTCAAGCTGCTGGGGACGTCTTCACTTTTGTGCAAGAGATTGAACATATTGACTTTCCAGCTTCGGTTGAAAAATTAGCTGCGCGTTCGAATATCACCTTGACCTACACCACGGGTGGCGAAGGTCAAGATCGTTCTCGGCGCAAGCAATTACTCGGCGCTATGGAGTCAGCCGTTGAGTGGTATCACCAACGCTTACTCAATTCACCTGATGCCCGTTCTGCGCGTGAGTATTTACGCGATAGGGGATTAGCGGGTGATGTTGCTCGCCAGTTCCGTTTAGGCTATGCCCCCGATGAATGGGACGCTTTGAGCAGTTATCTCACGGGGCAAGGTTTCAAAGCCGATGTGCTGAGTGATGTGGGACTGGCTTTTACGAATAAAGCCAATCGCTTGCAAGATTCGTTTCGCGCTCGAATCATGTTTCCGATTTTTAGCGATAATGGAGACGCTGTTGCCTTCGGTGGACGCATTCTTCCCGGAAGCACAGATCCCGCCAAATATAAGAACTCCGCGGAAACAAAAATTTACTTCAAATCGAAAACTCTGTACGGCATGAACTGGGCCAAGAGCGATGTTGTCAAAGATGACCAAGTCATCGTCTGTGAGGGTTATACCGATGTCATCGGCTTCCACCGTTCGGGTGTGCCGCGTGCTGTTGCCACATGCGGGACATCGCTGACTGAAGAGCACGTCAGAATGATGAAGCGGTTTGCTACAAAAGTCGTGTTGGCTTTTGACGCCGATAAGGCTGGCCAAGGTGCTGCCGAAAAGTTCTACGCTTGGGAAGAGAAATATCAGGTACGAGTGTCTGTGGCGCGGTTCCCTGACGGCAAAGACCCAGGTGATTTAGCCAGTTCGGATCCTGAGGCACTGGCCTTAGCGATTAAGGATGCTGTGCCGTTTCTTCGTTTTAGATTGGACAGAGTCATCGCCGCTCAGCCCCTACGGACTCCTGAAGATCGAGCTCGATTGGCATCTCTCGCAATGCAGGTGATCAATGAGCATCCTGATGTCAATGTGCGCAAACTATATGCCGGGGAAGTAGCGACCATTGTTGGTCTTCCCGTCGCCGATTTGACTCGCCTGGCCGAACGTCGTTCAACTCAACCTGTCGTTGCAGCACCCGCACCTCGTGCCTCGGGAGACAGTGATAGCGCCGAATTCATAGCCATCGCATTGTTACTGCAGACATGGGATGCCATAGCGCCGTGGTTAATTGAAGATCTGTTCTATTCGGAGATTCCACGCCGAGCATTCCTCAATTTGGCTCGTGCTGCCGAAGTTGAGCAAGGCTCACTGTTGAATAATGCATTGGCGAGTGCAGATCCTGAAGTGCGTGAACTTTTAGAACGTGCTGCTGTAGCAGATATAGACATTGATCCGCCATCGGTTGCTCTCAGTCTGATTGCGGTTGGCGTACGTCGAACATTGAGTCAGCGCACTGGCATCGTTGACCCTGCGGAGATTCTTGAAGATCGCTCGGCGCGCTTAGAACTTGAGAAACTTGACGATCCGAAAACTGGTTTTGTGACTGCTGAGTCATTGCTAAGGTGGCTAGGTATTAGGGGAACTACAACTCGGGGGTAAGGGTGACATTCGACAGTGCCGAATCTTGCGATGCACCTCTCAATGTGACCTCAGTGCCGGTTCCCGAGATTGACTTGCACGAGTGGATTGGCCTCTTGGCGTACGGTCGTCGTCGCGGAGAATTGTCAACCGAAGAAATCGTTGATGTTCTTCATGATGTTGAATTGTCACCTGCTGTGATTGACGCCGTGCGTGAAGCCATTGAAGATTTCGGCATTGTGGTTGATCAGTCATTTGATCTTGATGACAGTGGAGAATTGCGTCGGCCACAACTGCAAGGCTCGCTCGTGCGTTCAGGCAAAGGAGCTGGTGGTGCCCGTTCCGCATCACATAAAGAAGGCGACTCCGGAAGTCAGGATGCTGTCCGCTTGTATTTGCAAGAGATCAGTCGTATTGCATTACTGACCGCCGATCAGGAGAGATTTCTTGGCCGTCGTATGACCGATGGCGTCAATGCGCAGGCTGAATTGCTGGCTTTAGGTGATGATGTTTCCGTTTTGGATCGGCGTCGGCTAAAGCGCCTAATTGATAACGGACGAAAAGCGCGCGAAGAAATGACGCAGGCCAATCTACGTTTAGTCGTCAGTATCGCCAAGCGCTATGCACGGTCTTCAATGCCTTTGGCAGATGCGATTCAAAGCGGAAACATTGGTCTGATCCGCGCTGTTGAGAAGTATGACTACACCCGTGGTTTCAAATTTTCCACATATGCAACATGGTGGATTAAACAGTCCATAGCTCGCGCGGTTTCTGAAGAGACACGCAATATTCGGATACCGGCCCATGCAATGGAGAGCATCAATCGTGCATTACGAGTGCAACGAGAGTTGTCGCAGAAACTTCAGCGCGAACCGTCATTGATTGAAATTGCGCAAGTACTCGGAGAAACTCCGGGCAAAGTGGCTGAGTATTTCAGTCTTGCTGCCGATACCAAAAGCCTTGATCAACCATTGCGCAGCGAGGGGAATGCGACCTACGCCGACAATTTGGCGTCGACAGACAGTGTTGACCCAAGTGATGGGTTGCAGTATGAAGATCTACGCGAGGCCCTGCAACTAGTACTGAATGATCTCCCAGAGCGTGAGAAAGAAGTCATGAAGATGCGTTTTGGGCTTAGTGGTGGGGAAAACGCCACTCTTGAGGAAGTGGGGCAGGCCTTTAACATCACCCGTGAGCGTGTCCGCCAGATTGAAGTCCGTACTTTGTTTCGTTTGCGGCATGTGACTGCGAGTGCGACGTTGAGAGACTTTGTCGAGTAGTGCCTCCTGACCGATAGACGGCTTCTTCACGGGTATCCTGACATCGCTATGTCGCAACGGGAAGAACGCTCTTATATCGTCAGAACCTTCGGGTGTCAGATGAACGACCATGATTCGGAGCGAATTTCTGGTCTTTTGGAGACTGACGGCCTAGTACCGGTGCAGGACGAAGACGATGCGGACATTGTTGTTCTGAACACATGTTGTATTCGTGAAAATGCGGATAACAAATTGTACGGCAATCTTGGAATGTTGAAGCGCTGGAAAGACGCTCGTGAAGGTCGCCAGATTGTGGTGTCTGGTTGCCTAGCACAGAAGGATCGCGACATAGTGCGTGACCGTGCCCCATGGGTTGATGTCGTGATGGGTACCCACAATGTCCATCGCGCCGCTGAACTCGTTGAGCAAGCGCGCACCTCAGGTCCAGTGACAGAGGTTCTTCAAGAAGCAGTTCTCGATGACCATGCCATGTTCCCTTCGGCTCTTCCAGCGAAGAGGGTAAATTCTTACGACGCCTGGGTCACTATTCAAATTGGTTGTGATAACTCCTGCGCATTTTGCATCGTTCCCACAGTACGCGGAGCGGAAATTAGTCGCCCATACGACGACATTGTCAATGAAGTTCGACTGTTGGTCTCCCAAGGTGTCACAGAGGTAACGCTGTTAGGTCAAAACGTGAATAGTTACGGACGTGATCTGCAGTTAGATAGGCGCCGATCTGGTGAATCTGTTTCCGCTGCGCCGCGATTTAGTGAACTGTTGCGCGAGGTAGGCAATATTGAAGGTCTTCGTCGCTTGCGATTTGTCAGTCCACATCCCAAAGACATGAGGCCAGAAACTTTCGCCACGATGGCAGAGGTTTCTTCGGTCTGTGAGCATCTCCATTACCCATTGCAATCAGGGAGCGATCGCATGTTGGCGATGATGCACCGTGGTTACTCGGCGCGGCGTTATCTTGAAAAAATCGTTGAAGCCCGGGGACTCATTGCTGATCTGGCGATTAGCACGGACATCATTGTCGGCTTTCCTGGTGAAACAGAGGCAGACTTTCAACAGACTCTTGAGGTGTCGGCAGCAGCCGAATATGACTACGCCTATACCTACATGTTTTCTCCGCGTGAGGGCACTGAGGCAGCGCGCATGACAGATCTTTTTGTAGATCCAGCCGTCATAGCTGAACGATATGCTCGCCTACGTGTCGTCGTTGAACATTCGGCCGTGCTCAAGCACGAAGCACGCATTGGACGAATTGAAGACGTTTTGATTGAAGGGCCTTCACGGCGTAACCCTGTGGTCTACCAAGCTCGTACTCGCCAGAATAAAGTGGTGCACTTCACTCCTACAGAACCAATCCGCACGGGAAGTTACGGTTTGGTGGAAATCACCAGTGCCGCACCGCACCACTTGCGTGGAGTGCTCGTTGAAGTGACAGCAGACCCCTCACACAAAGTACGTATTCCAGTCGCTTCGCTGTGAGTATTTGATGACGTTTCGTTCATTGGTCATACTGGGCCCCACGGCCAGTGGAAAATCATCGTTGGCAATGGCTTTGGCGACATCTGATGCTGGTCGTGATTTGGGTATTGAACTGCTGTCCATTGACGCCATGCAGGTGTATCGCGGCATGGATATCGGAACTGCTAAGCCGACCGTCAGCGAACAAACTTTGGTGCGACACCATCTCATTGACTTGGTGGATGCCACGCAAGCATTTACGGTGGCACAATTTCAAATCGCGTATCAACATGCCGTTGACGACATCACGAGCCGTGGTGGAAGGGCGCTACTCGTCGGTGGGACCGGACTGTATGTGCGCGCTGTAGTTGACGGACTGACTCTGCCTGGCCAGTGGCCCGAGGTTCGGGCACGACTTGACGATGAGTTGATCACTCTTGGACCGGAAGCCTTGCATCAACGTCTCTGCCAACTTGATCCCACGGCGGGGAGCAAGATGGAGCCGAGTAATTCGCGAAGAATCATTCGTGCCCTAGAAGTGTGTGAGGGGAGTGGACGCCCTTTTTCTTCGTTTGGTCCTGGCGTGGATACTTACCCTGCGAGCGAGGTCCAACAAGTGGCTTTGCGCTGGCCCCGCGATGTTTTAGCGAGACGTATTGAAGAGCGCGTTCGAGTGATGATTGAGCGGGGACTGCAAGCCGAAGTTGAGAACCTTTTAACTCAAGGTCTGTCTCCAACGGCCCTTCAGGCTTTGGGCTACAAAGAGATGGTTGAACATATTGAGGGGCGCATGTCACTTGAAGAAGCCATTGCCACCATTGTCGTGAAAACTCGCCAGTTCGCAGTTCGTCAAGAGCGCTGGTTCCGTCGGGATCCACGAATCAACTGGTTCGACATCGAAAGTGACCCAGTGGCCGAAGTGGCACCCCAACTCATTGGGCTTTTGGCGTAACCTGAGAATCATCACTATGGATATCAGACTGACAAAACACCATGGGCTTGGCAACGATTTCCTCGTCGTGGATCTCGCTCAGGGAACTCCGCAAGTTGAATGGTCCGAACTCGCGCGTCGGTGGTGTGATCGGCGTTTCGGCGTGGGCGCTGATGGACTTTTACTTTTGGATATTCAAGGTCCTCAACATCTGAGCATGGTGCTATTCAATGCTGATGGAAGTCGCGCTGAAATGAGTGGCAATGGCATTCGCTGTCTAGTCCAAGCGGCACATCGCCAAGCGAATGCTTCAAGTTCCTTGGCGACGACCTACACCGTGGAAACCGACGCTGGGCAGCGGATCGTACGCGTTGAAGGTGGAGATGAGGGTGAGACTTTGCAGATCAGCGTTGATATGGGTCAGATCACTGATCTAGATGAACCGCAGAATTGGTCTGATCTTCAATGCAACCCAGATCGTCCAGTGCGCCACCTCTCATTAGGTAATCCTCACTCAGTCGTGGGCGTTGATGATCTAGATGCCGTCGATTTGCAAACACTTGGTGCTCTTGTGCCTCAAGTGAATTTGGAAATTATTGCAGCCGGACCGGAAATTGATGCCATCACGATGCGCGTCCATGAACGAGGCGCGGGAATCACCTTGGCCTGTGGCACAGGAGCCTGCGCCGCTGCTGAAGCAGCTCTTGCTTGGGGCCTCGTACCAGCGTCAGCTCCAGAGGTCATTGTGCATATGGCTGGTGGTGATGCGCGAGTCCGCATTGACTTGGCCTCACGGATCGCCACCTTGATCGGTCCCAGTGTTTTCATCGCTTCACTGTCGGTGCATGTGTGACCAACTCAAGTCCTAATTCGCCTTACAACCAAGCCCTCGGTCAAACCCTCATCGAGCGCAGTATTCGCGAACGCATTGTTCTTGTCGGCGTCACTTTGCATGGTCACAGCGAAGAAGAAACTGAGTCAAGTCTTGACGAGTTAAGCCTGTTGATCAACACCGCTGGTGCCGATGAAGCGGGCCGTCTTACACAAAAGCGCGATACTCCAGATCACACATGGTTCGTGGGCAAAGGTAAAGCCGAAGAACTACGTGATTTATGTT
>BJGB01000058.1 GCA_014190215.1 Actinomycetes bacterium | reverse complement strand
TTCCGCTGATTTGTCATCATGGTTCTCTCACTAGTGCCGAGATGTATGTGCCGTTTTTGGCCGCAACCGTTTGATCGCTTGGTGTACCTTGAGAAGTTTAAAAGAAAAGGAAGTTAAAACACATGAGTAACCCTGAGTTGCAACAACCCGACCCGATCTTCAGTGCGAAAAGTGGGCCTGGCAGTGGGCGGACATCATCCAACGAGGTCAGCGTCAATAATTCTGTGACAGAACCCGCCAAGGTCATGCGTATCGGTTCTATGGTCAAACAATTATTGGAAGAGGTGCGTGGCGCTGAGTTGGATCAGGGGAGTCGCGAACGCCTTGCGGAGATTTATGAACGCTCGATTGTTGAGTTGACGGAAGCTCTATCGCCGGACCTCCAACAAGAGCTCACGATGTTGGCATTACCTTTCTCCGATGGCATTCCTAGCGAAGGTGAATTGCGTATCGCTCAGGCCCAACTTGTGGGCTGGCTTGAGGGGCTCTTCCACGGCATTCAAGCGGCGCTCTTCGCCCAACAGTTAATGGCTCAGCAACAAATGGAGCAGATCCGTCAGTTGCAGCCAGGACCCTTAGGGAACAAGGCTGAAACTGGGTCTCATAATGCTCCACTCCCGGGAACTTACTTGTAGCCCACTGCTACTGTTTCTAAACCACATAGATGAAGTTTGTCAGTCGAAACGTTCGGCTGACCTGAGCAAAGTAGGAGGTGGGTGTTGGGCGACTCATTCACCCATCTTCATGTCCATACCGAGTTCTCGATGCTTGACGGTGCGGCCAAACTTGATGAACTAGTCGCTAAGGCAGTCTCAGATGGGCAAGCGGCCCTCGGTATGACTGACCACGGCAATATGTACGGTGTTCTCGACTTTTACAAAGAATGTCGCGCTCAGGGTGTGAAGCCGATCATTGGTACCGAGGCGTACATGGCCTACGAAACACGGTTTGAGCGCCCAAGCAGACGAGGCAAGGTTGATGACTCTGGCGGCGACACCGAAGGTGGCAAGAAACTCTATTATCACCTCACCTTGTTGGCAGAGAACAGCATTGGCTACAAGAACCTCATCAAGCTTTCAAGTTTGGCGTTTCTCGAGGGCTACTACTACCAGCCACGTATGGATTGGGAGTTACTCGAACGCCATCATGAAGGTTTGATAGCCACCACAGGTTGTCTGGGGGGTCATGTTCTGCAGGCGCTGTTGAACGGCGATTATCAAGATGCCAAGCGCAAGGCAGCAAGGTTGCAAGATATTTTCGGCAAAGACAATCTCTTTGTCGAACTTCAAGACCATGGGCTCGCGGCGCAAACAAAAACTAATCCACAACTTTTAGAGATCGCCCAAGAGCTTGGTGCTCCAGTCATCGCTACAAATGATTCGCACTACGTGCATCGCCACGATAGTGAATCGCATGATGCCTTGCTGTGTGTACAAACAAACTCAATGATCGCCGACCCGAATCGATTCCGCTTTGAGGGGACCGAGCATTACCTAAAGACCGCCAATGAGATGCGGCATGTTTTTCGTGAAGTTCCCGAGGCTTGCGATAATACGTTGTGGATAGCCGAGCGCGCTGACGTGACCATTGAGTTTGGCAAACCGCAATTACCTAACTTCAATGTTCCAGAAGGCTTCACGGATGACGCTTCGTATCTGGATCACCTGACTCGCGAGGGAGCGAAACGGCGTTGGGGCGCAAATCTGAGTCCCGCCGTTGTCGAGCGTTTAGCGTTTGAGACCAAGGTCATCGCCGACATGGGTTTCGCCTCGTACTTCCTGATTGTTTGGGATCTTATTGAGTACGCCAAAAAGCGCAATATCCGAGTTGGCCCGGGACGAGGTTCTGCTGCTGGTTGCGCTGTCGCTTATTGCCTGGGCATTACTGAAGTTGACCCGATCCGTTACGACTTGCTTTTTGAGCGGTTTTTGAACCCCAGTCGTATTTCAATGCCCGATATCGATATGGACTTCGACTCGCGCTATCGAGAAGAGATTATTCATTACGCGACCGACACGTACGGACCAGAACATGTGGCTCAAATCATCACATTTGGAACAATCAAAGCACGTAACGCCGTACGTGATGCGGCACGTGTGCTTGGGCACCCGTATGCCATGGGTGATCGCCTAGCAAAGGCAATGCCACCTCTTGTGATGGGTCGCGACACTCCGCTGAAGTATTGCCTTGAACTCAACGACAAATACGCCGACGGATATCGGGCCGCTCAAGAACTCCGAGATTTGTATGAATCAGATGACGAAATTCGTCACGTTGTCGATGTAGCTAAGGGTCTTGAAGGGTTGAAGCGTTCTGTCGGCATTCACGCTGCAGCCGTGGTGATTTCTAAAAACCCATTAACTGATTATCTTCCTCTGCAACGTCGCCCAGAAACCGGAAAATCTGTTGAGGCAGGACAAATCACGACCCAGTTCGATATGCATGGAGTTGAAGAACTGGGACTGTTGAAGATGGACTTCCTTGGTTTGCGAAATCTTGACGTCATCACAGACGCCAATAGTTTGATTCAAATAGACCATCCAGATTTTGATGTCGACAAAATCTCGTTTGACGACCAAGCAACATTTGAACTGCTAGCACGAGGGGACACGATGGGTGTCTTTCAACTCGAGTCGGCACCGATGCAGCAACTATTGCGAGCTATGGCACCCACAAGTTTTGAAGATGTCTCGGCAGTGATTGCCCTCTATCGGCCGGGCCCGATGAGCGTTAACATGCACAACGACTTTGCGGATAGAAAAAATGGTCGCAAGAATGTGATCTATTTTCATCCCGACGCCAAAGATGTTTTAGGTGATACCTACGGTCTAATGATCTATCAGGAGAGCGTGATGCGCGTCGCCCAACGCTTCGCTGGTTACACCCTTGCCGAAGCCGACAACCTACGTAAAGCTTGCGGAAAGAAAGAACGCGCGTTGATGGAAAAGGAGCGCTCTAAGTTTGAATTTGGTTGCGAAACCTCTGGGTATGGTTCCGAACTTGGCAAGCAACTATTTGACATCATTGAGAACTTTGCCGACTACGCATTTAACAAGAGTCACTCGTTTGGGTACGGGCATATCTGCTATCAGACCGCCTTCCTCAAAGCCAATTACCCCATGCAATATTTCGCTGCACTATTGACGAGTGTGAAAGACAATTTAGAAAAGGCCGCTGGCTACTTAGTTGATGCTCGGAACAGCGGCATCACGCTTGGACCGCCGAATATCAATATCTCCGATGTGGATTTCACTCCACAAGTGACAGAACGCGTGATCTACTTTGGGTTGTCGGCCATCAAAGGGATTGGACAGGCTATTTGCGAGCGGATCGTTAAGGAACGAGCGTTGAACGGGCCCTTCGAATCATTCCATGATTTTGCGATGCGGGTTCCAGCAGATTGTCTCAACAAAAAATCCACAGAGTCCTTTATCAAGGCAGGTGCATTTGATGGTCTCGGTCACCCACGTCAGGGGTTGATGGCAATCTACGAATCAATCGTTGATGATTCACTGGCTCGCAGATCTGATGCAGATCAAGGTGTTATGAGTCTGTTTGATGTTTTTGATTCCGAACCAGGAGCAAAGGTAAATCTCAATATTCCTATTCCCGGAATCGAGTATGAGAAATCAGTCAAACTGAAGTTTGAGAAGGAAGTGCTGGGTTTATATATCAGCGATCATCCACTTTTCGGTCTTGAGGGAATGCTCCGCAAACATGCCACCTCGACAACCGCTGACCTAGAGGATTTGGATAGTGGGGCGATCGTCACCCTGGCCGGAATCATCACCAAAGTCGAGCGCAAGGTCACCAAAAAAGGTAGTGCTTTAGCCATTATTCAACTTGAAGACCTCTATGGCAGTGTTGAATTAACGGTGTTTTCAAAAACACTTCTCACACATGGTCACAAGATCGTTGAGGACGGTTTGGTTGCTGTTAAGTGTCGCTACGAGCGCAATGATGAGCGGATCAGTGTCCAATCACTTGAGTTCACTCCTCTCACAATTTCTCATCGCCAAGAGGAACTTCGTCTTAACCTTCCTGCGGTGGCGCTTGATCCTGAGACAGTCGCACGTTTGAAGGGCATTCTGTCCAGTTATCCGGGATCTTCTTATGTCTTCCTGCATATCGGCGATGCCAAGATCCTGAAACTCGGTGAGGAGTTCTTGGTCGACATTGATCGAGTCATTCCCCCTCTCAGAGTTGCCTTTGGTGCAAGCGTTATCCTGTAGAGGGTGATTCTCTGCCGTCGCGAGCAGGTCGTTTCGTGTTTAGGGCGCCAGAAGTGGCAGAATAAGGGAGTGGCTGTTTTGTGGCCCACAGTAGGGAATAATTCAGATGTCCGTTGAGGTGGAAACAAAAGATAGTGCGGCCCTTACTGAGGCTGAACTAGAAGCGTTGGTCCTCATGGGAGGGTCTTTTGACGCTCCGAGGTTGCTTCAGGCTCAACAAGATTGGGTTTTGTGTACGACGGCGACCTTGAATGGAACTGTGCATGGTTTCACCTTTTCCACGCTGGAGCGTATTGGGGGGACACCCTGCGTCCTTTTCGGCTTGATGAGCGTGAAGCGTTCACCGAAACGAGATCAGGTTCTCAAAGGACTTTTGGCGGAGGCATATCACCGAGCCCTGATGGCCTTTCCCGACGAAGATGTTGTTGTGGGAAGTCGGTTTGTCTCGGCCGAAGGGCTCGAAGCATTTAAGAGCCTCAGTGAGTTGATACCGCGACCCGGACATCGTGCCGTTGGTGAAGAGCGTGCATGGGGACGCCGCTTGGCTCGTCGCTTTGGTGTTGATGCTCATTACGACGAAAAAACCTTCATAGTGATGAAGAAGGGGTTGTCAGGGTTCCTCGATCATGAATCAAGCAAACCAGAAAAAATCAAACCAGAGATCGCAGAATTGTTCGCCGAATTGAAACCAGGCGTGGGGGCTTGTTTGATCGTTCACGGTTGGACAATGACAGAGGATTTGCTGAAACTTGGCAAGCACTAATCCGAATAGATTTTTCAGCACTGCTCTAGGACAGATTATTCGTCGGCGTCGCATGACGCGTACTTTTGATGGAGGCCCAAGTCTTGAGGACCTCACGAAACTTGGCGAGTTGGCCTTACGTGCCCCTTCAGCTGGTTTTTCTCAAGGTGCACATCTTTTAATTTTGGTAGGCGAAGATTTGCAGAGGTTTTGGCGTGAGTCGGGGTCTGGAGATTGGTTCGCAACCAAGTCACCAGGTGTTCTATCTGCCCAAGCAGTCATTTTGGTACTGGCGGATGAATCGGCTTATACGAACCGTTATTCGCAAAGCGATAAGGCCGGACATGGGTTAGAAGAGGCTGAGAATTGGGGCAAACCCACTTGGTTGACCGATGCCGCTTTGGTGACTCAAAATCTTCTGTTACTGATTGAGGAGCAGCGTTGGGGCGCCCTACTGTTTGACTTGTTCAAGGAGCCTCGTAAACTATTGGAAACCTTTGGGGTGCCGCCCAAAGTTCATTGTGCCGGTGTTGTGGCTGTCGGCTTTCGTCACTCTGAGGATCAAAAAAGTGGCTCTCCCACACGACTACCACGCAAGGCGTCCGTTGATTTACTGCACATCGGAACGTGGAATACCCACATTGACGACTCCCTGGACTAAGAAGAACTTGTGCTCACAGGTTTAGAATACAAAAGTCAGCCTTATCGATAGGACACAATTATGGCTCAGCAGATACCTCACGTTGCCTACCTCGAATTGGGCGATTCGCCTCATTTGGTGGCTAACGAATGCACAACCTGCGGGGCGCGTTACTTTGACCGCCGCAACGCATGCGCTAAATGCTTCAACAATGATTTCAAAAAGGCAGCAATTTCTCAGGACGGAATCTTGAAGTCGTTCACCATCGTGGCTTTCGCTGCGCCTGGAGTGCCAGTACCTTTCGTAGCAGGAATTATTGATTGCAATGGAACTAGCGTGCGCGGCAATATCGTCGATTGTGACCCCACTCCAGAAAAAGTTTCCCTGGGAATGAAGGTGCGATTAACCACTTTCAGTTTGGGAACTGACGAAGACGGAACTGAAGCCATAGGTTTTGGTTTCGCCCCTGCTTGATCCGACACAACTAATCACACACAGAACCTCAGAAAGCGAAGGCACTCATCATGGCAAGTGACGACATTTGGATCCTCGGGATCGCAATGACAAAGTTCGGCAAGCATTCAGATAAAGACATCGTTGACCTCGGATCGCAAGCAGCAATTGCTGCGTTGGCGGATGCTGGTGTGACCATGGCCGATATTGGCATCCTGGCGGCAGGCAACCTGATGGGGGCTGGAGCTGGTTTCGGGCAGCAATTGCAGAAACAAATTGGTCAAACTGGTATTCCAGTGTTCAACGTGGCTAATGCCTGCGCAACAGGGGCTACTGCATTACGCACAGCGATTATGGCGGTTAAGGCTGGAGAGGCCCGCATGGGACTTGCTGTCGGGGCCGAGAAGCTTTCGGGTGCAGGTTTGCTCGGAGGCGGCGGAGCCTCCAAAAAGAGTGGCAACAAGTTTGAACCGAGTGGTCGCTTTGGCAGCGTCCTGCCCACTGATGGTCGTATTGGTACCGACACTATGCCGGGCACCTTTGCTCAGGTCGGGATGGAGTATGGGCATAAATATGGTGGAGTTTCCTTCGAACTCTTCGCTCGTATCTCGGAAAAGAATCATGCTCACTCAGTTCTGAACCCGATGGCTGCTTATCAAAAGCGTTTCACTCTCGATGAGATTATGAACGACATGATGATTGCTTATCCCAACACTCGCCCGATGTGCTCCGCCAACTGCGATGGTGCTGCAGCTGCTGTTGTCACTTCTGGCGAAGTACTGCGGACTTTGTCTAAGGAACAGCAGCGACGAGCCATCAAGGTTTCAGCTTCTGTGTTGACGAGTGACCCTTATCAAGAGGCCTGTCAAGTTCTCCCAGATGTCAACACCTTGACGCGTAATGCTGCGATCATCGCCTATGAACAAGCAGGAGTTTCACCGAGTGATCTCGATCTCGTAGAACTTCACGACTGCTTCGCTACCGCCGAATTAGTTCACTACGACAATCTCATGCTCTGCCCTGAGGGTGGCGCTGTGGACTTCTTCATGAGTGGCGCCACTTGGCGCGACGGCTCAACCCCAGTCAATGTCTCTGGTGGTCTGGAGTCCAAGGGGCACCCCATTGCTGCTACAGGAATAGCCAATATCTGGGAGGTGTGTCATCACCTGCGTAATGAGGCTGGTGACCGCCAAATCAAAGATGCCAAGGTGGGTCTTGCCCACGTCATCGGACTCGGTTCGGCCTGTGGCATTCACATCCTCGAGCGCAGCGGTCTCTAGGAATCAAGCCCCAGTGGCGTGAAAACCGCCGTCAACATGGATCATTGATCCAGTTGTAGCGGGGAACCAATCCGACAGCAGGGCCACGACTGCGCGTGCCACGGGTTCACCGTTTGTCACGTCCCAGCCGAGGGGAGCGCGTTCATCCCAAATATCTTCAAACTTTTTGAAGCCAGGAATCGACTTAGCCGCCATCGTCTTAATGGGACCAGCGGCAATCAAGTTCGTGCGAATTCCCTGCGGGCCTAATTCTTTCGCCAAGTATCGGTTTATGCTCTCCAAAGCCGATTTCGCAACACCCATCCAGTTGTAGGCCGGCCAAGCCACAGTGTTATCAAAATCCAATCCCACGATTGATCCGCCACGTTCCATCAAAGGTACAAAAACGTCTGCAAGGAATTTTAGTGAATAGGCACTGATATGCATTGCCGTAGCGACGTCCTCCCATGATGCCGCCATGAAATCATCTCCCAGGCAATTCCCTGGGGCGTAACCAATGGAATGAACCACGCCGTCAACCGTGCCCCATTTTTCGCGTAAGTGCTGACGAACGATTTCTCCATGTTTAGTAACCGTCACATCGAGTTCCAGAACTTCAACAGTTTGTGACAACTTGCGCGCTGTGCGTGTCGTCAAGGACAGAGCCCGCCCTGCACCAGTCAACACAACTTGGGCACCCTGTTCGAGGGCTAAAGACGCCACACCGAAGGCGAGCGAGGCATCTGTTAAGACTCCCGTGACTACTATTCGTTTTCCATCAAGAAGACCCATACGACCAAACTAGTTGGTGACCTAGATGCGAACCACCAATCAACACCTCTTCAAGATCATTCATTCGTTTAAGTAGGATGTTTTCGGCCAAGATGTGCCATTGTTTAGGTATGCGTATTGGAATTCTCGGAGGCACTGGGCCTGCTGGTTCGGCTTTAGCGGCACGATTGGCATCCATAGGTTTTGATGTTGTCATTGGCTCTCGGTCAAGCGAGCGAGCCAGTGAGGTGGTCGTTGAATATGTTGCTAAGTTCCCTGAGTTAGAAGGTCGTTTATCTGGTGGCGACAATGCCCACGCCAGTCAGTGCGATCTCCTGGTCATTGCGACACCGTGGGACTCGGCTGCGACCACAGTTCAAGAAAATACTGCTGCTCTCTCGGGGAAGATCGTCATCAGCATGGCCAATGCTTTGGTTCGTGTTGCTGGTGAATTCCAACCTTTATTGCCACCTCGAGGAAGTGTTGCGGCTCACATCCAGGCAGCGATACCCCTCAGTCGCGTCGTCGCGGCGTTCCATCATCTTCCAGCAAAAGAACTTGGTCATATCGGCCAGCCCATTGATTCTGATGTACTGATTTGTTCCGATGATCGAGATGCGATCCAAATAGTCAGCGAAATCGTCGAGCGTATTCCAGGTTGTCGTCCCCTTGACGCAGGGTTGCTGTCCAACGCTATGGCCATCGAAGCCTTTACCGCAGTTCTCTTACAACTCAATGTCCGTTACAAGACCCGAGTAGCGCCGAAACTTACGGGTATTCGCCTACCTGCTGATCAGAAGAAGATCTGACCTCAGCGTGTCCATCAAACTTTTTGACACGGCCAAACAAGAGGTCGTTCCTTTTGAGCCTCCGCATGTGGTTTCAATGTATACGTGCGGCATTACGCCCTATGACGCCACACACATCGGTCACGCGGCCACCTTTATGGCCTACGACGTTCTTCAGCGTCGATTGATTGATCTCGGTCACGAGGTTCGTTGCGTTCGTAATGTCACTGACGTCGATGATCCACTATTCGCCAAGGCCCGCGATTTGGGAGTCCACTATCTCGATCTTGCTGCGGGCGAGGAGGCTCGTTTCGAAAGAGACATGGAAGCCTTGAACGCTTTACCGGTGTATTCAACTCCTCGTGCCTCGTCAGCGATTGCAGATATTCGTGGTTTTATTGGGATGGTCCTTGAGAGGGGATACGCCTATGTCGTCGGTGGTTCGGTGTATTTCGACGTCAGTAAAAGCCCGAATTTCGGAACCATCAGTCATTATGACCGGCAAAAAATGCTTGATCTGGCGCGTGAGCGTGGAGGAGATGTTGACAACCCAAACAAACGCGATCCACTTGATTTTGTTCTTTGGCATCCGTCGGCAAGTGACGAGCCTTCTTGGGAGGCCGTCTGGGGTGCAGGTCGACCGGGCTGGCACATTGAATGCAGCGCCTTAGCGTTACGCGAATTGGGCGAGACCATTGACCTTCATGGTGGTGGAAGTGATTTGATTTATCCACACCACGAATGCGAACGGGCACAAAGTGAGGCAGCCACAGGGAGTCCATTCGTCAAGCATTGGATGCACGTGGCGATGGTGTTTATGGACGGGGCAAAGATGTCCAAAAGTCTAGGCAACCTTGTCTTTGTTGATGCTCTCCGCAAACTGTGGGATCCCCGAGCCATTCGCCTAGCGATCATTAATCACCATTATCGCTTTGAATGGGAGTGGAGCGATACCCTCATGCCGCTAGCTCTCAAGCGATTGCAGGCGTGGCAGGAGAGTGTCAATTTTCCTCAAGACCCTTCGACTTTGGAAGCGGTTCGGTCTCATCTGGATAATGATTTGGATACGCCACGAGCTTTACAAAGTATTGATGAAGCAGTGCGTCAAGGTTTGAGCGGTCGCGACGCCGCTGCGCTCTTAGGGGTCATCCTCTAAAGGTGTTGATGCGCCTTTTAATCACGCTTCATGACCATTACATGCCCCTAAACTGAAGCCAATGTCCGATATCACGATCAAACTTCCCGATGGAACGCAAAAAGTAATGCCTTGCGATACAACGGCTCTAAGTTTGGCCTCCTCAATCAGTCGAAATTTGGCTAAGGCGGCTGTATCAGCCGTCATCGACGGCAGAGAGGTTGATTTGTCGACCCTTCTCAACGACGGCAATGTAGTACAGATTATTACCGTTGATTCCGACGCAGGTCGTCACGTTCTGCGTCATTCAACTGCACATGTGATGGCCCAAGCTGTTCTTCAGATGTACCCAGGTGCCAAGTACACGATCGGCCCTGCGATTGAGAATGGCTTCTATTACGATTTTGATCTCGGGGATAGGGTTTTCACTGAGGATGATTTGTCCTTGGTTGAAGACACGATGCGTAAAATCATTGCTGCCAATCAGCCATTCGTGCGCTCTGAGATACCGGTTTCAGAAGCGTTGGCGCTCTTTTCTACACAGTCTTATAAGTGTGAGATTATTACGAGAGTGACGGGCGGCGGTGCAGACAGCGTCGACAACGCAGAGGTCGGCGGTTCGGGTGACTCCGTGAGCGTCTATCGCAACTCTGATGAGTTCGTTGATTTGTGTTTGGGCCCACATGTCGCCTCAACTGGTCGATTGGGGCACTTCAAGTTGCAAAAAGTTTCCTCTGCTTATTGGAGAGGAAATGAGAAGGGACCAGTCCTGCAAAGGATTTATGGGACCGCTTGGGAAAGTAAAACTGCTCTCGAAGAATATTTGCATCGTCTTGTTGAGGCTGAACGACGGGATCATCGCAAACTTGCAGTTGAATTAGATCTCTTGTCATTTCCCTCAGAATTGGGAGGCGGGCTTGCGGTGTGGCACCCAAAGGGGGCAATCATCCGCAAGTTGATGGAGGATTACAGTCGCGCTCGCCACCAGAGTGGTGGATACCAGTTTGTCTTCACTCCGCATCTCTCTAACGCAACGCTCTTTCAGACCTCAGGCCACTTAGATTTCTACGCCGATGGAATGTACCCACCCATGGAGATGGATAACGGTACTTATTATCCAAAG
>BJGB01000057.1 GCA_014190215.1 Actinomycetes bacterium | reverse complement strand
AAGATGCGGACGCGATTTCTTGAGTTGCGCCACAGCACGAATTGCCGTATCAAATCCTTTGCGCGGCACCAAACGGCTAATGCCGATCACAAGTTCAGTTTCGTCGGTGAAACCAAAATCTTGACGAGCCAATGATCGCTGTTCACCACTCAACGGGGTGAAGCGGTCAATGTCCACCCCTGGTGGAACAATGGTCATCGGCAATGCCCGACCAGCCGCACGCTCTGCTTCAGCAGCGGGATATTGCCCCGCTGCCACAACATGGCGCGCTCCACGAAGGACATGAGCGAGAACTTGTTTTGACCCTGGGATACGACCGGGCACTGTCACTTCGGCACCGTGTAAGACCACGTCATAAGGCAAAGCCAAACGAGGTCCGATGATGCCGAGAGGAACAGCAGGGTCGAGCACCACCAAGTCCGCTCCAACTCGCTTCGCCATCTCATTGACACGCTTCACCATCCACGGATGGGGCAACAAAACCGGTTCCCGAGTGCGCTCAATATGAAATGGTTGAGATGCGTCAAATTCCTCTGAACCCTTATAGGGACTCGTGAGAACGGCAAAGGAATCCGCAGGAAGCCGACGCCACCATTCCCACAACAAGGACTGAATCCCACCGATTTTTGGGGGGAAGTCATTGGTGACCAAGAGATGCTTCATAGCGTTACCGTTCGAATAGGTACCGATGATTGATGATTCAATTCGTCCTGCACAAGACTGTCTGCATCACGCTCGACCAGACTCACTAGGTCTTGGCGTCCCAGGCGAATCGCCGCCCATAGGGCATGAGCACGAAGTAGAGGGTCGATGTCTCCAAGATACTTGCGCAGCATCCGCTCAACTGAATCGCTGGGATCATTGCTCATCGTCAGAGGCGCGATATTGCCCAAAATAATCAGGGCATTTCGTCTCAACCATTTCGGATTTCGCTCAGCCAAATACCAACTACCGAATCGCTCAAGCAATTCTTGATCGGTGGAATCCAAGACCCCGAAAACATCGACAAAAGCCCCTGGACCGATCGCAGGTGGCGTTGATGCGGTATGTCGGCGACCGAGTCGCACAGTGGGTGGACAACTGGTTTGACAGTCATCACAGCCATAGAGACGATCGTGCAAAGCAACTCGGAACTCACGTGGGAATACTCCAGGCTTTTGCACCAACCAAGCCAAACAGCGACGTGCATCAATGACCCCTTCAGCCACGATGGCCTGCGTTGGACAATCATCAAAACATGATCGGCATGTTCCACAGCCGTCGGGAGCAGGTTGCTTGGCTGGGCTCAAAACTGCATTAGTCACTATCGACCCAAGACTGAAAAAACTTCCTGCGCCCGGCAAGAGCAAATTGGCGTTCTTGCCAAACCAACCTAAACCGGCACGATGAGCAACCTCGCGATCAACAATTGCATTTTCATCGGCAAACACGACAGCACGAAATCCGTCAGCGCGCAAACGCAAGGCCACCTGCTGCAGTGACTGCCGTAGCGGTGTGTAGTGGTCAGCCTG
Source organism: Actinomycetes bacterium (assembly GCA_014190215.1). GTDB lineage: Bacteria > Actinomycetota > Acidimicrobiia > Acidimicrobiales > Ilumatobacteraceae > Casp-actino8. The sequence continues at coordinate 9,895 of BJGB01000057.1, read as the reverse complement.
AGCGTAACGAGCCACGCGTCCGACAAGTCCACCAGGATGATCGGGTTGTTCACTGTAATAACTCCGCGCGCCGACGATGATTGAACGAGCTCCGCTGACAGAGCGGTCGGGATCAGTTGATCGACTTGGGTTACGAAAAGTGAAACCCATAGTGTCGCTCAGACCGCGTTCATTGCGATCGTCAATTGCTGAACGAGCCCGATCTAAAACTGTGGCGTCACAAACACCGACACGGTCTAGGCCTGCCGATGCGGCCAACTGCAGCAATGACTCAAGGTACGCGGGGTCCGTCGAGTCCACAAGGATCTGATTTCGTTTAACCCGACTCACGATGACGAAGCGTAGGCACTAAACCGGCCTCTGCGAGGGCACGCATCGCTCTAATCTCTGCGATATCGAACACAATGGCCCCAGTTTGGCTATCCGAGCCACTATCTGGCTCTTCGTCACGGTACAAAAAGGTCACCACACAGTCGGCGCAGACAGCGGTCTCATGCATCACACAGGTCCCGCAGTCAATCAGTGTGGACTCCAAGGGGATGGGTATTTTTCGTGACGGGGGGTTCAGGTTGCTCATACTTGGACTGTGCCAAGGGGGTATGGCAGAGATTTGGAATTCGCTCCTACCAGCGGTCTGCGATGACCTCAGCGGCCATCATCGCGGGGAAATGCGTATTAGCACGAGGCACTTGGGGAAAAATCGACGCATCACATACCCGCAAGCCAGTGACCCCGATGACTCGACCAAAGCAATCCACCACAGATAACTCCGAGCCACGATCTCCCATGGCACAGGTTCCTGAGGCATGGACGTAATCACCTGTGTACGCCCGCAACCATTCACCAACCGCACCGGGAGATTGATCAAGGGCTTCAACCGGCGTACCAAGATCATCAATGAACACCCCGTTGGACATATCTTTGAGCGGGGAAGATTGAAGAAGTTGACGCGCCACATTGACACCAACCATCAGGGCTTCAACATCGCGTTCATCTGACAACATCTGGAAATCAACAATCGGATCAACTGTTGGGTCCTGCGATGCCAACGTCACCTGACCGCGAGATCTCGGGTGCATTAAAGCCACAGCCAACTGACCAAATTCATTGGCCCCCTCGCCGAAATGGTCAAGCGCGAGAATCTGCAGATCCGCAGGTTCAAAACCAGAACTCAATCGAGCCAGAGTGGTGGCCGCAACCGAATCCGTGGGGCATGATTCGCGTAGCGCCAAAGTCAACGGTGCCGAGGCATGGTCTTGCAGTCCCTGGCCGATCGCAGGGCGTTCAATCTTGCTGCGCAACAAGATGGCTGGACTGTGAATAGCACCCGCACAAATCACCGTCTCTTTTGACTCAATCAGGGTGCCATCCGCCAAAATCACGCCAACCGCATGTGTGCCTTGCATCGCCACACGATCAACCAAGGTGTCGCAAAGAATACGTACATGACTGCGTTCACGGGCCCGTTCCAGATAAATATCTGAGGCTGTCACTCGACGCCCGTCTGTTGAACGAGTCAACATCACCGGACCTACATCACGTCCAACGCCACCCAAGGGAAATGGGCCGCGATGCCATGTCCATCCTTCAAGGCGACACGCTTCAAACAGTGCCGACCCAACCCGTGTGGGACTTCCTGGATCCGCCTTTGTCAGAGGAATGTCAATGCGTCGAAAATAAGGTTCAACATCGCGCCACGACCATCCCTGACAGCCGAAATCACTCTCCCATGCGTCATAGTCTTCAACTTCGCCCCATAAGCCAATCATTGCGTTGACCGCCGATGAGCCTCCGATACCTCGCCCGCGTGCGTATGGGCGTCGCGCTTGGCCCGCAACACGTTGTGCCTCAACGTGCGACCAGACCCGACCTGGCTCACTCATTGCAGCAAAAAAGGACGGACCAGAAATGCCACTTGGCGCGGCCCCGAACCGAAGATCAGGTCCAGCCTCGATCACAAGAACTGAGCGGCCAGATTGCGAAAGTCGATCGGCCAACACACATCCAGCAGAACCTGCACCAACCACGATGACATCGGGACGCTGCAAGATGTTCATGGTTTACTGTGATTCGTCCGAACTTAAGCCATGATGCGTGGACACTGGTAAACCGACTAGATGGGCTGAATCGTTGTAACGAATCACCCGCCAACGCCCCGGCTTCACCAACAACAATTCTGTGATTGAGGTATTGACCGTATAAATCTCGAATACTCCAGTACCTGCAGCGCGCATTGACTGGCGCAAAGCCGTGTCAACAACCCCGCCATGGCAAAAGATCACTGCGGTACCGTCACCTAAGCGATCCACTAGCGAGCGAACAGCAGTGCCGATACGAAATTGAAATTCAGCAATCGTTTCCCCACCTGGAAATGTCATTCCAAATGGATCGTTCTCCCAATCGGGATCTCCGAATCGAGCCGTAAAGTCCGTGTACAAGAGTCCATCACATTGTGGACCCGGATCATGTTCACCAAATTCGCTGATGACTTCAATGGGTGCAGCACCGAAAGCTGGAGCGACGATTGCTGCGGTCTCTCTCGCACGCGGATAGGCACTGGAAATCACCATGTCGGGACGAAGGTTCTCGACACCACTCCATCGCTCAAACAAGCGTTGAGATTGTTGACGACCGAGGTCTGAAAGTCCGATACATGAACGTGGTCCACCGATCACACGATTCACTGACACTTGCGATTCACCGTGGCGGACAAAAATTAAGCGCGCCATGATCTCTTAGGCTAATTTCTCGACGAACGCTTCAAGTTGTCGCAGATTGCGGCATTCGTAGGCTCCATCGGTATGACCTGCGTACTCTCCCACGATGGAGTCACCAGTATTCCAATACGACTTTGGTTCCGGATTCAACCAATACACCTGACGCGCTTTCTTGCGCACTTCTTGAACTACCCAGGCTTGTGAGGCGTGATAGTTGTTGCGCGCATCACCCAAGAAAAGCACCGTTGTTTTTGGCCCGATACTTTTCCCGTAACGATCCCAGAAAACTTCAAAGGCGTGACCGTAATCGCTATGACCGTCAACCCACACCACATCGGCTTCGGTGTTGACACGATGAATTGCTTCACCGATATCTTCGGTGCCTTTGAAATACTCAGTGACTTCATCAATCCCATCAATGAACACGAAGGAACGAACCTTGGAAAACTGGTTCTGCATGGCGTACACCAACATCAAAGTGAATCGTGCAAAAGCAGCAACACTGCCAGAAATGTCAGCCACAACCATCAGCTCTGGCTTTGATGGCCGTGGTTGCTTGAACTTCGGCTCGGCAGGAATACCACCGTAAGACAGCGAGTGGCGCACAGTATTGCGAAAATCTAGAGGTCCCTTGCGACCATGACGACGCTTACGCGCCAAACGCGCAGCCAATTTGCGTGTCAGTGGGTATAGGGACTTTTTCAGCAACTGCATTTCGTCGCGGCTGGCATGCATGAACTCAACATCTTCTGGCAATGGCTTACGCAATGTTTTCGCCATTGCTTCGGCGCCCCGGTCAGCCACAAGACGGCGGCGAATCTCGGCTTCAATCTCTTTTTTGAAGGAATCGATTCGACTTTCGTATTCATCTTTTTCGAGGCGTTCCTCAAGAGCCGTCAGATCACTACCAGTTTCTTGTTTGCTGGCCTCCATGAGTTTTTGCAACATGTTGTCCAGATCAAGATTCCTCAGTGTGCGGTACAAGTAATACGTGCCGCCGACTGGACGACCCGGCTCCATCCCAGCAAAGCGCTGCACGGATTGTTTAGCTAAAGCACGCATCATGGCCTGGTCGCCATTCATCAATGCTTTCATCAGCATCTGCGCTATTTCTTCGGGCGTCAGGCTATCCATCCCACCAGAAGAACCTTTGCCTTCGCCTTGTTGCATTTGCTCCTGCATCTCGCGCCACATCTGCTCGAGTTCGTCCTCTGAACCCTCAACGATTTTGTACTCCGGTCCGCGCAACGAGAAGTACACCTCGAATACAGTCTCAAATGAACGCCAATGAGCGCTGTTCTTGACCATCGTGGCACCTAACGCATACTTGAATGCGTCACGATCTTCAAGAGGAATGTGTCGCACCGCCTCCATGGCGTCAAGGTTCTCCGTCAGCGAGACCGGAAGCCCTGCATTGCGGAGTTCCTGGACAAAACCAGATAGTAAGTCGAGCACGTTATGGACTCCAGTTTTCCTGGTTACACCAGGTCGACGGAAAGTTCCTTGGAAGCCTTGGCGATGTCAGACTGATACTTCAACAAAACATGCAAAGTATCTTTAGCTGTCTGAGCATCAATTGAGTCAATATTGAGCAGCATCATGGTGCGCGCCCAGTCCAAAGTTTCGCTCACGCTCGGTGACTTTTTGAGATCCAGCAAGCGAATACTGCGAACGATACGAGCAACCTGATCAGCTAAATGCTCGGTGATATCGGGCACTTTAGCCAACACGATTTCCTTCTCACGTTCAAGTGATGGGTAATCAACATGCAAGTACAGGCAACGGCGCTTAAGAGCCTCGGATAATTCGCGAGTGTTATTTGATGTCAAAAAAACCATCGGAATCTGAGTGGCGGTGATTGTCCCCAGTTCGGGAATCGAGACTTGGTACTCCGAGAGAATCTCTAACAACAGCGCTTCGGTTTCAACCTCTACACGGTCAACTTCGTCAATCAGTAGGACCACTGGGTCTGGAGCACTAATGGCCTCCAATAGGGGTCGGGTCAACAAGAACTCTTTACTGAAAATATCGTCATGGACTTCATTCCACGAATCACTGTTGCGGTCGGCTTGAATGCGCAACAACTGCTTCTTGTAGTTCCATTCATATAAGGCCTTTGACTCATCAAGACCTTCGTAACACTGCAGACGAATGAGTCGAGCCCCCAACATGTCCGCCACGCTCTTGGCAAGTTGGGTCTTACCCGTGCCAGCAGGACCCTCAACCAAAATCGGCTTGGCAAGGCGGTCAGCCAAAAATGCGACTCCGGCGATGCCATCATCCGCCAAATAATTGACGTTGCGCAAGCCATCACGCACTTGTTGAACTGACGAAAAACGGTGTTCCATGCGTTTTATCCTACAAGTTCACGACCATTCACAAGAATTGAGACCCCTCAATAGAGCCAGCGGAGTGGACTGAGGACCTACTGTGTACATCAATGAGTTCTGCCAATGCCGATCCGCAGCCTGCACCCGAACCATTAGCGAACGCCGCAGGCTCACAGTTGTTACGCAGCAACGCAATTGTGGCGCTTGGCACAGGACTCTCGCGTCTGACCGGAATGTTGCGCATCATCGTCTTTGGTGTTGTCATTGGACAAACCGCTTTAGCCGATGTCTACGACGGTGCCAACAACTCCCCTAACGCTGTGTATGAATTGTTACTCGGTGGGGTTTTATCAGCCACCTTGGTTCCCATGTTTTCCCGCATGCTTGAAAATGATGACCGCGAATCTGCTGAGGCCGTCATCGGCACCTCAGTTATTCTCTTAGCTTTCATCACCGCTATTTCTGTTCTTTGTGCTCCTTTTATTTTTCGACTCTTTTCCTTGAACCCCGCTGACGGAATTGATGTCGACCAATTCCGTACGGTTGGCACGGCGCTCACTCGAATCTTTTTGCTGCAGATTTTCTTCTACGGTCTGTCAGCAGTCTTGGGATCTTTACTCAATGCACAACGGCGATTCTTTGCAGCTGCATGGTCGCCTGTGCTGGCAAATATTGTGATCATTTGCACATTGCTGTATGTCCCGATTTTGTTACATCACCCTGGTCAAGAAATTGCACTATCGGAGGTCTTGCTGAGACCATCCTTCAAGTGGCTACTCGGCATCGGAGCAACTAGCGGTATCGCTCTTCAGGCTCTCATCTTGCTGCCTGCGATCCGTCGCTCGGGGCTAAACATTCGCTTTCGCTTTCGACCCCGTCATCCTGCAGTGAAGCGCCTTGTTTCGTTATCAGCGTGGACCTTCGGTTATGTGTTGGCAAATCAAATCACGATCATCGTTGTTAAAAATCTTGCAAGACCCGGTAGCGGCGGACAGGATGCGTTTACTAAGGCGACCACCTTTTTCTATTTCCCTCATGGCCTTTTGGCAATGAGTATCGCCACCACATTCATCCCAGAAATGGCGCTTGCCGTAGCCCGTCGCGATCAACAGGCCTTTGTTGAACGCACAACGCTCGGTCTGCGCCTCGTCGGACTCTTGACCTTGCCGGCAGCTTTCGGATTCTTGGTGATGTCGCGACCCATCATCGGGGCTCTTTTGCAACACGGAAAATTCACCGCTGCAAACGCGGATCTAACGGCGCGTGCCCTCGCTGGATTATCGCTCGGCCTCGTCGGTTACTCGATTTATCTCTTTGCTTTGCGCGGCTTCTACGCTCACCAAGATACGCGCACACCATTTCTCATTAATGTCGCGCAAAATATCGTCAACATTATTCTCGCTTTTGCCCTTGTCTCAAAGTACGACGTCCTCGGTCTCGGTATTGCCTTCGCTGTTTCGTACCTTGTCGGAGCCGTCATTGCTCTATTCACTCTGCAGATCAAAGTCAGAACTTTCCCCGCTGTTACTCTGCTCATGGATTTACTGCGGATGTTCTCGGCTGCAACAGTGATGGGGATTGTGCTGTGGTTGATCATCAAACCGGTGGGTGCAAATAGCGGTCTGGGAGCACTCCTGCGCATCGCTTTTGGAGCAGTCAGCGGAGCAATTATTTATTTCGGTGCGCTGACCTTACTCAAAGTTCCTGAGGCAAGTTATTGGCGCACACTAACCCGCGGCTTGGTTCCGCTGCGCCCTGCGCCACCGAGCGATGGACTAACTCGGCAGGATGACTAATCCATCGCGATGAATGACCAATTGCGGAAAATGCTCATCTAGATCTGCTGTTCGTCGTCCGGCAGAAACTTGTACTTGTTGCATAGACATCAGGGAACTACCGCGGGCAATGATTCCTCCGTCTGGATCAATCACTTCAACTGTGTCCCCCACTTCAAAATCACCTGCCGCGCTAACAACACCGGCAGGCAACAAAGATACTGCTTGGCGACGCAAGGCAAGAGCGGCCCCCGCATCAACAACTACTCGCCCGCGTACCTCACTAGCGAAAGCGACCCACAGTTGACGCGATGACAAATGACGATCAGAGCCGTGGAAGGTTGTGCCGATCGTTGATGTCCCAGCAATTGACCCGGCCACGATCTTATTCAGGACAGAGTCAATCTGGGCTTGGGCGATGACCGCGCGCACACCAGACCAAGAAGCGATACGAGCTGCCGACAATTTTGAGGCCATGCCGCCACTACCACGATTTGAACTCGACGATCCTGCATCAACACTCATCAATGGGTCACCTTCGAAGACATCAGTGATCAGTGTGGCTTGTGCATCAGAACGGGGATCCGCGGTGTACAGACCGTCAGTATCAGTCAACAAAATCAAGATATCTGCTTTGAGCAAATGAGAAAGCAAAGCTGCAATATGGTCGTTGTCGCCGAAGCGAATCTCATCGTTAGCAATTGCATCATTTTCATTGACGACTGGAATGCATCCCAACTCAAGTAAACGCTCAAGAGTGTCGCGAGCGTGAAGATACTGAGATCGGTCAACGAAATCATGGGGCACCAACAACACTTGCGCTGCAACTAAAGAGTGACTGGCAAACTCGGCGTTGTAGACCTCCATCAAACGACTTTGTCCCGCTGCTGCTAGGGCTTGCAGGGTTCGCATATCGGTCGGACGTTGCGTCAACCCCAGCGCTGATACGCCTGCCGAGACTGCCCCTGAAGTCACGAGTACAACCTCGTGACCGTCACGACGTAACTCTGCGATTTGTCGACAGATGCTCGCAATCATGGAGCGATCAATCACACCGACCTTGTCGGTGAGTGAGGATGTCCCAATCTTGGCTACGACACGCATCTCAGATCTCCGGCGCGTAGTCGAAGGAGAAATCACCGATCCACACCACATCACCTGCAACAGCCCCAGCACGCGATAAGAGACGTGGTACGCCCAGCTTTTTGAGCCGCTCCTCGATGTAGGTCATCGCCTCAGGAGTCGTGACATCGTTAAGGTGCACAGCGCGTTCAGCTTTGCGACCGTGGACGCGAAACCCGCCACCGGCAGCTATTTTTTCCACCCACGAACCGTCAGACTCAGGCTTGAGAATGACACGACCTTCAAGTACCGGTAAATCGGCTCGCGCCGAGTGCACCAAACTTGCTAGCCGACCAACCAACTCACGCAAACCCTGATTGGTGATAGCCGAAATCAGCATGCCTTCCCATTCATCAACCATGGCAACAGTGGCTGAGTCAGTCTTCGTGCCGACGATGACTCGCGGACGTTCGAGAAGACGGGGATCATATGATTCCAATTCGCGCAACAAAATATTTAGTTGATCCTCAGGCGATGTGTCATCAACTGGCGCTAAGTCAATCAAAATACACAACACCCGTGCCCGCTCAACATGACGCAGGAATCGATGCCCGAGTCCCTTTCCTTCCGCTGCACCCTCAATCAGACCTGGGATGTCGGCCACGATGAATTCGGTGACATTGTCAATCCGTACGACTCCCAAGTTTGGTTCAAGAGTTGTAAATGGATACGCCGCAATTTTTGGTTTAGCCGCAGAAATGACACTGATCAATGTGCTTTTTCCAGCGTTAGGAAAGCCAACTAAAGCCACATCAGCGATGAGTTTAAGTTCGAGTTTCAGCCATCGTTCAACGCCGCTTTCACCTTGCTCGGCAAAGTTCGGAGCGCGCCGACGGTTCGCCATAAAACGTGCATTGCCGCGTCCCCCGCGACCACCACGAGCAGCGAGCCAACGATCCCCATGATGAGTGAGGTCGGCAAGGATTTCTCCCGAGTACATGTCCTTGATCAAAGTGCCTTCGGGAACCCTGACTTCCATGACATCGCCACGCTTGCCATGAAGGTCTTTACCTTTTCCGTGCACGCCATTGCCAGCAATTCGGTGAGGATGATCACGAAAAGCCAGAAGGGAGGCCACATTGCGGTCTGCGATCATCCACACATCGCCACCTTGACCACCGTCGCCGCCATTTGGGCCACCCATGGCCTCAGGACCCTCGCGACGAAAGGACACACAGCCTGCTCCGCCGTCACCGGCCCGCACATTCAGTTGGCATTCATCAACGAACTGGCTCATTGGGACCTCTCACTACGAAGTTCTACGATACCTCCACCAGCACCCACACCCCCGACGTATTGTTGTGGCGTGAGCGACGATCCATTGACATCACCTAACGACAGCCCTCATACGGATCCAGATATGCAGGAACGGGCCGAACGCTGGGCCAGCACAATGGCCGGCTCAGACTCTGGATCTGGGGTGACCTTGGCCCATGCCGACTCGTGGGCAGGAACTGGCTCAGTTCAACATCGCTCCCGCTCAGAACGAGAAGAGGCCGAGGACTCAACTTTAAGTCGCTTAGCGACGCGTTCATTTGCCGCTGGCAATCGGGCCATTGCCGAACAAGCCGATCCATTTCGCACATGCTTTGAACGCGATCGCGATCGTATTCTGCATGCTCCGGCGTTTCGACGACTGGCGGGCAAAACTCAAGTATTCGTATTCCCCGATGATCACCAACGTACGCGTCTCACACATGCCATCGAAGTCGCTCAGGTAGCCGCCTCTGTTGCCCGCCCACTCGGACTCAATGTCACGCTGACTGAAGCCATCGCACTTGGCCATGACTGCGGTCATGGACCTGGTGGCCATGCCAGCGAAGATGCATTAGCCCCGTACATTGAAGGTGGCTTTGATCACGCGGTGTGGGGGGCAGACGTGACCCTCGTACCACTCAATCTGTGTATCGAGACCCTCAACGGAATCCGCAACCATTCGTGTAGTCGCCCC
>BJGB01000056.1 GCA_014190215.1 Actinomycetes bacterium | reverse complement strand
GACCTAGACATTCTCCGATCCGTTACCGAGTCACGGGGTCTAGTTTTGGCTCCGCGACTCACTTTGTACCCCGAGTACATCGTTGGCACGCCACACAGTCTTTCGCTTGACACGGCACGCCGTTTCAATCCTGCACAAAATCTGTGGATTGACGTGAATCTGCGCTTTCCGATTCTTGATCGTTGCGACGCCGAAGGAATGGGACGCGATGATCCAGGCGCCGTGTGGCCAGAGACGGTGACCGCTGCTGACGTCGTTCTCGACGGTGCTGAAGTGGTACTTGTCGGTCATCGTTCGACTCAGTGGTACAGCGGAAGCAATAACAAGCCGCCGTTGATCATTGGCGCAAGAAATGACACATCGCTGAACCCCAACTCGCGAGTTGGTGAAATTATTGCTGGTCATCGCTCCGGTCAAGAACTTGGCGAACAGGAGATCATTGACTTGTTTCGTGCCCGTGGACCCGAGGTTTTGGCGATTGCTGAATACGCCGATCATCTCCGCGAGATGACGGTCGGCGATCAGGTCACGTGGGTACATAACCGCAATATCAATTACACCAATGTCTGCACCTTCAAATGTAAGTTTTGTGGATTCTCTAAGGGTCCACTATCGCTGAACTTGCGCGGTACGCCGTATCTCTTAACTCTTGATGACATTGCTCAACGAGCTGTTGAAGCATGGAACGTGGGTGCTACTGAGGTCACCTTGCAAGGTGGAATTCACCCAGATTTTGATGGTGATTACTACTTGCACGTGACTCAAGCAGTCAAAGATGCAGTCCCTGAAATGCATGTCCATGGATTCACGGCATTGGAGATTACTGAGGGTGCAAAACGTAATGGTGAAGATTTACACACCTATCTGACCAAGATGAAGCAAGCGGGTCTGGCATCGTTGCCCGGAACCGCCGCAGAAATTCTTGACGACGAGGCACGCGCCGTGCTGTGCCCCGACAAGGTCAATACCGAAGAGTGGCTTGAATGTCACCGTGTTGCCCACGAAATAGGACTGCACTCCAACATCACCATCATGTACGGAAGTATTGAGCATCCAGAACATTGGGCGCGACATATGATCCGTACCCGCGATTTGCAAAAGATCACCGGTGGATTCACTGAATTCATTCCTCTGCCGTTCGTACACATGGCATCGCCGATCTATCTACAAAAGCGTTCACGGCGCGGACCGACCTTCCGTGAGACGATTTTGATGCATGCCATTGGCCGCATGGCCTACCACGGACTCATTGACAACGTTCAGGTCAGTTGGGTGAAAATTGGCGTCGAAGGTGCCCGCCAATTATTGCGCTCTGGCTGCAATGACATAGGTGGCACTTTGATGGACGAAAACATCAGCCGTGCTGCAGGGGCCAATCACGGTCAGAAGATGAGTGAAGATAGTTTTCAGGCTTTGGTGGCACCACTCGGACGAAAACTCGCCCAGCGAAATACTGCCTACGCTTTACTTACGCCCTAGACAAAATCTCTGATGCGTTGGCAACATCTTTCGCTAACTGAGTTTTCATTTCCTCAAGACCAGCAAACTTTTGCTCACCGCGTAAGCGAGTAACAAAGCGCAACATTGCGACCTCACCGTAGAGCTCAAGATCAGTTTCGCCGATGACATGTGCCTCAATCAATGAAACCGGTGCATTTTCATAGAAGGTTGGTCGTCGTCCAATATTGATGGCACACGGATACATATCTTCTTTCCCAGCGACTAGACGCACATACCATGCGGCGTACACCCCATCTGCAGGAATACACATCGTGACTGGCACCTCAACATTGGCTGTCGGAAAACCAATGGTTCGGCCACGTTGATCGCCATGGGCCACAGTCCCGCGGATCTCAAAAATGTGGCCAAGATTACGATTAGCGGCCTCAATATCACCTTGAGTAATCAACTCTCGAATAAAAGTTGAACTTGCTACGGAGCCATCAGACACGGTCAAGAGTTGCAAAGGTTCGACCTTAAAACCATAGCGATGACCCAACTCACGAAGTAGCGCCACATTTCCAGCCCGAGCCTTTCCAAAGTGGAAGTCCTCCCCAACAACGATGGTGTCAACCTTCAGACAATCCACCAGTACCCGCCTCACAAAATCCTCTGGTGACTCGGCGGCCTGTTGCTGATCAAAGGTGACCACGGCAACTGCATCCAACCCTGTCTGCGCTAGGAGTTCCATCTTCTGGGCGTGATCAGTGAGCAATTTAGGAGCTGACTCGGGCCGAACTAACGACGCTGGATGACGATCAAAGGTCACCAGAACTGATTGACAAGCAGATTCCTTCGCCTCGGCAACGACCTGATCAATGACGAGACGATGACCCACGTGCAAGCCGTCATAAGCCCCAATAGTGACGATGCTTCGCGTCTCCACACGGTCCCACGCTGGAGTGGAAAAATTGTCAATCACCTGCACATCGGCAACGATACTCGCCGAGCGTGAAATTCTCATATCTCGGCCACGATGTCAACTGGGGGTGATCAAGACGATCAACGGACGAGCCATACCATCGCCAACTTTCGGATGAGAAAAAGGCTCGTACACCGCAATGAGTTTGTCATTGGCGTCCACAATGGCCCATGGTGCTGGACCCGAGTTGACAAATGTTGCGTCGGGCAACACCTTGCCGTAGGAGACCGCCGTGCGCACCTCATCGTCAGCGTCAAAACGCGAAAGTCCGCGCACGCATTCAAGTACTGGTTGGAGAAATGAGTGGGCGTTGTCAGGAGTCAGGTCATCCAACTTGACGGCATCGGAAATACCAAAACGGCCAATTGATGTTCGCCGCAGATCACACAAGTGGGCGCCACCGCCCATCAATCTTCCTAAGTCAGAGGCCAAAGTTCGAATATAAGTACCTGATGAACAGGCAACATCAATATCGATGAGGTGTCCACGCACCGCCAGTACTTTGAATGAATGCACCGTCACTGGACGAGCCTCACGCTCGATCTCAATTCCAGCGCGCGCCAATTCATGAAGACGTTGACCATCAACTTTGAGGGCCGACACCATCGGTGGCACTTGCATAATGTGTCCCAGTAACTGTTGATTGACATTCCCATCAACGATTTCTTGAACCATCTCCATTGTCAGCCGAGAAATGATCTGCGACATGTCATATGTGGCAGTCACCTCACCTGCCGCATCCAATGTTGTGGTCTCGCTACCAAGAACAACGGTTCCGGTATATGACTTTGATGTTGTCGGTTGACCATCAATCGTGACATTGTCCAAAAAGCGCAGCAAGCGTGTGGCGTCTCCAACACCGAGCAATAACACACCTGTGGCATCGGGATCTAGGGTTCCGGAATGCCCAACCTTACGTTCACCCAATAGGCGGCGCGCCCGATCAACCACATCGTGACTAGTCATACCAGTGGGCTTGTCAACGACAAGCAGGCCATGCACCTGTGCGGGCTTACGCCTCGCCACTGATATCTACATCATTATCAAAAGCAGCATCATCAGTTTCAGGATCGTCGAGCCCTGGTTCATCAACGAAGATTTTCTTCTTCACATAATTATCTTCATTGACTGTCGCTTCGCGACTCGGACTTGGATTTTCTCGCAAGATCTTCTCAATTCGCTCAGCCGAACGAATCACATCATCAGGACGGAACGACAAGATCGGAGTCTTTTTAGCGCGCACTTGCTTAGCAATGGCACTTTGTAGACGCTTGCGATGATCAGTGAATGCTGCAAGGATCGGATCATCCCCATCCTCACCCGATAATGAATCGAAATGGACGATCCCACGGTTCATTTCTGGGTCTACATCAACACGCGTTATGGTCACAAACTCAAGGCGTTCATCGTCGATACGAACTAATTCGTCTGCAAGAACCTCGCGCAATGTTTCACCCAAACGCGCTGAACGTGGGTAGGCGTGGGTTGTGGCGTTGCGAGAAGGCGTGCGGGACTTCGAGGATCGCGCCGAGGGCCTATTCATAGACTTAACGCTATCGCTGAGACGTGTTCAATGCGAGTCATAACAACTAGTCGAAGACAGGAGAGGCCCGCAGTGTGCGCTTGAGTTCGCTCACTCCAGGGGTGGTGGCTACCACCTCAACGGCGTCCCACAATTTGAGTGCCTCTGAGCCACGCGGGATCCGTGAGATGACCGGCCCAAAAAAGGAACCTTCATTATCTTGCTCGGGACGAAAGGTCAGAATCGGGGTACCGACATCTTTGCCCGTACGAGAAAAAGCCAGATCAGTATCACTGGCGATACGTTCGTCAAAACTTTCGTCAAAAGCTGAGACGATCAAGGACTTAACTTCGGCTTCAGAAAAATTCGCCGCTACCAAAGATTCAGAAATGAATGACTCACTACTCGCAGCGAAATCATCGCGCCGTTTCATGTTGTGCGTTTGTGTACCAATTGCAGTGTAGAAATCGCCGACACGTTCGTTTCCGAAAGAACCTTCGATCGCCACAGAGACACGTAGTGCCTCATGGCCCATGGCGTGCCAACGCTTATACTGATCGCCGTACCAATCCGCTGTATTCGTGGCATTAATCAACTTGAGAGAAATGAAACGCCAACGAACTTCGTAACTGCGAAGAGATTGAACCTCAACCACCCAGCGCGAGGTAATCCATGCCCATGGGCACACTGGGTCGAAAAAGAACTCAAGATCGGTCATCGTGCGTCTTTAGGTCCGAACAACGAGTTTGTCTTCAAAGGTTTCAATCAAATCGCCAGGTTTGAGGTCCTGGAAATCGCTGAGTCCGATTCCGCATTCAAAGCCCTCACGAACTTCGCGAACGTCATCCTTGAACCGGCGCAAGGATGTGATCGCTCCCTTCCAGATGATGACGCCCTCACGAATGAAGCGCACCTTCGTACCACGGTTGATCTGACCACTGCGGACATAACAACCAGCGATAGCCCCAAGTTTGGGAACTCGGAAGATGTCGCGCACTTCAGCTTCACCGGTGACGATTTCTTCGTACTCTGGCGCCAACATGCCAATCATCGCGCTTTCGATATCTTCAAGGAGTTTGTAGATGATTTCGTAGGAACGAATTTCCACATGTTCCGCTTCAGCCAGGTCACGGGCCTTGCGATCCGGACGAACATTGAAGGAGATAATCGTCGCATTAGTAGCCGCAGCAAGCGTGATGTCGTTTTCGGTCACTCCGCCGACGGCACGATGCACGAATGCCAATTTGACTTCATCGCGCTCAAGGCGCCGCAGACTTTCGGTCACTGCTTCCAACGATCCTTGAACATCGGCCTTTAAAACCAGATTCAAAGTAGCCACTTCTCCAGCCTGAATCTGTGAGAAAACGTCTTCAAGTTTCACACCACGCTGTACGCGAGCATCACCACGCTGAGCCTTGGCTCGCAATCGATGTTCGCGCGCTTCGCCAACAGTACGGGCCGTTTTTTCATCGGGAGCAACTCGGAACTCATCGCCAGCCTGAGGCACAGTTGACAAACCGAGCACTTGTACTGGAGTCGATGGACCAGCTTCTTTAATCTGCTGACCCTTGTCGTCGATCATGGCACGGACGCGACCCCACGCACCACCAGCGACGATTGGATCGCCAACACGTAGCGTTCCTTTGTCAACTAGAACAGTCGCCACTGGTCCCCGACCAGTATCAAGGTTCGCTTCAAGGACAATGCCTTTGGCGCGACCTGTCGGATTGGCTGTCAGTTCTTCAACTTCGGCAACAATCGTGAGTTGCTCAATAAGGTCGTCAACACCCAGGTTTTGTTGGGCTGACATTTCAACACAAATCGTGTCGCCACCCCATGACTCAGGTACAAGTTGCTGTTCTGCCAACTGAGCAAGAACTCGCTGAACATCAGCATTTTCTTTATCAACCTTATTGATCGCCACAACCATCGGTACACCAGCCGCGCGTGCGTGGCTAATAGCTTCAATAGTTTGCGGCATGACACCATCGTCTGCTGCAACCATCAGAACGACGATGTCGGTGACTTGTGCACCACGGGCGCGCATCTGCGTGAACGCTGCGTGACCAGGGGTGTCGATGAAGGTGACCTTCTTGCCATTTTGTAGAACTTGATATGCCCCAATATGTTGTGTGATTCCACCGGCTTCACCGGCGACAACATTGGCGTTGCGAATTTTGTCCAACAGAGTGGTCTTACCATGGTCCACGTGACCCATGACGGTGATCACAGGTGGACGCAACTGTTGTGCAGCCTCATCTTCGTCGTCGCTGTCATCAAACAACGCCTGCAATTCCATCTCTTCTTGTTGACCTGGCTCGACTAATAAGATCTCGGCGCCAATTTCAATCGCGAAGAGTTCCATTTGCTCATCGTTCAATGTCATGGTGGCGGTGATGATTTCACCGTTCTTGAATAAGAATCGAACAACGTCGGCAGCCGTGCGGTTCAAACGTGGCCCGAATTCTTGCGAAGATACGCCACGCTCAATAACGACAGTGCCCTCAGGGACTGGAGCTGAGTCTTCGCTATAAGCGATCGTCGATGCCTGTAGATCATCTTCACCACGACGACGACGACGACCACCACTGCGCGGAGCCCGTCGACCACCACTTGGTCGTGGACCTCCCGATCGGCCAGGGCCGCCACCAGGACGACCACCACCAGGACCACCTGGCGCGCCATCAGGAGCACCAGGTGCACCGCCGGGACCACCGGGACGCGGGGCACCATATGCGCCAGCAGGACGCGGACCAGCACCGGGACGCGGGGCACCGTAAGCACCAGCAGGACGGGGAGCACCAGTGCGCGGACCACCATACCCAGTTCCACTTGGACGAGCGCTCGGAGCAGGTGCCGTGCGGGGACCACCGGGCGGCGGGGGCACAGGGTGACCCGTGGCGCTCATCGGGCGACCAGGCGGCGGGGGTACAGGGCGACCCGTCGGGCTCACTGGACGACCGGGCGGCGGCGGGACCTGACGAGCAGCGGGGGTGGCTGATGCGCCACCAGTCGCCGCCGGACGCGGAGACTCGCGTGTTACATCGCGGGGTGTCTCGCGAGGTGTAGTCGTTCGCGCAGAAGTCACCGTGCCGGATTTGGCCACAGGAGTCTCGACAACGGGCGCCACAACGACAGGGGCCACAACAGCAGGTGCCACAGCAGGTTTTTCAACGACCGGCTTAACAACTGGTGTCTCAACGACTGGAGCAACAGCAGCAGGTGCCTCAACGACAGGAGCAACAGCCGGTGCCTCAACGACAGGTGTCGCGGCTTTGGCCGCCGCCTTCTTGACTGGCTTTTCCTCTTCAACGACAACGTCGCGTACGAGACCTGCCAATTGTGCTTTGCGCTTGAGCATAGGTACGAAAGCCTCGACGAGCGTCGATTGTGGGGTCTTGGCTGCCACATTATTGGCTTTGCACAATTCCAACATCTCGGCATTTGTCATGCCGAGTGATTTCGCTAAATCGCTTACTTTAACCTTGTTATTTGCCACGCGGCGTTCAGTCCTTCGTTGTTTCGAACGCCGGTGACTCCGGCGTTGGTTTAGAGTTTCATGGTTGTGCGGCTCGTGTGAGTTGACGAGTAGTACTTATTTTGATTGCTAAAGCCTGACGCGCCGAGGACTGAGTTTTCCAGGCTCGATCAAAGGCACGAGTTTTTGTAGCCGCAGCGATACACGTTGCAGATTCATTGCAGATCCATGCACCGCGTCCGCTTGATGTGCGCGAGGCAACAGGTTGGCCTACGCCATTAGGCACATAACGTGTCAGTAACTGCTGTTCTTTTCGAGAACGGCAGCCCACGCACGTGCGTATCGGGTGAGTCAACATCGTCATCAGGCGATCAGACCTCTCCCTCGGGCAGAGTTACATCTTCAACATCAACTGCATCAAGTGCTGTTGCCTTTTCCCATTCTTCCAAGCTCATGATCGAACCATCACCAGCGTGGAATTCCTGTGCTCCCGTTTCGGCGTTAGTAACCCATTCACCTTCGGCATATTCAATGATCCCATTGACCTCGTTGTAATGTTGAGTCTCACTCTTAATGTCGATACGTACACCAACCAGACGGGCTGCAAGGCGGGCATTTTGGCCTTCCTTGCCAATCGCCAATGGGAGTTGGAAATCGGGCACGATGACATCTGCCTGCGAGCGATCATCACTCAAAAGAACCTGCGTGACCTTGGCGGGCGAAAGCGCTTTGGCGATGAAATCAGCAAGATCGTCGCTGAAAGGAATGATGTCAATCTTTTCCTGATTGAGTTCGTTGACGACCATGCGAACTCGTCCACCACGGGCTCCGACGCATGCGCCTACGGGGTCGACATTGCTGTCGTTGGAGTGCACCGCGATTTTGGTGCGATGGCCTGGTTCGCGGGCGCAGGCTTTGATCTCCACAACGCCATCAGCAATTTCCGGAACTTCAAGTTCAAACAAACGCTTGATAAGACCAGGGTGAGTACGACTGACAACGATCTGAGGACCTTTGTCGCTTCGACGAACTTCCACGATGTATGCCTTGACACGAGTTCCCGCAGTGGCACGCTCAAAAGGAACTTGTTCACTTTGTGGCATCAATGCTTCGACTTTTCCTAAATCGAGCAGAGCATAACGATTATCGTTTTGCTGAATGATGCCCGTGACAACATCGCCTTCGCGGTTGGCATACTCTTCGAACTTCTTATCGCGCTCGGCTTCACGAATACGCTGACCCATCACCTGACGGAATGTCTGAGCCATAATGCGACCGAGTTCACCGGCATCGGGAGTGTCATCGCGTGGATTCACCCAGTTGCCATCTTCGTCAATGTCGTAGGCCATGAAACTAATTTCAATAGTGTCGGGATCTAGCCCAACCTCTACTTCTTCAGCCGAACCTGGGCGACGCTTATAAGCGGTCGCCAAAGCCTCGACGATCACCTGCAATAAGGTCTCTACAGAGATATTTTTTTCATTCGCCAAATGGCGGATGGCTTCTCGCTTGTCGGCATTACTCTTGTCGGCATTACTCATGACTCTGCTGACTCCTGGTCCTCGTAACTAGCTATTTCTTGTACTGACTCGTCTTGTCCTAGATCTGTATCTAGATCTTCTAGGTCGTCGCAGCGATCTAGAAAATCATCGATTTCTCGCTCTGAGTCTGCCGTGGAAGCAGGCAAACTGCTCATAATGCCTGACTTTGATGTGTCTTTAGCGGCAGATTTCTTACTCGCACCCTTCACGCCCCCAGCGCCAACGCCCTGGCCGCGCTTAGGTTGGGCTTGCCATACAAAAACCGTCTTAGCCCGATCGATGCGATCGTAGGGAACGACTCGTTCCTCACCATTGGCTAACCGAAGTAAGAAAGTCTCCACACCCGCCGATTCGATGACTCCCGTGAGGCGACGTTCCCCGTTGAGTACATCGCTCAGACGCACGGCCGCCGTCTTGCCCACTTCACGCTGGAAATGCCGAGGCAAACGCAGGTTTCTCTCCAAGCCAGGACTGGAAACTTCAAGGGTGTAATGACCTGGAACAGGGTCATCATGATCAAGTTCACGTGAAATCAGTCTGGTACAACGCGACAACTGGTCGACATCAATGCCGCCGGGAGATCCGGGGGGCGTATCAACGGTGATTTTGACGATTCCGCCGTTGTACTCAAGGTCGTAGAGCTCGAGACCCAAATCAGTCATCACTGGAGCAATTAACGCCTCAATTCGCTGGGATACCTGATTTTCGGACATTAATTCACCTCCATTTATGCTCATGTGCCAAGTCATTATCGAACCAACTCATCCTAAAGAATAAAAAAGACGTGGGTTTGAGCCCACGCCTTAAGACCCACCGAAATGGAAATTCTCTTCAGACTCCCCCATCATACAAGGACAACAGCCCCACGGCTCAGAAGTCACGAGGTCCGCAAGTAGCCTGAGACTATGTTGCGTTTGTCCAGCCTGTTCGTTCGTACTCTGCGGGAGAACCCTTCAGACGCCGAAGTAGCCAGCCACCAATTAATGGTCCGCGCTGGCTATATCCGCCGCGCCGCGCCCGGGGGCTACACCTGGCTTCCTTTGGGCTGGAATGTCTACCGCAATGTGGAGCGCATCGTACGCGAGGAGATGGACGCTGCAGGGTTCCAAGAGGTCCACTTTCCTGCCCTGCTACCCCGCGAGCCGTATGAGGCGACAAACCGTTGGACTGAATACGGGCCCAACTTGTTTCGCCTCCAAGACCGTCGGGGCGTGGACTATCTTCTCGGACCGACCCACGAAGAGATGTTTACCCTGCTGGTCAAAGATCTCTACAGCAGTTACAAAGATTTACCGCTAAGCATCTACCAAATTCAGACGAAGTTCCGCGATGAGGCCCGTCCGCGCGCTGGGTTGCTTCGTGGACGCGAGTTTGTGATGAAGGACTCCTACAGTTTTGATATTGACGACGCTGGTTTAGCGGCAAGTTACGAAGCCCATCGGACGGCGTACATCGCCACCTTTCAACGCCTTGGCTTACCTTTCGTCATTGTCTCAGCAATGTCTGGTGCGATGGGTGGATCTAAGTCAGAAGAATTCTTGGCTCCTCTTGAAGCTGGCGAAGATACTTTCGTGCGCTGCACTTCGTGCGACTACGCCGCCAACACAGAAGCCGTGACGGTCCCAACACCAACGAATCTTTCGACCACGGACTTAAGCAAACTTCCTTCAGCGACAGTGGTCGATACACCCGAGACAGCAACGATCGCCACATTGGTCGATCTGCTCAATACGCGAAGTGATCTTCAAATTGATCGTCAGTGGACACCAAGCGACACATTGAAAAATGTCATCGTGATGTTGCGTCATCCTGATGGTCGTCGTGAACCATTGGCCATCGGCGTTCCTGGTGATCGCGATGTTGACATGAAGCGCCTAGAAGCCCAAGTGGGTCCCGCTGAACCTGAAGCATTTACTGAAACAGATTTCGCCGCCTACCCAGCATTGGTCAAGGGGTACATCGGACCAGACGCTCTTGGTAGTAGTTCGCCATCAAAGATTCGTTACCTAGTTGATCCGCGCATTCATCATGGTTCACCTTGGGTAACGGGGGCAAACAAAATCGGTCAACATGTGGTGGGTTTTATTGCAGGTCGCGACTTCACTGCGGACGGCACCATTGAAGCCGCCGATGTACGACCTGGCGATATGTGTCCCCAATGCGCGGCCAAAAACGGCTCAGGAACTTTGGAAATGGCTCGTGGAATTGAGATAGGTCACATTTTCCAATTGGGACGCAAATACGCCGAAGCATTGAACCTCACCGTGCTTGATCAAAATGGCAAGCAGGTCGTTGTCACTATGGGAAGTTACGGCATTGGTGTATCTCGCGCTGTTGCTGCCATCGCCGAAGCGACTCTTGATGACATTGGTTTATGTTGGCCACGCGAAGTTGCCCCTGCCGATATTCATATCGTGATTGCCAGCAAAGGTGGAGACAACATCACCGATGAAGCAGAACGGATTGCCAT
>BJGB01000055.1 GCA_014190215.1 Actinomycetes bacterium | reverse complement strand
TTCGCTGGTGCCAATGCCGAACGCCAGCGAACCAAATGCTCCGTGAGTCGCTGTATGACTGTCGCCGCAGACAATGGTCATGCCAGGCAGGGTGCGTCCCTGCTCGGGCCCAATGACATGCACGATCCCTTGTAGCGGGTTGCCCATAGAGAACAGTTCAACGCCGAACTCTTTTGCGTTCTCACGCATCACTTCAACTTGACGCGCAGAAATCGGGTCCGCAATCGGAAGATGGATATCAGCAGTGGGAACGTTGTGATCTTCGGTTGCCACAGTCAGATCGGGGCGACGAATTTTGCGACCGCTAATACGCAGCCCTTCGAAGGCCTGGGGACTCGTGACTTCGTGCACAAGGTGCAAGTCGATGTACAACAAATCGGGTTCATCAATCCCCGCGTGAACGACATGGCTATCCCAAACTTTTTGAGCCAAGGTGGTCGGGTTACTCATGATTTCCTCATATCGTTGTTTCTCACTATGTGAGATTGTAGTCTCGCTGTATGGACAGCATATCGGGAGTCGGAGTTGTTGACAAGGTCGTCGCCGTCTTACGTGCGCTCGAAACGAACGGTCCCTCTTCATTGCTTGAACTTCAGCAAGCCACAGCGCTACCGCGCGCCACTGCTCATCGCCTGGCCACGGCGCTTGAGGATCATGGTCTGATTCGTCGCGATGATGAGGGACATTTCGCCCTCGGCTGGGGGCTAGTCAGTCTCGGACGCGCGGCCTCGGCGGTGTTGCCACTTGTTGAATTGGCGAGACCAGTTTTAGATTCCTTGCGGACAAAAACTGGTGAATCGGTCCAGTTGTATGTCCAAGAAGGTGATGCACGACGATGTCTGGTGTCTCTTGAATCTCCACATGGTTTGCGGTGGATTGTGCCCGAAGGTTCACTGTTACCTCTTAACGCTGGTTCGGCAGGACATGTCTTGTCCGGCGAGCGCACTGATAAACACGGATGGATTCAATCGGTCGGCGAACGTGAGGCTGGCGTGGCCTCGGTGAGTGCTCCTGTACTCAACGCTCAGGGAAACATCATTGCTGCAATCAGCGTGAGTGGTCCGATTGAGCGACTGACGCGTAGACCCGGGGAGCGCCACGGCGCGGCAGTGGTAAGAGCGTCAAAGAATCTACAACGACTCTTATAGATTCTTCGCCGTTTCATTGCATGCCATCCTCACCTTGGTGCATGCCATCATCACCACACCTCACTAGTTCTTACGACGATGTACTGCACATCGCTGAAGAGATCGACCTTTTGGTCCATGCCGAATTGGTCAGCCCGTTCAAGCTCGATAAGGCCCGCCTGTATGGCCTCAACAAAAACTCTGTACCTTCGCTATTGGGCGAAAATGAAAACCCCTACGAACTTTTAATGGAAACTGCGCGACCCCTGAAGTGCCACGCAGCATGCCTCGTCGTCACTGGTTGGGCTGCACCGTTTGAGAATGAAATGGGCAATGATCAAGAACCTGACTGTCGCCCAAGCGAACATCCAAAACGTCAACGGGTGCGAATCTGCGTAGCCATTGGTGAGGCAATGATCGTCACGGTGATGCGCACCAGTGAGAATCCTGAAGAAGTCATGTCGATGTCCGAGCGCGGTATTGGAGAACTCCCCGATGTTCTGGAGGCATGGTGGAATGGAAGGTTTGCGTAGTTCCCACCGAATTCTTACCAACCAAACAATGACTATTCGTGGCAGAGTTGTCAGACTGTTTGGATGAAATTTTCTCGATATTTTGCCATGGTTGCAGTTGCATTCACCCTGATGGCGTGTGGTTCATCATCAGATGCGGATAATCCCACAGTTACTTCGGTTGCTAACTCTGGCGAACAAACGACGACTACTGGCGCAGGGGTGGCGCCAACCGAAGCCCCTACACCCGATGTACCGGGCGACAGCGCTTTGCCGGCACTTGGTGAGTGCCCAAGTTCAGTATTCCCAGATGTGTCTGGATCGATTGGTGCTGGCGAAGAATATGCAATGCCTGATGTTGTCGTCGAATGCACCGACACTGAGCTTGTGGTGACTTCGAACGGCATGCCGAGTTATGCATTCGAGCCAATGACTCCGAACGCGCTGAATGAACAAGCGTGGGTGTGGCGTGTTCCGTTGAAGCCAACTGTGGCGACAAGTACCACCAGCATCGTCGATGTACTTGGAACTTTAGGTTTCACAACGACCGGATTGCCGATTTACGGACCAACCGAGGGACCGCAGCCAGCAACTGAAGCGTTTGGTGATCCGATATACAACGGAATCCTTGACACTTGCGGTGGACACACCGGGTTCAACGCTGATTACCACCTCCATGCCCTCTATGCCGATGTGTATTGCAATCTCACGAGTTCATTCATTATTGGATACGCACTCGACGGTTTTCCGATTTATAACTCAGTCGGTTGTCTTGACGTCGATTGCACCCAGACTGCCCAGTTCGTTTCGGGTTATAACATGACTGGTGATCCCACTTCGTATTCGTGGAAGGCGTACACCTACAACTCAACCGGCAAGACGAACGTTCTCGACGAGTGCAACGGACGTATCGGGCCCGATGGTACGTACCGATATCACGCAACTGATGCATTCCCGTACGTCATCGGATGTTTTGCGGGGACATCAACCACGCAATCTGGAAATGCCGCAGCAAACATGCCGCCCATGGGTGGCAACGGTGGCAATCCGCCTCCGCCACCACCACCTAACGGCTGAGTTTTAGAAGGTCGCCAGTAAATCGACAATCACAATAAGGTCGGTCGATGGCGGAAGACCCATCTCTTCGTTACCCTCTGGGCCAAAGGCGTCAATGAATGGAATGGCGATCTGACGGCGACCGCCGACCTTCATTCCAGCGATGCCTTGTGCAAGTCCGGGAAGAGTAACGCCTTCGGAAAGTGCAAATGCCACTGGGGTTGGATCGCCCCATGTACTGACCAAAAGTTCGCCAGTGTCGGCACGGTAGGCAATGATGTTCACAAGAACATTTGAGTCCACTATCGCCTCACTACCTTCACCAACAACTAAATCTTCGCTGACAGCATCGGTGATATTGGCACTGCCCTCAATCGTGATCTTGGGTTCATCGGCAGGATCGACGGCAGGAACAATGGCGACTGCATCAACGATGAAAGAAATGGCCGAGTCGGGTGGGATTGCTTCACCTGAGCCCGTCGGACCGTATGCCAGATCTGAGGGGATGTCTAACTGACGACGCCCGCCAGTCTTGATGCCAATGAGACCTTGGTCCCAACCGTCAATAACCGCTCCCGCACCAAGAGTGACGGCAAATGGTTCGGCGTCAAAGTTGCCATCAAAGCGCGTTCCGTCTTCACTCAGAACACCGACGTAATACACGAAAACGGTGTCACCAGAGACGGCGCCTTCGCCAGTGCCTTCGGTGATATCAGTGATGACTAATTCTGTCGGGGTCGCTTCGGGCAATGACACCTTCGGCTCAACGCGAGAATCATCGGGGTCACTTGCGAGTATGGAATCCGTTGTGGTTGATGAATCGTCGCTCCCGCACGAGGCGATGAAAATAGTTGACATAACTGCGAGGGCGAGTAATGAGCGTGAGGTACGTGATGACATTCCTGACACGCTAGCGGGATTGGGTCAGCCAATCGGCTTCGCGACGACCCATTTCAGTACTGGGTTGGCTGTCGACGAATGGCCATATTTCTTTTGATATGGCGCGGTAATTGCCGCTCGCGCCAAGTTCTCCAAGGATTGCGTAGAGACCCAAGTTGATCCGTTGAATAAAAACAAATGGTTTGGGAACAGTGGCGTATTGAGCGATGGGACTACTGCGATCAAATGTGTGACGCACGATTCCACTTGCGTAACTAGGAGTCCAAGTGATTTCCTGATCTTGGCGTACGGGCTCATAGAAGCGTCCAAAGTACGTGCCAACCTCATTTGTTTCAACGGGTGCGTTGAGTTG
Source organism: Actinomycetes bacterium (assembly GCA_014190215.1). GTDB lineage: Bacteria > Actinomycetota > Acidimicrobiia > Acidimicrobiales > Ilumatobacteraceae > Casp-actino8. The sequence goes on along the minus strand of BJGB01000055.1, from coordinate 7,517 downwards.
CAACATTCCAGCGTTCTCCAGCACTTGACGAAAAGCAGGAATGTCACTTTCGTAGGCTGCAGATTTCACCATCGAGATAAACGTATTCATTTCAGTATCAGTGAAGTGCTTGACTAAACCGAAGTCAAGGAAAGTGATGCGACCATCTTCGTGGAAGATGTAGTTGCCAGGATGTGGGTCACCATTGAATTTGTGCATTCCGTAGAGGCTGCGAAAAACAAATCTAAACAAACATTCCCCAGCAAGATTTTTCTGATCCTGATCCGTCTCCATCAACTGGGCAAAGGACATGCCGTTAACTAATTCGCTCGTGAGGACGCGTGAGGTACTGAAGGTCGGCAAAACTTCTGGCACATTGATGTACGGATGCCCGCTGTAATAGTTGGCGAAAATTGTTTGGTTGTGCGCTTCTCGCGAATAATCCAATTCTTCGCGAATGCGCTCCTTGACCTCTTGCACCATGTCACTCGGGTCAAGACCACTGAATCCTTGTTGCAGCAGAGCGCCTAAGAGGTCAGCATTTTTGAGATCGGCATCAATGGCTTTATCGACACCTGGATATTGCACTTTGACGGCTACGGCCCGTTCTTTGCCAGTCTTCGGGTCAAGAACAACGGCGCGATGTACTTGGCCAATGGAAGCCGAAGCAATGGGGATTGGATCCCATTCGACAAATATTTTGTGAGGATCTCCACCTAATTCGCGCTCAATGACTTGGGCGGCCAAATCACTTGACATGGGTGGTGCACTGGCTTGCAATTGCGAGAGAGCGGCGCGCATCGGTGCGGGTAAACCATCATCAAGGTAACTGGCCATTTGACCCAATTTCATGAGCGCCCCCTTCATGTTTCCTAGGCGTTCGGAAACTTGGGCCGCTGTTTTGAGTTCTGTCTGATGATCAATTTCTACGCGTCGTTCCGCTGAAGAAAATACTTTGCGCGCTGATGCCGAGGCGTAAGTGGCTCCGACCTTTGCCCCGAGTCGAACAAGTTCTGTGTTTCGAGTCAACATTGATCCGCGCTTAATCGCCGACGAAAGTTTGTTCTTGCCTTGCCGACTGCGGAGCGCCACGACGAGTGCACTGCCGCTCGCTAAGAGAATGACGTTGCGTAGTGGGTGCTTCATGCGGTTGCTGAATCGGAGCGTTCAATAATTGAGTGCACGCCGTTAATAATCATCTGTGCCATTTGTGGCGCTTGGGCCACGATTGCATCATGCTCGGCGTCAATGCGTACAGCATGCGCGTTTGTGATTCCGGAAAACAAAGCAAGTTGACGTTTCACAGGTATCACTGGATCACGCAAAGTGATGATGTGTGAAGTCGGAACATCAATTTCTTTGAGCCATTCAAGGCTGGTGAATGCGCCAATAGCGTGACCTGCTTCTAAAACCATGCGCCAGTCATGGAGTTCAACTTGGCTGATGGCCCACGGTCCCCACTTGCCAGTTTTCCGCCGCAAGAAAAGTCGTTCAGTCAACCAAACGCGGGCGGTGCTTGGTGTGAACCGTGCCATTGCACCGAGACCTGTCAACCCGAGGAACGTCATCCGCTCACTGCGACTATGAGAAAAACTTCCGGCCGTGGCGCACAACATCAATCCGTTGACCATGTCTCGGTGGCGCCGCCACATCAAAAGTGCAACTGGTCCGCCCATCGAATATCCAACTGGTATTGCTGAGTTGATCCCGAGTTCGTTGAGTAATGAAGCGGCATCGTCGGCGCAGTCAGCCAGACGAAATGGTGCGAACGTGCGAATGCCACGACCGTGTCCACGATGGTCCATGGCGATGATGCGAAAGTGTTCGGCGAGGGTTGAGTAGACAGCAAACCAATTGAGGTCCGCACTCGCCGTCCATCCGTGCAATAACAACAACACGGGGGCATCAGGATGTGGTCCGGGTAGTTCTCGAATGAACGTGGTGCCGCGGCCTGGAAGTTCAATTTCGCGCCCTGGTGGAAGCGGCGGTATTCCTGTGTCGTCGTTCAGGGCAACTCCACAGCGATGATTGTCACGCTCAACTTCATACCGTTCGGGGTTTCGTATTCAACGATGTCGTTGAGGCGTTTGCCGTTGATGGCCTGACCAAGGAGTGATTCCGGGGTCATCGTGGCAGCACGAGCTTTATCAAATCCTTCTTCATGCGAACCCAGGTAATACGTTTCTTGTGGGTCTCCATCAATTGACATGGTCACAAGCCGACCTGGGCCGACTAAATCAGTTTCTTCGATTTCGACGATCTGATGGTTCTCAATGATCGACTCCAGATGGCGAATCCGACCCTCCATGTGTCCTTGTTCGTCTTTGGCAGCGTGATAGTCGCCATTCTCCTTCAGGTCGCCCATTTCGCGGGCGCGCTCAATCCTGTCCGCAACCTCAATTCGACCACGGGTGGTCAGATCATGGAGTTCTTCTTCAAGGCGACCGAGCGCTGCTTTGGTGAGGTGATGTACCTGGGCCATGCTCACAGGGTAACGGGAGGGGAGAAACCTTGTGCGGCTTGTCTTGAATGTTCCGTTTAGCCCCGTACGATATGGGACTTATGGCATCAACATCAGCGCATCGCATCGCCGTCATCGGCGGGGACGGGATCGGACCCGAAGTCATCACCCAGGCCCTCAAAGTGGTTCGCGCCACGGGGGTCAGTTTGGATACCACCGATTTTGACCTCGGTGGTGCTCGGTACTTGCGTGACGGCGAAATTTTGTCGGATGTGGTACTTGATCAGTTGCGGTCCTTTGATGCGATTCTGCTTGGAGCAGTGGGAACCCCCGATGTGCCACCCGGAGTCATTGAACGTGGGCTTCTGCTGAAAATGCGCTTTGAACTTGACCTGTATATCAATCAACGTCCATTCATCGGTACGGCTCCAGGTCACACTCAGCCCCACGATTTCATTTGTATTCGCGAAAATACCGAGGGTCCTTATGTCGGCGAAGGTGGAGTGTTGCGTAAGGGCACGCCTCATGAAGTGGCGACTCAGGGGAGCGTGAATACTCGCATGGGTGTTGAGCGTTGCATTCGCTACGCCTTTGAATTAGCCGCCAAGCGTGAGCGTCGTCATGTCACCTTGGTCCACAAAACGAATGTTTTAACTTTTGCTGGCAACCTTTGGGAAAGAGCATTCAACGAAGTTGCTGTTGAATATCCACAGGTTGGTACGGCCTATAACCATGTCGATGCAGCTTGTATTTATTTCGTCCAAGACCCGCATCGCTACGACGTGATTGTTACTGACAACTTGTTCGGCGACATCCTGACCGATCTCGGTGGGGCAGTTTCGGGGGGAATCGGGTTGGCGTCTTCGGCCAATCTCAACCCTGCGCGCACTGGTCCCAGCATGTTTGAACCCGTACACGGTTCAGCCCCCGACATCGTGGGAACTGGCAAAGCCAACCCAACTGCGGCCATCCTGTCGGCGGCCTTGATGCTCGATTTCTTGGGTGAAGTGCCTGCCGCCGAGCGTATTCGGGCTGCCTGCGCCAATCCAGTAACAGGAAGTACCAGCGAAATTGCTGACATCATCGCCTCGCGAATTGTCGGCTGAAATAAACACACCATCTACTACTCTGATCTTTGCAACTTCTTGAACGGAACTCATCATGCCCACACTGATCCCTACACCGAAAATCTGGATGAACGGCGAACTCGTCGACTGGGATAAAGCGCAAGTTCATGTGTTGACCCACACTTTGCATTACGGCACGGGAGTCTTTGAAGGCATTCGTGCCTATGAAACATCCAAGGGCACCGCTGTGTTCCGCCTCACCGAGCACATTGAACGCTTATTCCGTAGTGCGCACATCATGGGTATGGAGATTCCTTACACCGTTGAAGAACTCATTCAAGCCACCAAAGACACCGTGGCTTCAACTGGCTTGGCCTCGTGTTACGTGCGTCCGTTGGCGTACTACGGCTACGGCGAAATGGGACTGAACACTTTGCCGTGCACGGTTGACGTGGCGATCGCCTGTTGGCCATGGGGTGCGTACTTGGGTGACGAAGCGTTGACTAAGGGTGTGCGCATGAAGATTTCTTCATGGACCCGTCATGATCACAACACCATGCCACCTGCTGCCAAAACTGTCGGCAACTATGTGAACTCCTCGTTGGCAAAAGTGGAAGCACTGCGCGCTGGCTATGACGAAGCAATCATGTTGGCCCCTAACGGACTCGTCGCCGAGTGCACGGGTGAAAACATTTTCTGCTCGCGCAATGGAATCATCTTGACGCCGCCATTAACTGCTGGTGCGCTTGAAGGAATCACTCAGAGTTCTGTGATGGCGATAGGTCGCGACATGGGCATCGACATGCGCATTGACAACATTGCGCGTAGCGATCTCTACATCGCTGATGAGATCTTTGTTTGCGGGACAGCCGCCGAAGTCAGTGCAGTGTCTTCAGTGGATGATCGTGCGGTACCATCACCTGGACCAGCGACTACTGCGATTGGTCAAATGTATGGTCGCGTCGTGCGCGGTCAAGAAGCCAAATATGCCCATTGGTGCGAACTCGTCAAGTAATTAACTGATCGTGGCGCGGCGACGCGCAGCGAGACCAGCCAAACATTCAAAGGCCAATCGATGAGCCACATTGACTGTTAGTTCGCTGACGTCATAGGCCGGCGCCACTTCAACGATGTCGATGCCCACCACATTGTGCTCAAGACACAGAGTGCGAACCATGCGCAATAAATCTGAGGACAAAATGCCACCTGGTTCGGGTGTGCCGGTGCCAGGAGCGAAAGCCGGATCCAAACTGTCGACGTCGATAGAGATATACAAACTTTCCGCACTTTCGAGGGCCTCGTTAACTGCATCGCGCATCACTGCTTGAAAGCCACGTTGCCAAATTTCATCCATGGTGTGCCAACGCATACCTTGAGCGCGCATCCAGTCAAAGACTTCTTTGGGCGGCCAGTAACCGCGTAGTCCGACTTGCACAAAGTTTTTTCCTGGTATCGCTCCGGATTCAATGAGTCGACGCATGGGTGTGCCATGGCTTGCCAAGTTGCCAGCGATAATGTCGGCGGTGTCGGCGTGGGCATCAAAGTGCACCATTCCGACAGTTCCAATACCGCGAGCCTCGGCTACGGCTGAAGCAGCGGGCCAAGTGATTGAGTGATCTCCACCGAGAGTGATGGGGATGATGCCACGGCGGGCAACTTCTGCGACACGAGTTTTGATATTCGCCAAGCTGACACCTGTTTGACCGTGAGGGCAATAGGCATCGCCAAAGTCAATGACCTCTAGCCAATCAAAGATTTCGATGTCTAGGTCAATGTGATAGGTGCCCGGCTCGTAGGCCTGCGAGCGAATTGCTCGGGGACCAAAGCGGGCGCCAGGGCGGTTAGTCGTCGAATTGTCGTAAGGCGCTCCAACGATGGCTACATGGGGCTGCCATTCATCAAGTTGGGAGGGTTCGGTGAGAAAGGGGCGCTGCCCAAAAGTCGCTAGTCCACCAAAGGTATAGCCACGGTCAAGCTGTTCTTGCATACCTGGAGGGAGGTCTCGCTTCGGTTCGGTCATGCCCGAACCTTATCTTTTCAGAGGTGTCGAGGGACCAAACACCGAAAAATGTGGACTTGGCGTTGACTCGGGGCGCTCAATCCTGTTGACTGATAACCGATGAACGCCGTAACTACTCCGTGGAACACTGCTGCCATCATCATTATTCGCTAGCGCACGGGTTCATTCTCGTGCGCAGTCAGCCGCCCACCGGGCGGCTTTTCTGTTTCTTGGAATGAACTCTCATAGAGAAAGAAAACCCATGAGCAACATGATCGAAGTTTTTGACACAACACTAAGAGACGGCCTTCAGGTTGAAGGTGTGTCGGCGTCCGTAGAAGACAAACTGCGTATTGCCGAGCAACTCGATCTTCTCGGTGTGCACTACATCGAAGGCGGCTGGCCTGGTGCCAACCCGAAGGACATTGAGTTCTTTGCTCGCGCCGCCAAAGAGTTGCATTTCACGACGAGCACGTTGGTTGCCTTCGGTTCAACACGTCGCCCCAAAGGCAAAGTGGATGATGATCCCACCTTGCGTCACCTCATCGATGCCGGCACAAGCGCGGTGTGTATCGTCGCCAAAAGTTGGGACTATCACGTCATCAACGCTTTGCAGACCACGCTTGATGAAGGCATCGCCATGGTTGCTGACTCAGTTGAATATCTCAAGAGCAACGGGCGTCGTGTCCTGGTTGACATGGAACATTTTTTTGACGGCTTCAAGAACAACGAAGAGTTTGCTTTACGCGCTTTAGAAGCAGCCGTGATCAAAGGTGCGAGCCATCTTGTGTTATGCGATACCAACGGCGGAAGTTTGCCTCATGAGGTTCAGGACATCGTGGCGAAAGTCAAGAGTCATGTGGGCAACGATGTGATCATCGGGATCCATTGTCACGATGACACTGGTTGTGCAGTTGCTAACTCCATGGCCGCAGTCCTCAGCGGTGCGCGTCATGTGCAAGGCACCTTGAATGGTCTCGGAGAGCGCACTGGTAACACCAACCTCACAACTGTCATTCCAAATCTGCAGTTAAAACTCGGCTATCAGTGTCTGCCAGAAGGGCGTTTGGAACATTTAACTGCGGTCAGCCATCATGTGGCCGAAGTATTGAATCGTCCGATGAATCCTCAGGCTCCCTATGTGGGTAGCGGTGCATTTGCTCACAAAGCTGGTCTGCATGTCAGCGCCATCGTGCGCGCCAAAGATGCTTATGAGCATGTTGATCCTTCGCTAGTCGGCAATGGAACTCGTTTCATCGTCAGCGAGATGGCGGGTAAGGCCACAATCACTATCAAAGCCGAAGAACTTGGTTTAACCATTGAGCCCCTAGCGATCAATCAGATCATCGAGGATCTCAAGCGCTTGGAACACGAGGGCTACCACTTTGAGGCAGCCGACGCCTCGCTTGAGTTATTGATGCGCAAAGCAGCGGGTTGGAAGCAATCATTTTTCCGAGTTGAGTCGATGCGCGTCATCACCGATGAGACAGTGGATGGTGAATTCACGACTGAGGCTACGGTCAAGGTGTGGGTCGGGCCAGAAAATGAGGCCACACGCCATGTTCATACATCTGAGGGCAACGGACCGGTCAACGCCATAGACACTGCGTTGCGGGCTGCCGTCTCGCAGGCCTATCCACAGGTTGATCGAATCCACCTGACCGACTACAAGGTACGCATCTTGGACGGAGCAACTGCCACGGGTGCAGTCACTCGTGTGTTGATTGACGCCACCGATGGTGACAGATCGTGGACCACAATCGGCGTGAGTTCGAACATCATTGAGGCTTCGTGGAGGGCCCTTGAAGAATCTTTAATCTACGGACTTCTTCACTCGGGCGTCTGAGCGAATACGGTAGAAACAATGTCTGCACCAAAGTTCGCTCCGACCCCAGTCCTTGATGTCACCCGTGCCTATGGCTCGCCAGATGTGGCACCAGCATCATGGGTCAATGATCGACCAACAGATATTGAAGGGTTCCAACCTGCTGGCGATCATCTCGGCTATCAG
>BJGB01000054.1 GCA_014190215.1 Actinomycetes bacterium | reverse complement strand
GTGATGCAGTTCAACGCCAGAGAGGCGATGCACATGCTGGAATTGCGTTCCTCCCCACAATGCCATCCGGCCTATCGCCGAGTGGCAATTGAAATGCATCGACTGAGCGGCGAGCAGGCGGGGCATAAAGCGGTTGCTGAGGCGATGACTCACCTCACCACTGAGGAGCCTGAACTTGAGCGTTTGGCGGCTGAAAGACGTGCAGAAGCAAAACGTGGGAGCCAGTAAGCAGAGATTGGACTATGGTGTGACCGGAGTCACTCTACTATCCCACGGTTATCAGGCGTTCTATGCCTAACATCCGCGCTCGCCTCGCGTTTTTTTGGCGAATCAACTTTAGGAGTTAGTGAAAAAATGGCAGCAGAAGAAGACAATGTTGTGGATCCAGATGATCTCGCGGAGGGTTTCCTCGAAGAGGGCGAAGACATTGACGAAGATCCCGATGATCTGCTTGCAGGTGATTTAGACGACGAGATTGACGGAGCTTTAGAGGACGAGGTTCCACCTGCCGAGGAAGATGAAGAGCCGGTCACGGCACTCTCGAAGAAGAAGGCAAAAAAAGCAAAAAAAGCTGTCGCTGCCGAAGAAGAAGATGATGATGACGACGATGATTTGTTGGGTGAAGACGATATCGAATCGGACTTAGCCAAGATCCTTGATGCCGCAGTTAAAGGCCGAAGTGAAGATGATGAAGAAGAAGCCGAGGAGGAAGAGGAGGATATTCAAGCCTCCAATGACCCTGAGTCTGGCATTCAGCCGAAGCGACCCGACGAGCGAATGTGCACTCAGTGTTTTCTCTTGGTCCGCAAAGGTGCTCCGATGTGCCCCATCGGCGATGATGCCTGTCCTTTATTTCCATCGTAATGAAAAGCGCAATATTCTCTGATAGCTCTCTTGGGACTTCATGAGTATTGACCCAACTGTGCGTCCGGCGCATATCTTTGATATGTCGGTCGTGTTGGATTTGGATGCGCAGTATCGATCGCTTTTGCTGGATCAGCGAGGCGGTATTGCTTGGCTCGCAGAGCATGTCCCATTAATCACACTTCCCCCACAAGATGTTGTGGAGAACAGTTTTATTGGAGAAATTGACGGGGCGGTGATTGGTTTTTTACGTGGCACAATCGACCTCATCCCAGCGCGTGGGATGGTCTATACCGTGGATCGGGTTTTCGTTGTTGAGCAGGCGCGCCAACTTGGTTTTGGAGATGCGCTTTTAGCGGCGGCGATGGAACTCGCAGTGTCAAATCATTGCGTAGCAATCGAAGCAAATGCTTTGCCTGGCGATCGTGAAACGAAGAATCTCTACGAACGAGCGGGAATTAAGGCACGCAATATTATTGTTTCGCGACCTCTAGGGCCGACGATTCACTGACCTGTCCAGTTCGGCACTCGTTTTTCGATGAATGCCGTGAGACCTTCTTTAGTGTCAGATGAAGCCATCACTTTGGCAAATTCTTTGTTCGTCAAGTCAATCAGTTCTTCATCTGTTTGATACGCCGCGGCCAATACGACCTTGCGACTTGCGTACACCGCAAGCGGCGCACAGGCAGTGATTTGTAGAGCCAACTTGTGAGCTTCATTCATGGCTTCACCTGGGGCAACGAGGCGAGAGATGAGTCCTAATTGGAAGGCGCGCTCAGCAAGGAGAGGTTCGCCTGTCAGAATCATTTCCATAGCAGCGGCTTGACCAATGGCTCGCGGAAGTCGGAACAGTCCACCTGCTCCAGCGATGAGATTACGTTTCACTTCGGCTAAGCCGAATGATGAGCGAGTCGTCGCGATCACCAGGTCGGCCGCAAGAACAATTTCACATCCACCAGCTGTGGCGAGGCCATCAACGGCCACGATGATTGGCTTTCGGCGTTCACGGTAGACGAAACCAGCGAACCCGCCGCGACGTGTGCTGATGTGAGCAGCCTGGCCGGAGTTGATTGCCTTGAGGTCTGCTCCGGCGCAAAAGACTGGGCGCTCTTGGCCTTCTGTATTGGCAGTCAAAATACCTACCCAGATTTCATCGTCAGCCTCAAGTTGATCGATTGCCGCTTCCATTGCTTGGGCAACATCGGCGTTGATGGCGTTACGCGCATCTGGACGGTTAAGGGTGATAATTCCGACGCGGCCGTCGGTGCTGTAGGTCACAATGTCGCTCATACCATTGACCGTAGTAGCACTAGGGGTGCGCCGGCTAACTGTCAGTCAACTGTGGGCTCGACGACGACGTCTTCGACAACTTCAGCGACCACTGGGGTCTGCTCATTCTCGACAGCCACTTCGATTTCGACTTCTGGCTTTACTGGGGACTCAGGTGCCACTGCTGCTGCTTCAAGCACAGGTTTTGGGCTTACAGCGGCAGGGGTTGTAGGCGGCTTTGGAGGCAGTTTTTTGGTGGGCGGTCGCACGGCTCGCAAAGGTTTCGGTGTGTGGCTTGAAGCCGTTACCTCAACGTCCAAAGCGAGAGCGATTTGCGGAATGAGGGCGCTTAACCGTTGCACTGTTTTGGTTAACTCAACTGAAAGCACTTCAGGCTTTGAAGTGACAATAATTTGTGAACGAATAGGAGCGAAGGCAACGGCTTCTAAAACGGCAATCCAACGCTCGTTCGGTGCATCTGAAACCAAACTTAATGAAGTTGCCACTGCCAATCGCCGACCCAATTCATCGGGAAATATGGCTCCCGCTTTGGGTGGCTGACCAGAGAGTTTGAGGGCTCGAACGATACGCCCCACTCCAAGCGACGCTTCAATGTCTTGCAACCAGTTCTGGTAGTCCTGTTCGGCGCGAGCAGTTAAACCACTGCGCAATTCGGCGATGAGTTCGCGACAGTTTTCTGATCGCTCGATTAACGGATCAGATGCTGCAGAGACAACGCTCCGAAGATCTCCAAGATCGAGCTCGGCCAAATCGCGTTTCGCGGATTGTGCTCGGTCAAGCCATTCTGCTACTCGTAAGCGGGGGAGAAGATTCTCCGCCATCTGCACTACTGCTTGCTCTGGCATGATTGGTTTGCCTTGCTCGGCTAAAGCAAGATTGGCGTCCCTGATCCGTTGACGCACTGTCTGCATTCCTTGCAGAGCCAATTCCGCAATTGAGCGCTGCTCTTCGGGCAGTTCGCTCAGGACAGCTTTGCGATTGACATTGAGTGGCTTGAGACGCTTGGCGCGGGGACGCTGAGGTAATTCAGGTGGCGCTTCAAAATGTGGGCGGCGTGGAGTACGCGTCTTATCGGTCGCTGTTGATGGCGCACCATCGCGGCGCGGTCGGCGGTCTGGGCCAGTGCCTGCACGCGCACCATCATGTGCGCCATCACGACTAGGACGATCGCCTCGTGCAGGACGATCGCCTCGTGCAGGACGATCGCCTCGTGCAGGACGATCGCGTCGATCACCACGATCGCTTTTTTCTTTTCGCGCGAGCTGCTGAGTAACCGCTTCAAATGGCTTGTCATTTCCTTTGAGGGTAATCGTCTCTATTTTGTCAACCTTAATGCGACCCTGCACAACACCCAAGATGGTGATGCCGTCAATATTGAAGTCGGCTTCCACTTTCAGTACATCACCTGTTTTGTATTCCTGTGGAAGGACGCTTGGTTGCAAAATGCCTTTGGGCTCGCGTGCGCCTGCAGCGCGCCACGTCCAAGTACCATCAGAGCGCAAACTTGTTAACTCAATTTCAATCCTTCGAGACATGGGTACCAACCCTATCGGGAAGGATGAACAGTGCCATAGGGTAGGCGAAAGTGCTAATTTTCTCTCGTGCCGATTTACGCCTTGGGTGAACGTACCCCAACGATTCATCCCGATGCTTATGTGCACCCAGATGCTGTGATCATTGGATCAGTCACCATTGGGGCTCATAGTTCAATATGGCCGGGGGCAGTACTGCGGGGAGACGACGGGGACATCATTATTGGTGAGCGGACGTCAATTCAAGACGGTTCGGTGCTGCACACCACTCATGTTTTTCCGACAATTGTGGGCAATGATTGCGTGATCGGTCATATCGTTCATCTTGAGGGATGCACGATCGAAGATGGTTCGCTGGTGGGTAACGGTTCGATTGTGATGCATCGTGTGATCGTGCGTTCTGGAGCAGTGGTGGCCGCCAATGCGGTTCTTCTGAATGGGCTTGAAGTTCCTAGTGGGGCCCTTGCTGTTGGAGTCCCTGCGGTGATCAAATTAGATAAAGCTCGTCCAGCAGAGATCGCTATGGGTGCTGCCTCCTATGTTGCGCGGGCAGCGATCTACAAAGAAAAACTACGGAGACTCGATTAGGAGCATGGCTCTATCAATCATTGTCTCGACGACTGCGGAGCAGGTTGAGTTAGTGAGTGATGTGTTGTGGTCGCTTGGTGTTGTGGCTATTGAAGAACACTGGGATACGGATCACGAAGTGCGCTTACAGACATCGCTTGGCAACGATCGGGAAGTCGTGACGCAAGTCTTAGATTCTTTGTTGTGGTCGGCGACATGGACTTTTTGTGAAGTTGATGAAAACCTGGGTGATAATTGGCGAGCGTTTGCCAAACCTGTGCTTGTCGGAAAACGTCTCGTAATCGCTCCTCAGTGGTCATCTGCAGAGCACATTGATGAGGTCCTGAGTGCGGTGGATAATTCCCAAGAGGCGCTGATTATCACGATTGAGCCGGGTAGTACCTTCGGCATGGGTGATCATCCAACGACGATGGCGAGTTTGTTAGCGATCGAAAAATACTTATTGTTGGGCGATGAAGTCATTGACGTTGGCTGTGGTAGCGGTGTTCTTGGAATCGCCTCTGTACTTCTTGGAGCGCGTCGCGCCATAGGAGTCGATATCAGTCCTGCGTCTATTGAAGTTTCGTGTGCCAACGCCAAGAGCAATGGTGTTGCTGATCGATGGAGCGTGAGCACAGATGCGCTTGAGCAGATTGGCTTGTCAGCACGGATTGTTGTGGCGAATATTTTGGCTCCAGCGCTCATCGAACTGAGTGAGCAATTGCGACGACTTGTCAGTCCTAGTGGATTCTTAATTATCAGCGGAGTTTTGACGGAAAATTATGCACATGTAGCTGAGGCGTTACGACCGTTGCGAGAAGTGGATCGCATTGACCTCGAGCAATGGTCTGCAGTTATTTTCGCTAGCGAGTGAAAATGATGCGCTCTCAGTTGACTAAATAATCAATCTCAGAGAGTGTCGGCAGTGAAGTCACGGCGCCATGTTTGGTGGCAGCCAATGCACCGGCTGCCGAGGCCCGCCGAGCAGCAGCAGTGATATCTAATCCGGAAGCGAGAGCACATGCCAAGGCGCCGCATGCCGCATCGCCAGCGCCCGTGGTGTCAATAGCCCGAACTGCAAATGGGGGAATTTGTTGTTCGCCGTCAGCAGTGATGATTTTGATTCCGCGCGCGCCCAAGGTGATGACAACAATCGAAACCCCGGCATCTAAAAGCGCTGATGCACCACCAAGAAGCGCCACCTCATGTTGATTGGGCATGATGACATCGCATAATTGCAAAATTGAACGATTGAGTTGGGTGGCGGGGGCCGGGTTAAGAATTGTTCGCGCTCCACCGATTTTGGCGATTGCTAATGCTGATTCAACAGAGGCGAGTGGGATCTCTAGTTGGCACAAAAGAACCCTCGAGTGCAGCAAGATATCGCGGTGAGCCTCAATCACGCTGAGCGAAAGATTCGCATTTGCGCCCGGCACGACAACGATTGAATTTTCTCCATGCGCGTCAACGTTGATTAATGCTCGTCCCGTGGGATCATCGTCATCAGTGACGTAGGCGGCGATTCCTTCTTGAATCATCAAGCGATGCAGTGTGTCACCTGCGTTGTCTTTGCCAAGGCAAGTAATGAAAGCGGTGTCGGCACCAGAGCGACGACTTGCCACGGCCTGATTGAGACCCTTGCCACCTGGAAATTCTGCAAAGCGCGTACCAAGAACAGTTTCACCTGGTAATGGGAGACGCTCAACTGTGGCGACTAGATCAAGGTTAGAACTTCCCACGACGACGACATCATAGGAATGCGACCCGTTACTCATGGTTCTAGTGAACCATCCGGCGGTGGCGTTAGCACATGTTTACAGTGAAAGCGATCGTTCTGTCATAGCAACGAGTTCTGGATTTCAGCCGACGTTAGCGCGAATGCCGATCGGGGCAATCAAGCGGTAACCCGCTTGATGTCGTTCATCTTCGCTCTCGCCACCCCAAAGTCCGTACTCATGATTGTCGCGAGCGAATGATCGACACATGTCTTGGACATTGCAACTGGCGCAGACCAAGCGAGCCATTGCCTCACGACGCTCGCGCGCTTGAGGGCGTTCTGCGGTTGTCGGAAAGAATAGGTGAGTCATGCCGCGACATGCGCCGACATCCATCCATTCATCTTTGGTCTGCTGACGATGATTTAAAAATTCGGTATAAGCCACAAGTTCCCCCGAGATTCATCTTTTTGACCCTAGGAAATTTCCCCAAATGCGGCGAAACTTCCGCTACAACAAGACCACTTTAGACTTAAGTAATCATTGAGTCAATAAAAATCTCAGTGAATGAAGTGGCGGATTCCTGCCACAAAATGAACAAGATCCGCAGGACGAGTGTCCCAGGCGGTCATCCATCGGACCTGGTGGGCGTGAGCGTCCCAATCATAGAAAAAGGACCATTCACGTAAGGACCCAATCTGCTCGGGAGGCAGGACGGGGAAAATGCTATTCACCACGGGTGGCTGATCCAGGAGCACCCCAGGGAGGTGGCGTGTCTGCTCAAACAGTTGAGTTGCCATGGCATTGGCGTGAGTTGCGTTTTTGAGCCACAGGTCATCGTCTAAGAGGGCCAAAAATTGCGCCGAGATGAAGCGTACCTTCGAGGGGAGTTGAGTCACTTGTTTTTGCACAAAGGGTGCTGAACGGGCCAAGTCACGGTTGAGATAAATGACCGCCTCGCCATACATGATTCCGTTTTTGGCCCCGCCAAAGGAGATGACATCAACCCCGGCGTCAACTGTGAAGGAACGCAATGCCTCTTGGTTGCCTCCCAACGCCGCTGTGGCATTGGCGATTCTGGCTCCGTCGAGATGGACGGTCATGCCCATTGAGTGCGCAGCGTCACAAAGATTCGCAATCTCAGTGGGGGAGTACAGGGTTCCCCATTCGGTGCTTTGGGTGATGGATAAAACGCTGGGCTGAACGTGATGGACGACCCCTAATGCATGTGCTTGCGAACGCACTTGATCAGGAGTAATTTTTCCGCCAATTGCTGGAAGGTCAATCAGTTTGGCTCCGAGAATGCGCTCGGGGGCACCGGTCTCATCGACATTGATGTGTGCTGAATCGCTGCAGATCACTGCCCCGGCGGGGGAGAGCATCGTGGCCAGTGCCAAGACATTGGCTCCCGTGCCATTCCACACCATGAAGGTCTCAACCTGTTGTCCAAAAAGATCGCTAAAAGCGGAGCGAGCCTGTGCTGTCCAGGGGTCGTCGCCGTAGGCAGTGGCGTGAGCAGCGTTGGCTTGATTGAGGGCCTCCATGACGGCGGGATGCACTGTGGCGTTGTTGTCACTGGCGAAGCGATGTTCCGGGGCAGGGGGAATTACTGGCGAACTCATCTTGCGAGTCTGCCGAAATAAATCAAGATGTGCGCAGTTCACCTCAAATGAATCGATTCTGTGGAATAATTTCGTCATGACGAAATTACCGACAGGGGTACGGGGGCGGGCAGTTGATGGTGCGCGATGTCGTTGGTGCCGCCGGGTTCTGCCCGAGCAATCTGGGGCTGGGCGTAAGAGGGTCTTTTGCTCTCAACCATGTCGGCAATGGGATTGGGTGGCTCGCCAACGAGCTCGTGAATTGAAAATCAGCGAGGATGAATTGGTCATTGCTCGGGCGGTGATTGATTCGCTCTATGACGATCTATATGTTCTGGCTTGTGCGGTCGATGACACCGAACGTGAACTCAAGGCAGGCAAGGCGACGGTTCGCAGCATGACGGAGGCTTTGGAGTGGATGATGGAGGCGGCTAGGCCGTTGCGGGATCGAACATTGACACCTCAAGGCGAGTAAATGAGCCTAATTACATCGCCCATAATAATCGTTATGACACATAGAACTGACGAAAGGAAAAAATCTCCTAACTCGGTTATCCCCTGCTTATGCCTCAGTTGACATCAATGAGGTCAACGATGAAGATCAAAGTCTCATTACCTTTGATCACTCCACCTGCACCTCGGCTGCCGTATCCAAGTTCTGGCGGAATCGTCAACTGGCGGCGTCCACCAACTTTCATTCCGGCCACACCTTGGTCCCAGCCACCAATGACTTCGCTCGCTCCGAGGCGAAATGAGAAGGTTTCATGGCGGTCCCACGAGGCGTCGAATTCTTTGCCAGTGCTCCATGCGACGCCGACATAATGCATGACTGGGCGACAGCCGGATGTGGCCTCTTTACCACTCCCGACAGTGATGTCGTCAATGATCAAAGAGGACGGTGGATCACCGGCGGGGACTGTAATGGATGGCTTTGCTAATTCGGAAGACATCTTGTTGATGCTATTGGGCGGGGTTCTTTTTAGGACGCGCATATGTGCCTTGAGCGACCGCTACGGGCTTGGACTCGTCGTCGGTATAGGCCACAACGGATCCAACGATGGAACGTGTTCCGATGCTGTTGAGGGTGGCCCGAGCACGGATCACCTCTCCCCTTGCAGGACGGAGGAAACGAATGGACATTTCGCTGGTGAGGGTCATCGGCTCCATCCCCGTGGCAGAGAGTGCGGCATAAAAAAGAGCAGCATCACAGATACTGAAGACTGTTGGACCACTAATAATTTTTCCAGGTCGCAATGAAGCAACGCTTGGATACATCACCGCTACCGCCATTGCGAAGCTCATAACTTCGCAGGCGTTTTGATTTCCCCCAAATGCGCCTCCGATGAAAGCGTTCATTTCTTCGACAGAGACTAAAGATGGTGATGAATAATCGATCATTGCTTAACCGTAGTCAAGGCACGGCTCCGTTTCTTGCCTAGAGTTCTAGATCGTGGATGATGTCGCTCAAGAAGTTTTGCGCCAGGTTGCAGAGAGCGGGTCCAAGGACCTGAATTGGAAACAGGGTCGGGCCTTCTCGCTTGCCTATTACGCCGGTGCCGATGTGCAAGAGGTGGCGGATCAAGCGTTAGCAATGTACGCCTCAACTAACGGATTAAACGCAGATGCTTTCCCTAGTCTGAAAAAGTTTCAGAGTGAAGTTGTGCAGATGGTGAGCACTTGGGTGCATGGTGGAGATCAAGCAGCCGGATTTATGACCAGTGGTGGCACTGAAAGCATTCTCTTGGCGGTCAAAGGAGCTCGTGAGCGAGGTCGTCAAGAAAAGGGAATCACCACCCCAAATGTTGTGCTGCCGACATCTGCGCATGCTGCTTTCGAAAAAGCCTGCTACTACTTTGGCTTGGAGAGTAGGCGAGTTGCGGTTGACGCAAACTGGCTCGCCGATGTCACAGCGATGCGCTCCGCTATCGATAGCAATACGGTTTTGTTGGTCGGTTCGGCTCCACAGTATCCGCAAGGTGTCATTGACCCAATCAGTGAGATCGCTTCTCTGGGGCTGAGCATGGATATCAACGTTCATGTTGATGCATGTATGGGTGGAGTGACCCTCCCCTTCTTAGAACGTCTCGGGCTGCCGATTACTCCTTGGGATTTTCGTGTGGATGGCGTGACAAGTATTTCTGTTGATCTTCACAAATACGGTTACACCGCAAAGGGCGCATCAGTGATTCTGCACCGTAGTAAAAAACTCCGCTCGTACCAAACCTTCGTGACTGATAACTGGCTAGGTGGCTTCTACGGATCTTCCGGTGTGCTGGGGACAAAGAGTGGTGGTCCCATGGCGGCTGCTTGGGCGGTGATGAATTATCTCGGCGACGATGGATACTTGCGGCTCACCAAGGCTGCCTATGAAGCTTGCCAACAGTTAGCCGATGCCATCGAACAATTTCCTGAACTGCAATTGCGAGCCCGCCCAGATAGCACGTTGTTGTCCTTCGGGGCTCGCGAATCAAATGATGATTCGTCTCCGATGTTCAATATTTACGCTGTAGCCGATCTTCTCGCACAACGGGGCTGGTATGTCGACAAACAGTCCCCTCCCGCGTCTTTGCACTGCACGGTTAATGCCGTTCACGGTGTCGTGATTGAAGAGTTCCTCGTTGATCTGCGTTGGGCAGTTGATGAGGTTGTGAAGAATCATTCACAAGGCGAGCGTGGTTCGTACGGCACGATCGAATAGATACTCATGTGACAGTATTTCCACATGAGTCTTCGCTTCGGAATCTTTATGCCCCCCATGCACAAGACGGGTGTGAACCCGACGCTGGCACTGCATCGTGATCTGCAACTTCTGGAACATCTAGACAAACTGGGTTACCACGAAGCATGGATTGGTGAACACCATTCTGCTGGATCTGAACTCATCGCTTCACCCGAGGTCATGATCGCTGCGGCGGCCGAGCGAACCAAACACATCAAACTTGGTACCGGCGTGAACTCACTTCCCTACCACCACCCATTCATGCTCGCCGACCGAATCGTGATGCTGGATCATCTCACGCGCGGTCGAATGATGTTTGGTGCGGGCCCTGGACAGCTGACATCGGATGCGCAGATGATGGGAATTGATCCGATGACCCAGAGACCACGTATGGAGCAGTCGCTCGATGTGATGATGCGGCTCTTTCGTGGGGAAACAGTCACAGAAAAGACAGATTGGTTTACTTGCGATGAGGCCGTCCTGCAAGTCAAGCCGTACAGCGATTTTGATATTGCTGTTGCTTCATCGATCTCGCCCTCTGGTTCAAAATTAGCTGGCAAATACGGCGTCGGGCTGATTTCGATTGCCGCCACTGAACCGGCAGCTTTTCAAATGCTGGATTACAACTTGAAAGTTTGGGAAGAGGAAGCAACTCTTCACGGTCATGTCGTTGATCGTTCGAAGGCTCGCCTCATGGGGCCGATGCATATCGCCGAAACAGTTGAGCAGGCGAAAGAAAACTGCCGCTATGGATTGCAATGGGTTTGGGAATACTTGAGTCACATCATTCCTGTGGGTGATCCCAATGGTCCTCCCCCACCGACCGACATTGACGAGTTCGTGGATCAAGCCAATGAATCAGGGCGTATGGTGATCGGTACCCCAGAAATGGCGATTGCGCAGATTGAACGACTACAAGAAAAGACTGGTGGATTTGGTTGTTACCTTTTCCTTGGTGCCGACCTTGCCGATTGGCATCAGACATTACGAAGTTACGAACTATTCGCCGAGCAAGTCATGCCGCACTTCACTGGTCAACTAGATGGCCCACAAGCCAGTTACGACAAGGTCGTTGGTGCTGGAAGTCGTTGGGTTGATGCGACTTTGGGAGCGCAAATGACGGCAATCGCCGATTATGAAGCAATGAAGGCTGCACGTTCCTGATTCGGTGATTTACGGAAATAAAATGGAGTGCAC
>BJGB01000053.1 GCA_014190215.1 Actinomycetes bacterium | reverse complement strand
CGTTGGCCGACCGGAATGGGCTTTGATCGCTTTTACGGCATTCTCGGTGCTGAAGCATCACAATGGGAACCTCCTGTCTACGATCAGACAACTCCCATATCTCCGCATCTTGATCGACCCGGTTATCACCTCACCGAAGATCTCGCTGATCAAGCGATCACTTGGGTGCAACGTCAAAAAGCGTCCACGCCGAATCGCCCGTTCTTCTGTTATTTTTCAACACCCGCGGTGCATGCGCCGCATCATGTTGCCGAAGAATGGATTGACAAGTTCAAGGGTCAGTTTGATGATGGCTGGGATGCGTTACGTGAACACATCTACAAGCGCCAACTTGAACTCGGAGTCATTCCTGCTGGCACAGCCCTAACGCAACGGCCTGAGCAGATTCCAGCGTGGGACGATTACCCCAATGAATACAAGCCCGTTGCTCGGCGACTGATGGAAACCTTCGCTGGCTTCTTGGCTCATACCGACGCTCAGATCCATCGTGTTTTGCAAGCCATTGAGGATCTCGGCGAGATGGACAACACATTGGTGATCTACATCACTGGTGATAATGGAGCCTCAGGTGAAGGAACAGTCCATGGTGCGTGGAGTGCGCCGTCCTTTCAAAATGGTCGCCACGAAGATCCCGAATGGTTACTTGCGCACATTGACGATTTCGGAACCGATCGTTGCGAAAATCATTTCAATGTGGGCTGGGCCTGGGCTTTGGATTCGCCTTTTCAGTGGATGAAACAAGTGGCCTCACATTTTGGTGGCACGCGTAATGCGATGGCTATTTCGTGGCCGCGAAAAATACGCGATGCAGGTGGATTGCGAACACAGTTTCATCATGTTGTTGATATTGCCCCGACGATCTATGAAGTTGTCGGCATCACACCGCCGACACATGTCAACGGCATTGAACAAATGGAGATTCACGGCACGTCGATGGCGTACACCTTTGACGATGCGTCATCGCCGAGCACACGGCGTTCGCAGTATTTTGAAATTCTCGGCAACCGTGCCATTTACCATGAAGGTTGGCTGGCTTCGTGTTTCCATGGACGGTTGCCATGGATTCGTCTGGCGGGATTTGAATTTGATGGCCCGCAAGAAAAATGGGAACTGTATGACGTTGAAAATGACTTCTCACAAGCCGTCAATCTTGTTGCACAGTATCCAGAAAAATTGCGTGAGCTTCAAGAAGTGTTCGATCAACATGCGCGCGCATATGGCATTTACCCGATGCGCGATCCCGCTTCACCGCGTCACGGAGACTTCGCTGTTCCGCATGTTTTGGATGGCATCCGCAAGATGACGTACACCACCGCCCACAAGCGCATGCCTGAATCCTCAGTACTGAATCTGAAAAACTGTTCGTATCGCATCACCGCTGATATAGAAACATCTCGTGGCGCGCAGGGAGTCATCGTATGTCAAGGTGGAAATATGGCGGGCTGGTCGTTGTACCTCACGCCCGACACTGTGCCAGTGTTTCATTACAACTGGTATGGACATGTTCATACATCAGTGGCCGCCAAACAATCGGTTGCTGTCGGCAAGCACAAGGTCGAAGTTGTCTTTGATTATGACGGTGGTTTTGGAGCGGGCGGACTTCTGTCCTTGCTTGTGGATGGTGACACTGTGGCCATGGGACGCATTGAAAACACGGTGCCCCTCGTTTTCTCGATGAGCGGAGAAACATTTGATGTGGGTGTCGACACTGGCTCGCCGGTGGGGCCGTATCCACACCAGTTTGATTGCACTGCCACGATCATCGGCGTGACGCTGGAGCAACTTGATGAACGAACCGCTGAAACGGAGAAGTTGGTGCGTCAAGGAATGTTTGCTGCCAGTCTCAGTTCGCAATAGTTTTCGCTGTTGAGGACGTGTGACGACAGTTGCATCTGCGAATTTTCATCTCGTTTGTGCCTCTGCTTGAAATCGGGCATAACCTCATTCTGTGGGCACTTCTCCGCTTTTCGATCTTGAGTCGTCTGACGCAGATCGTCTTCGTGTTGATGAGGCCTTGATGGCCTCCGTCAAGACGCCAGATGCCTATTTGACTGAGATCGCCTCGCATTTATTGTTAGCCGGCGGAAAGCGTCTGCGCCCAATGTTCTCCGTCGTTGCTTCCCAAGTTGCTGGCGGTCCGACAACCGAGGAAGCCATCCAAGGTGGCATCTCCTGCGAACTCGTGCATCTCGGTTCTTTATATCACGACGATGTGATGGATGAATCGCCAACCCGCCGTGGTGTGGAGACGGTGAACGCCAAATGGGGAAACCTGCAAGCGATTCTTGCGGGCGACTTTTTGTTGGCTCGCGCTTCAGAGATTGCTGCGTCACTTGGCACAGAAGTTGCTGCTCTGCTGGCACGCACGATTGGTCGTTTGTGCGAAGGTCAGATTGAAGAACTGCGTCACACATATAACGTCGCTCGTCCACTGGAAAGTTATTTGTCATCCATTAGTGGAAAGACTGCTTCTCTATATTCCACAGCGGCGCGCATCGGTGGTTTGGTTTCCAAGTTTGATCGTGGTTTAGTCAATGCTTTGACTGCCTACGGTGAAGCGTTCGGCATGGTCTTCCAGATTGTGGATGACGTACTTGATTTGTCGGCAACCGACGCACAACTCGGAAAGCCATCGGGTCATGACATGGTTGAAGGTGTGTACACCTTGCCGGTGTTGTACACGTTGGCAAACGGGGGAGTCCCCGCCAGTGAGTTGGCTGATGTTCTTGGCAAGCCGTTGAATGTTGCTGAGCGCGATAAGGCATTGTCGATCGTACGTTCGAATGGTGGCATTGAAGCGGCGATTGAGTTAGCAGAGATGTATGTCGAGGCTGCCGAAGAGGCGTGTCAAGATTTACCAAATACCGCTGCAACTGTGGCTTTGCGCTTTGCTCCGAACGCGCTTCTTGCTTCCGTCCGCTAAAACGTTTGAGTGAGGTAGTTGGCGGCGGCGAGTCCTGAGAGCACCGCACCCTCAACTTTGGGTCCAGCAAAAGCGTCACCTGCAAAAACCAGTGAGCCAACGGCGAAGTATGACTCGGGCCAGATTTTACGCGGTGTCGCAAAGCGCCACTTCTTATATTCACTGACCAAAATGTTTGCCGATCCCAAATACTTTTGCGCAGCCTGCGTGAGAAGTGCCTGCCCCTCATCAAGCGAGTCATCCCAATGAGCCAAACTCCAAGCCGGGTTAGCGTGAAATGTCACCGCTGGAATAGCGGAAATTCCCTTGGCCTGGTTGTCGCCGATCCACGAGAAAACATCGTCGGGATTTTGTAATCCCCCTGGTGCAGGAATCGCTGATGGGCCATCCAAGACAGCCAATAATCCAATCGTGCGATCGTAATCGGTCATCAACAATTCGGGAGGCAATTCAATGCCTGTGCTAACCGTAATAGAATACGACTGCGGAAGTGGGCAGGTCATCACCACCGCATCACAATCAATGCGCGAATTGTCATCGATGATAACGGTCCATTGGTGAGCATCTGATGAACAGGGTTTGACCGCAAAAACCAATGTTGATGTACGAACATCGATCCCGTGCGCCAAATGTTTTGTCAAAGCAGTCATGCCGTTGTTCACTACATAACGTGGGTGACCATCGTCGCTGCCGAATCCTCGACACCATTCCCTGACTACATCGTCGCTGATCCATTGCGTAACGAGAGATGTAAATGTTTCATCGCGCGCTGTGAAGAACTGAGCACCATGATCGAAAGTGGCGATCGAGCCATCGCTTGTAGTGATCCGCCGCGTGGCCATACGTCCACCGAGACCACGACCCTTATCTAAAACAACGACTTCATGTCCAGCATCTTGCAAGGCACGGGCCGCAGTCAGCCCACTCAAACCTGCACCAACGACGACAACTTGACTCATGCTGTAGAGCGTAGGTGACAATCAGTATTTAGGCTCAGCCGAGACCGCGAGCATCTTGTTTGAGAGCTGTGTCAATGCTTAGGGCGGCGGCCACGACAAGCGAAATTAGTGGTTGCTCCAATGGTCGATGAATATTCAAAACATAGTTGTCGGCAGTCGTGAATAGTGTTTTGGCAATGCCTTCAAATTTTTTGGTGATGCGCGCGACTTCAGTTCCAGAAGCATCTTCAATACGGAAATTCCAAGCCCGCCAGTTCTCACCCTTGATAGCGCCGATCTGCTGCTGACCAACTTGGAGGGAAAAGTTTATTTTGCCGATCATATTTTCTTGAACGATCCGACCGACCTCGCGATCAGCGCTGTCGCTGACGATCACAGTGCTCTTGAAGACTTTGGCCGGGCGAGTGAGGCGTAAGACAACTTGCCCTTTCATATCGCTGATTTCTAACTTGTGTGTGAGGTATTGATCGAGACTTGAGACGAGACGAAGAAGTTTTTTCGCAGTGCTCTGACCAACTTGATTGACCGATGCGATCTGTTTTCCTGAACTATCAAAAACCGAGTACTGATTATTGAGTTCAATCAGTTTCACTTTTTGATTGACGACCAAAATGGGTTCGGTGAAGAGAGTCCCGCCTCCGCTGCCAATATTCGCTGCTGAAACATCACCGACTTGCTGTTGAATCTTCGCGGGATCGATGCGATTACCAAATGAAAGAGCGTCATCAATTTTATCGAGTGCGCTTTTTTTAGTGAGATCAGCGTCAATCGCCTGAACGCCGTGATCGCTGACATGCTCGGTCCAGTCTTGACCGTCCCAATAGCGAAGTTGGTGTCGGCCGGTCGGATCTGGATGCCATGCAGCGGGATTGTCCATCAGTGGATTGTAGAAGAGTGTGTGAAGACTGTGTTGTCAGTCAGCGCAAGAGATGGGCGCGCATGATGAGTTCGCGTGCCGAAGGATCAAGTTGATGACCCGCCAACTTCTCACCGATCGCAATGGCCTCGATGGGATCTTCAACCATGCCTTGCCAACGTACAAAGGCAGCCATGGCGCCCATAATGATGTCGCCGACTTCCTCGCCATGCACGATGACTTTGACATTATTTGTCAGCAACTTCTTGAGTTCCTTAAACAATCCGCGTGCCCATTCGTCAATTTTTTCGTTGTTCTCATTGTTGAACGGACGGTGCTGATAATTGACGCTCAGTTCGTCATAGTTGTGCAGGTTGTGAGGAGCAGCGATGATGCTGATCAGACACCCAAAATGGTTCTCCCGAATCCAGATGATTTCCTCTTGGCGGCGAACCCGGCGATGATTGTCCCCATAGCCACCAGGGCGTTCGCACACAGCGAGACGATCTTTAACAATCCATGTGAAGTTCCGGGGGGTAATTCCCAGAGCCCATTTTCCTCGTAACTTTGGCGGCACGACGGTCAGGCTAGCCCTGAGCAGGGGCGGGAGTGATAAAGATGCGCTGATTTGTTCTACTAATTCTCAATCCGCCGGGTAATTCGCAAGCAGTGACCTCACCGCGGGCTACCGCCAAAACCCGCTCCACGGAGGCTGCGTCGGGTGGATGTGTCGTGCTCAGCCAGAGCCGAATCGCCCGTCTTGCTAAAGCCACAGGTGCACTCGCAAGAGCCTTGGCGTCTGTGGGGTCGATTTCTTTGGCCAGGGCATCTAGGAAATCTGAATCGTCGGCCATCAGACTGGCCTGGCGGGAAAAAATGGGCACCAAATCGCGACTAGATGCCTCATTGAGCAAGGGCAAGATCTGGTGGCGCACACGGTTACGTAACAGTGACTGGTCTTCATTTGAGGGATCGCGAACAGGTTCCCAGCCGAGCAAATCACAGACCGCTTCGGTCTCAAAGCGCCTGATTCCCAAGATTGGGTGACACACCTGACCACTAGGGCCACCATTTGGGCGCATGCCAGCGAGACCGTCGACGCCGGCTCCACGCAGAATATTCAAGAGCACCGTTTCGGCTTGATCATCTGCCGTATGACCTGTCAAAACATCGTTGGGAAGGACGCTGTAGCGAGCGTCTCGGGCTCGGGCCTCCAAGTTTGGTCCTGGGCTCACCTGCACTGTGAGAGCGATGAAATTGGCTCCTACAGCGCTCGCGGCGTGTTCGACGATGCGGGCCTCAGTTGCCGAGCCCGAGCGAATGCCATGGTCGACATGGATGGCGGTGACTTGTAGATCGGCGGCGACTGCGAGGGCCAAAAGAGCGAGTGAATCGGCCCCACCCGAGACTGCGCAGGACACGAAAGCACGAGGTGACGCAAATGTTGAACGGGCGAGAAGATCAATGATCAGAGGCGAACGCTTCCACGCCTCTTGGGTTCCCGACTGGGAGATAACTCAGCCCTCGTCGTGGCCGCGGCGTTGGCGTTTGCCGGGAAAACGGGTGGCAGAGACTTGCTTGATATAGCCAGCGGCGACGGCGGCAACTGCGCCGATACCCACAACTGTCAAAACTAAGCCGACCCACCAGTGCCAAATGTTCGCTGCAAGCATGATTCCTATCGTAGCGACTGAGACGCTCGCTCGGCTAGTTACTCGGGATGCAGATTGTCAACAAAGTCATCAAGCGATCCGACGAAACGCTCAAGATACGCGGCCAACTCGGCCATCTCGCGTTGATTGAAAGCGGTGGTGATGTGCACCAAAAGTTCTTGTCGACGGGCAGCGGCTTGGGCATGGCGTTGACGACCGGATGGAGTTGCAGAGACGACTACCACGCGTTTGTCATCGGTGCTACTGCAGCGCGTTGCAAGATTGAATTTCTCGAGTCGTTGAATCGCTCTGGTGGCCGTTGAGGGATCAACCCGCAATGCCTCAGCCAAGTCACTCATGCGCCAACCTGGTTGCTGCACCAAGAGGTCGAGGGTGTCCATCTGTCCGAACTCAAGCGCATCCTCGCCGACACCAAAAAAGTGTTCAAGTAACTTGCTCATTGCTGCGCCGCGACGTAGTTCGCGCCATGAGCGCCCCACGCGGATAGCGAGCTCGCGCTGCGCAGGATCAGATGGATCAAATTTGGCGGAATGAGCCGTGGTCATGACATTTGTAGAGTACAACGCATAGCCCCGCCTTGCGCTCAACCAGCGTTGAAGTATTCCCATTCTTCAACACGCGTCCCATCAGCAAGATTGCAATAGCCGACTTGTCCAGTGGATTCGTCGACGATCTCCAGGGTGCCACCTTGGGAGATGCAGTATTCGGACGCTGGATTGGCGATTTGAGTGCCTCCCATTGCTGGCTCAGTTGATGGGGCCTGAGTGTCCTCTGGCTGAGTGGTCACTGGTGAAGAATCGCTACCGCAACCAAAAAGTGCGACACTGGACATGGCTAGTCCAAAAATCAATACTGACTTTTTCATGAGGTCACCCTTCAGTCATTTCAACGGCGTACCCTCACAACTGTAATCATTGTGTGTCAGCGGAGATCGCAATATGAAGATATTTTCACGAACCCAAGAAATCATTGATCATCTAGTTGCTTTGCAGACCACCATTTCTGCTGAGAGTGACAAGTTCTTTGAGTTGGACCATGGTCTGCAGTGCGCAGCGTTGCTTGAAGTGAGTGATCCCGACGATCTTGAACTTCAGGTGGCTGGTCTGATCCATGATCTCGCGCATCCGTGGGATGGGCCAGGTCAGCCGCGCCACGCAACCATGGGCGCTGATGCCGTGCGACCAGTGTTGGGTGAACGCGTGGCGGCGTTGATCGCGGGTCATGTACCAGCGAAGCGTTTTCTCGTGACGACTAGACCTGAATATCGGGCATTGTTATCGCCAGACAGCATCATGACTTTGGCGGCTCAGGGTGGCGACCTGAGCGCTGACGAGATTGCTCATTTCCAAGCCAACCCGTGGTGGCCGGCGATGGTGTCGCTACGCATCGCCGATGATTCAGCAAAAGTTGCAGGAGCAGTCGTACCTGATCTTGAACATTGGGTTGATGCCATTCATTCATTGAGTCGGGTGTGACGATGCAATCATTTGCAACTGGTGACTCTGTGGCGAAAGTTTTCTTTGACGATCACGGCTGGGTTTTGATTGACACTCTTGACGATGATGGCATAAAACAGTTGCGTGAGTGGATAAATGAAATCTCGTCATGGTCTGATGAAGGTGGGCCATGGCTGCACTATCGCGAGATGACTGACTTTGGTCCTAAGTTGTGTCGCACGGAGAACTTCACGCCATTTCATAGCGGTATTCGTGCGCTACTCACGAGCGGTTCAATGTTGCAATGCGCAAGTTTGTTAATCGGTGAGCAAGCGGTGCTGTATAAAGAGAAAATAAATTATAAGTTGGTCGGTGGCGCAGGGTATGCACCTCATCAAGATGCGCCGGCGTATCCATTTATTGATAGTCATATTTCGTGCATGCTCGGTATTGACGACGCTGACGAACTAAACGGCTGTTTAGAAGTAGTCAGTCATTGCTTTGGCGAAGTATTGCCGATGAACGATGTGGGTTGTATCACCAATGACGTTGTGCAATCTCTGGAATGGACGATGGCCCCACTGAGGGCTGGCCAAACTTTGTGGTTCCATTCGAGGACTCCGCATCGCAGTGGAGAAAATAATTCGCAGCGTGATCGGCGCGCCATCTACCCGACGTACAACGCTTTATCCGAAGGCGATCTGCGTGAGGCGTACTACGCAGCAAAACTTCAGCAGATGGCTACGAGTACAGTCGGCAACAATGTTCAGGTGTCGTTGATCGGCGATTTTCAGGGACGCACAATCGGATAGTGCTTTCTGCTTACTTATTGCCTATCGGGGCTTGGCGCCTCCGGAAACCCGAATCATTTCACCACTGATCCAGCTGGCGGCGGGTGAGCACAAAAATAAAACAGCTGCACCCATGTCAAGCAAAGTTCCAAAGCGCTGCATAGGAATATTCCACTGCGACTCAATTTCGGCCAGATCTTCGTCGTTCTTCACTCCAAGTGCAATCTTAAAGATTTCAGTCGGCACTGCGCCTGGGGCGATGCCGTTGACGCGAATACGAGGAGCAAGTTCGGCGCAAGCCGTGAGAGTCAACGAGTTCACGGCGGCTTTAGCAGCACCGTAGTGCGCACTTCCCGGCACTGGTCCGAAGCCCGCCCCTGATGAAATGTTGATAATTGAACCAGTATCCATGTATTTCGCGGCAGTGCGAATACCGACCCACACCGCAGTGAGGTTTAAGGCGATACATGCATCCCAGTCTTCGCGCTTCAAGTCAGTCATTGGCAAACGGGCGGGTGAACCGCCCGCGTTATTCACCCAGATCGACAACTTGCCGAATTCTTTGATGGCAGCCTTGGCTAAATTTTCCATGGCCTCTTCATCGGTGACGTCAGTTTCGACAGCGATGGCCTGACCACCATCGGCGCGAATGGCGGCGGCGACAGATTCAATTTCGTTCACACGACGAGCTGCAACCACGACTTTTGCACCAGCATTTGCCAACGTGCGGGCGATGCCTTCGCCGATGCCGCGTCCACCACCAGTCACGACGGCGACTTCGCCTTGAAGACTGAAAAGTTCTGCTGGGGATGGGTATTGCTGACTCATAATTTTTCCATTCTTGTTGGGGGATTGTGATTAGAGAATTGTGACGACACCAGTGGTGCCATTGACTTCGATCAGTGCACCATCAGCGATACGTTTCGTGGCATCGGTGATTGAGACAACGCACGGAACACCGAGTTCACGACTGACGATGACAGCGTGACTAATCTGTCCACCGACATTGACCACAACGGCTGCACTCGTCATAAACAGTGGGGTCCAACTCGGGTCTGTGCACGGAGCGACCAAAATGTCACCAGGTTTGAGATCGCCTGGATCGCCTGGATCAAGAACAACGCGCGCAATACCACGAGCGGTACCCGGTGAACCAGCAACACCGACAAGTGCATCACCAGTGCGTGCGACCTGGACGAGATTGTCATTCTTGCGGGCCCACTCACTGAGCGGAGCGACTGTTGCGTTGGCGATGATGAATGGAGGTTCAAGCTCAAAGAGTTCGCGCCATTCTTTATAACGCTGAGTCAATTTGTTGGTGAATGAACTTGGATTGGCGATGTAAGCGTCAAGTTCGCTTTCGAGCACCTGGAAGATGAGTTCGTCGTGACCATGTCGGCGACCGAGTTCGCGAAATGCAACGCGGGCCTCATGCAGAACGCGAACGATTGAGGTTTTTGTCCGTTCGCGGTGAGCCATCATTTTTCCAGCGCCAAGACCAAGATCGAGAAGTGGCGCGATATCTGGCTTGTCACTGAGTGCAACACGGGCTTTGGCGATGAGGGCATCACGTTGTGTGGCTTTTTCGCGGTGACGCGCATGGGGCGATTCATCATCTGACTGCAAGCGCACGCGATCTAGGGCAGCAAGTAAAAGTTGTGGATGCGTTTCCCAAGTCGGTGAACGCAGGTCCCACTCATCTGGTCCACGACTTCCGAACTCAACCAAGAATTCATTCCATGCAGCCATGAACGGGGGAGTGACACGTGAAAGGACATCGTTTAGTCCAGCGTCAAATGCAGCAGTGAGTTGTGCGTCGTTGTGCACCATGCGTGACAAATTCCAGAGCGCATAGTTGGCATCGGCCGAATCAACATCGCCGATACTTGAGAGCAATGACATCGGCAAACTTGGTTCGCCGATCGCTTCCGCGACAACGCCAAGCAGTCCGGGGGCCACGGCAGCGCTACTGCCAGAGATCACATGCTGTGAGAACAGGTGCGGGAGTTGTACTTGCACGAGACGCGCGCGCTGCACGAGTTGCGCATCGGTGTATGTCGACAGGTCGCCGCGCCAGGCACGTAGTTCTGCTGCGTTCGCTTTGTCGGTATCAAGTTCAGGCCACGCGACTCCACTCATCACCCACGCGGTGTGGGCGTCAATGCCGGCAGTGAGATGAGGCTTCTCGTCATTCGGGTGAGCGACGTAGGTCGGAACGTCGGGGTGATCGCCAAAGAAAGCTTGGTCGAGTGCGGCAACCGTGGCTGCTGGGTTGCGCACACCCTGCATACGAATGGCCGAAAGGTTGATATAGAAGTAGCCACCAAAGCAGGCGACTGATTCTGGATGCTGAGGGTCGAAGTCGGCATCTTCGTAAGCGCCGATACGGATGAGGCCCGCTTTGTAACCGGCGACGATTCCCCCGTCCCAGCCGAAAGTCCAACCGAGAGGGCTCACGGGGTCGGCAAGAACCTCGCCGGCGTTAGCGCGTGTGTAGTGGGGAAATCTTTGGCTTGTTGGCCAGTCGGTAATCCATCGATCTTGCATATCCAGCACAGGTTAGAGGTGTTCTGGGTCGGTTATCGGACGCTGGGTGTCCGTGACACGACCCAGAAGCACCGTGTGAAGCGTGATTAGTCGTGTAGTGAGCCGTCTGGCATCGTTGCCCCTGTGAGGTCGGCCCCTCTCAGGTCAGCCCCCGTCATATTGGCTCCCGTGAGGTCAGCACCTGTGAGGTTGGCGGAGTACAAGTACGCGTCTTTGAGATTGGCATTGCTCAGATTTGCGCCTGCGAGATCGACAAAAGAGAGATCGGCCTGGTTCAGGTTGACGCCAGAAAGGTTGGCATTTCGTAGATCCGTACCGTTGACATTGATTCCGGAACAGTCGGGGAGGCAGGTGCCGATGAAATCCATCCCGTTAGCTCCTAAGCAACCGGCACGGCATGGAGGAAGACTGGTGTCTACCGTTGGCGTTGTTGGTGCTGGGGTAGTCACTGGTTGGGTTGTTGGCGCTTGGGTAAGGACGAGTTGGGTTGTGGATGTTTGGGCGTCATTGCTTCCGCACGCACTGAGCACTACAAGCACACAAGCGAAAATTGCCACTGGAGATTTCATAGCGATGGTGCGACACATTCCAAAACGAAAATTCGGTTCTCTGGAGAACATTGGTAACGGTCCTTTGAAAGATGACATCTAGCGGAATCGCCTCGACATACTTA
>BJGB01000052.1 GCA_014190215.1 Actinomycetes bacterium | reverse complement strand
TTCTCGCGTTCAACAGTGGACCACATATCGTGAGCGTCGAGTCTCTCGGGTATGGATGGAATGAATACGGTGCCGCCAGCATTCCAAGTTCCTAAGGCGACCCAGTGCCCAGCGCCATGCATAAATGGAGGGGCGATGAGGGCACGTCGCCCAGGTGTGGCGGCTAAAAGATCGGCAATCGTTGTTGCCTCGCGCGATGCTCCAAAGCATTCTGTGAGGGCATCGCCCTGCCTCCACATCACTCCCTTGGGCATGCCCGTGGTGCCGCCGGTGTACAAGATGTAGAGGTCGTCGGGTTGAGCGGGAGCCGGAGATGCTTCATGTGAAGCCGAGAGAGCATCTTCGTACCACACTGCTCCCGGTAAGAGAGGTTGATCGGAATCATCGTTTACTTGGAGGAGTAAACGAACCTTGGGTAACTGTGGGAGCACGCTTGCTAACAATGGAGCAAAAGTTGAGTGGAAGACGATGACGCTGGCAGCGGAGTCGGTGAAGACATATTGCAACTCTTCGGCCACGTAGCGGTAGTTGATATTCAGCGGAGCAACGCGAGCTTTAAATGACCCGAGCATGCACTCCAGGTACTCATTGCCATTGTGTAAATAAATAGCGAGGTGATCCTGCCCACTATCTTGAGGAGCCAAGTCGGCTCGTTCCGTGGAGCAACCAAAGCCATTGTCGTTGAGATAATTGGCAAGACGACGCGTGCGTGCGGTGACTTGACCCCATGTCAGGCGACGCTCGTGAAAGACGAGACATTCCTCATCGAGTCTGCTGTTAGCGATTGCCTCATGAACCTGACCGACGGTGAATTCCTGCACGCAATGAATGTAGGTTGTCGCGCTCAATGGGTACGAATCAGACATCGTGTGCAGAGATCGCTAAGGTGCGGATGTGGATCTTTCTGTGCCCCCCATTTCTGGAAAATCAAAGGACGGAATCGTTTTTGGTGTTTTTATCCCGCAGGGCTGGAAAATGGAGTTGTCCTCGATTGCAGACCCCGCCGATAAATGGGCCAAGACCGTTGAAGTCGCAGTGTTGGCCGATGCTTTGGGGTACGACTCATTGTGGGTTTATGACCACTTCCATAACGTGCCCCGTCCTGCACATGAGACCGTCTTTGAATGCTGGACAACAATCGCCGCGCTGAGTCAGCAGACTTCGCGAATTCGTCTTGGGCAGATGGTCGGATGCAATAGTTATCGCAGTCCTGCGTTATTAGCAAAAATCACCTCAACGATAGATGTCATCTCCGGTGGGCGTCTGGAGTGGGGGATTGGCGCGGGATGGTATGAAAATGAATACCGTGCCTATGGGTATGAATTTCCAAAGCCAAAAGACCGCATCGGTATGTTGCGTGAGAGCGTGGAGATAGTTCGCAGTATGTGGACAGAAGCCGAGACCACATATAAGGGCAAGTATTACGACATCATTCGTGCGAATTGTGATCCTAAACCGATCCAACAACCCACACCGCCGATTTGGATTGGTGGCGGTGGTGAACAGTTGACCTTGCGCGTTGTGGCGATGCATGCTGATTGCTCAAACTTTGGCGGTTCGCCAGAGGAATGGGCGCGTAAACGTCAAACTTTGCTCGGACATTGCGTAACGGTCGGCCGCGATCCAGCGACTATTCGGATGACCTGGTCTCCTGAACTGTTTATTCGAGAAACTGAAGCGGAATTGAAAGAGGCCGGATCGCGCAGTCTCT
Source organism: Actinomycetes bacterium (assembly GCA_014190215.1). Taxonomy (GTDB): domain Bacteria; phylum Actinomycetota; class Acidimicrobiia; order Acidimicrobiales; family Ilumatobacteraceae; genus Casp-actino8. The sequence continues at coordinate 10,349 of BJGB01000052.1, read as the reverse complement.
TCGGAGAGAATTACGACGAATGGCGTAACGGCAACCTTGTGGGAACGCCCGATGAGGTCGCCGAAAAGGTTGCTACTTATCTCAAGCTTGGCTGTAGTGGGTTCATCCCGTGGAGTGCTGATTACCCTGAAACAGAATCAATTGAACTGTTCGCTCAAAAGGTCATGAGCAATTTTCGCTAGCCCGTTTGCGATGTAGTTGTCAATTGCATTGATCAGATATACGAACGGAAAATAATCTCGGCGACACAAGAAGGCTTCGAAGAACCTTCGCACTCAAAGGTGAACTCCATCGTCATTTGTACGCCATTAGCGATCTCTTCCACTTCAAGCAATTTCACACCGAGGCGGACTCGACTTCCGACTGGTACTGGCGATGGGAAACGAATCTTGTTTGCACCGTAGTTGACGCCCATGGAAAAACCGTCAATGCGGACCACGGTCGGGTAGAGCATTGGTCCAAGCGAAAGCGTGAGATAGCCATGAGCGATAGGTCCACCAAACGGACCACTTTTTGCCCGCTCAACATCGATATGAATCCACTGAAAATCACCAGTGGCCTCAGCGAACTGTTGAACTCGCTCCTGTGTGATTTCAAGGTATTCGCTGTAACCAAGATGTTGGCCAACATTGCTTTTCAGTCCTTCGACTCCTGTTATTACTCGTGCGCTCATGAGACGAGTTTAGTCACGAGTACCAGACTCGTTGATGCTCGCGGCTGTGCGGATGCAGAAGAAGGGCGCATAAGGCAATTTCAAAGATGACCCCAAAAGTGTCTTGCCCAGTGAGTTTGTCAATGAGCCCGTATCCGGGAAATGGGGAGAGAATCCACAAGCGAAGCAGGAAGGGGGAGAAGGCGGCAAAGAGTGCAAAGTAATATCCAATGCGTCGACCATTGGCCATCAAGAACCCGCCGCCGACATAGGAGGCCACCACCAGGAGACCTACTGCTAGCCCAAGGGCGCCTTTGGTAACTCTCGCGCCGCCGATCCAATCAGACTTGTCCAAGAAGGCGACGAATGCGAAAAAACCGTTCAAATACAAGAGCCACATGGCGATCTGCAAAGTCTGAGGTTGCATGCGATCAAACCAAGTACGTCGGTCTAATTGTTGGTGCGAACGTTTTCTTGTCATCTCTCTAGAGTGGCACATTGTGGTCTGTTATGTGACTCTTTGGCGATAAAACCTCTGCCGTTGAACAACGGCGGTAGCGTTCACTGCGTATGCGCTCTGGTTTCGTCACTCTTGTTGGTCGCCCTAATGTTGGTAAATCAACGCTGTTGAACGCCATTTGTGGCAAGAAGATCTCAATCGTTTCCGATAAGCCGCAGACCACTAGACGTCAAGTACGTGGCATCCTGACGCGCCCAGATAGCCAGATTGTCTTTGTTGACACGCCAGGACTGCATAAGCCAGTGACGGCTTTGGGCGAACGTGTCAATGCCACTGCGATTGGAAGCATCGCTGATGTGGATGTCGCATGCTTGGTGATTGACGCAACGATGCCATTTGGATCCGGTGATCAATGGGTTGCCGATCGTCTTGACCTCACGAAGACCATTATCGTTGTCAACAAAACCGACATCGCAAGTAAAGATCAAGTATTCAAACAACTCATCGCTTCCTCAGGTCTTGATGCTTTGGCATACTTTCCGATCTCGGCAAAATCAGGTCACGGTGTGGCTGAATTGGTGGCACATATTTCGCAACGTATGCCTGAGGGACCGATGTATTATCCCGATGACATTTTGAGCGATCTCCCTGAAGCTGATTTCGTTGCTGAGTTAGTACGCGAGCAGTTGCTGGCTGCCACTCACGATGAACTGCCGTATTCCATTGCCACGCGAGTCACTGAATGGGAATGGCCGCGTATTCGTGTTGAGATTATTGTTGAACGAGAAAGTCAAAAAGGCATGGTCATTGGCAAGGGTGGTCTTGTTTTGAAGAAAGTTGGGATTGCCGTACGCGAGCAGTTGCCGCCAGGTGTGTTTATCGAATTGCATGTCAAGGTTGACAAGGATTGGCAACGTCGCCCTGACCGAGTTCAGCGTTTGGGTTACTAGTTGGGTCTTGCGGTCAGCAGGAGAAGCCAGCTGGCAACAGATTTGAATAATCCTCACAGGTCACAAGGTCACCAGCAGACGTGAGATCACCTCGGCCCCGAGGAACAATCTGGGGGCGCCCATTGGTGGTGAAGGCGACCTGACCAATTCCAGAACGACGAGTCAAAGTCAAGACGATTTGTGCAATTGCCAATCGTTGTTCCACACCTGGAACCTCCGAACTGAAGGTTGGCGAAAGGTCGACTGTGGCAATACCGCGTTGTAAGTTAACGAGCACAAGAAAATCATCAGGTAAAGCGTTGCGTAGTCCAATAGCGACATCACCTTCAGGTAGCCCCTCTGAAAGAGCAAGCAAGACTTGAGTGGGAGTGACAGGGCTAAGAATAAATCTTTCAATCGGGATCACTTGGTTGGCGACCACAAAAAAGAGACTGACAGACTCCACCGGAATCGTCGATGTTTCGGGTGTACTTGACTCAATGGGTATTGCGATGGACGTTGAAGTGGATGTGCCCGTGGTGATGGTGGTGGTGCTCGGAGTATTGAGTTCGTACGGGATATTTGCTGGGTCGACGTACTGCACAGAACCGCTGTCAGGGATGGTGCACGACAGTAACGATGAAATACCCAGGATACCCATCAAGGTATATGTGAGACGAGGAGGAAAAATCATGATTTGACCGCGGGGAACTCTACGACAAAGCGGGCTCCACCATTTGGCGAATCCTCAACCCATGCAAGTCCGTTGTGTGCCCGAGCATGTTCTGCGACGAGGGCCAGACCGAGACCAGTGCCACCAGAACGCGAGCGACCAGCAGAGCCACGGGCGAATCGTTCAAAGATGCGTGCCCTTTCATTGTGTGTCACGCCAGGGCCGTTGTCTTCAACGGCTATCCGCGTCGCTTGCCGTTCACCGACTTCGATGGTCACACGGCTCACTCCACCACCGTGAATGCGGGCATTATCCAAGAGGTTGGCCATAATTCGCTCGAATCTTTTTTTATCAACGGAGGCTAGACCATCTGAGTCGGGAGCGACCTCAATGATGATGTCATCAATGCCGTAACGTCCAGCGATGCGAGTGATGAGGGGCGCAAGGTCGGTCTCCTCACGATTTAAATCGGTGATCCCGACATCTAAGCGAGAAAGTTCTAAAAGGTCGAGAACCATTTGGTCGAAGCGTCGAATCTGTGAGACGACTACGTCTAGAGCTTGTTGGGTTCGGTCGCTGAGGTCTGCGCGACGAGCATCCAAAACCTCAACGGCAGCGGCCAGCGCAGTGATGGGAGAACGCAACTCATGGCTGACGTCTGAAGCAAAACGTGCTTCGCGCTCAATACGGGTTTGCACGGCGTCGGCCATGCCATTGAAGGAGGCCACCAGTCGTGAAAGATCTGGATCATCTTCTTGATCTAGTCGAGCGTCCAAGCCTCCGTCGGCGATCTCGCTGGCGGCTTCACTGACTCTTTCTAGTGGCTTCATCAGACGACGACTGGCCCACACTCCACCGAGAGATGACAGAGCACCAGCGATAATGATTCCAAGAAATAGCGCCGACCCAATAGCGTTTAAAGTCCGTTGCTCATTAGTCAATGGGAAGGCTTCAAGGTACGCAGCGTTGATCTCGGCGATATAGACGCCGACGGCTATGTACGGTTGACCATCAATCGAGAAACGTTGGCGGGAGGTCGTTCCGGCAAGTGTGGAGGCCACAAGTTCAGGAGGAAAAACCTGTTGGGTGTAACGAATATCCTGGGAAAAATAAAGATCCTCGGGAGCTAGATGAAGAACGGAAAACCCATTCTGCTCGGTTCTGATGCCGGAGATGAGTTCAAATGCCTGTGAACGACGGGTGCGTAATTGGGTGCGGATCAACTGAGCATTGTTGAAAGACTGCCGCTCGACGATTTCGGTGCGACGTTCGAGTAGATACGAACGGGCACTGACGTAACTCACCGCTGATAGTGACAGGGAAGCTAGAAGCCCCGTCGCAAGGAAAAGCAGAGTGACCCGACTTCGGAGGCTCAGTTTGCGAAGGCGGGAAGGAAATTGCACGTTCCTATCCTTGCCCAGTTTCGAGTTCGCCGCAGAATATAAATCGCCCGGTTCGGGCAAAGGGCCAGCGAACCGGGCGAGACAGGGCACGCTGGGAGGTGAGGATCAGGGGGAGGAAGACCCCCACCGCACCAGCGTGAACGGGGTCAGTCTCGCGAGACTGTGTGATGAGAAAGTGCGCAAAGTGTGCGTTTTGTGTAACAAATTGTTTTTCTGGATAAGAATGCCTCAGTGAACTCCCTGCTCTTTATCGAAGATGACGACCATATTCGCCTGGCGTTACGTCTGGTCCTCGAAGATGAGGGCTATCGGGTTCGAGAGGCCGCCGATGGGCGGAGCGGTTTGGCGGCTTTCCACGCCGAAGAACCTGACCTGGTGCTCTTGGATCTTCGGTTACCCGATATATCCGGTTTCGATGTGTGTCGGGCTTTGCGGGCGATGTCAATCGTTCCGATCATTATGGTGACCGCTCAGACGGACACCCAAGACATGGTGGCAGGTCTTGAGGCGGGGGCTGACGACTATGTGACGAAACCTGTCGTACCCAAGGAGTTGGCTGCGCGAATTCGCGCCCATTTACGACGCGCCCAATTGATTGGTGCCGCCGACTCAACATCGCCAAGTGAGATTTTTGGTGATATTGATGTTCGTCGAGATCAGGGGCTTGTTTTTAAAGGTGGCAAGGAGGTCTCTCTCACTAAAACAGAATTCAACTTGCTGTGTGAGTTTGCAGATTATCCAAACATCGTTTTGTCGCGAGATCAACTATTGGAACGGGTATGGGGTTACGACTATCTCGGTGACAGCCGTTTAGTTGACGCTCACGTTCGCAGACTGCGCGTCAAGATTGAAGATCAGCCAGATGAGCCTCGTCTGATTGTGACGGTGCGCGGAATCGGGTATCGGCTCATGCCGGTTATCTGAGGAATATTTGCTTTTGCTACTCACTCGGTGATCGTGCGCAGGAAATCTTCGGCCTCGGAGCGAATTAAGGTACGTCGCATCTTGGGCATAGCGTTCAAGATTGTGCTCCTGTAGCCAGAGTTGGCTAGGCGAGAATCAAAAACGGCTACTACCCCTCGGTCTGTTGCATTGCGTATCAGTCGACCTGTGGCTTGAGCCAAACTCGTCGCGGCGCGCGGCAAATCAATTTCTCGAAAGGCGCTTGGACCAACTGCGTCACGGCGAGCCTTCATCAGGGGCTCATCTGGACGAGGAAACGGAATGCGATCGAGAGTCACCAATGACAGGGTTCGCCCAGGAATATCAATCCCTTGAAAGAATCCTTGTGTGGCAAACAAACATGAGGATTCATCTTCACTGAATAGTTTTAAGATCTGGGTTTTTTTGTACTCGCCTTGAGTGAAGATCGTGTGTGGAAGTCGGTCGCGCAATGCAGCAGCAGCTGCGTTCATTTTGGCGATACTCGTAAACAGTGCCAACGTGCGACCACCTGCGGCCAGAATCAGATGAAAAAGCTCCTCATGCATCAGAGCGCCGAATGAAGCATCATTGGGGTTTGGAAGGTGACCAGAGCAGTACAACATTGCATTTGATTGATAGTCAAATGGGCTTTCAACATCCAATGTATTGACTCTGTCATTGGGTAATCCGACACGTTGAGGCATATTCGTGGGGATGGTGGCACTTGTCAAAATTGCTGTCGTCTTTTGCCAAATGCCAGCACTAAGAGTCGGACCGACATTCAATGGTGCTATTACCAAAATGGGTCGGTCGGTGGTTCCCGACACGAAGGGAACATCAGTCTCAGTGGTCTGCAGAGCAGCGTCGAGAGTTTCCGCAAGACGTGTGGCCATAGTCTGTGCACGCAACTTACGTTGATTGCTGTCGTCATCTTTTGTCTCAATAACGCGCAATATGTCAAGAACTTTTGCGACCACTCGGCGTCCCGCCGCTAATACCGACGTCACTTCATTGGGTAAGGGCGCGCTAATCCGCTTTCCAGAATCTGGTTGAAGGACTTCATTGAGCATGTGTCCGATGTCAACTATGTCTGAAATTGTTTTCGGATCAGCGATAATTCGTTTGGTAATTCCCGCGAAGGAGTTGAAATTACCCGCCGACATGGTGACGCCAACAGTGCTACTCATGATGTCTTCTAATCCATGGGCCTCATCCACGATGAGTACTTCATGTTCGGGTAGAAGCTCGCCATCGGAGGCAACATGAAGACCATAGAGGTATGTGTTGACAACCACGATTTCTGCTTCACCGGCGCGCAATCGGGCTAATTCGGAGAAGCATTGACCGCCTTGTGGGCAACGACGCGCTCCTGGGCACTCATCGCTACCAACGCTGACAGCGCTCGTGGCGCGCTCACTGGGAGACCACGTGATTTCATCCATGTCGCCGGATGTACTTGTTTGCGCCCATGTGGCGATCTTGGTAACTTCGCGTTTGATGGAGTCCGACATTTCCTCGACTTCTAACAGCGTCGGTGAGTCGTCGCGTTTTGCTCTCTCCTCTGAAAGATGTAGTTCTGCAACACGCTGCATGCAGACGTAGTTGCTGCGACCCTTGAGTACGGCAAATGAAATCTCGCGATTGAGATATGGCCCAAGATGTTCGGCGAGAAATGGGAGATCTTTCTTCGCCAATTGATCCTGAAGCGCCTTGGTGGCCGTACTGATGACAACACGTTTGCCACTGAGAATCGCTGGTACAAGGTAGGCGATTGTTTTGCCCGTGCCTGTGCCTGCCTGGACGACTAGATGAGTCTGATTTTGAAGAGCCTCTTCGACCCCTTGAGCCATTTCTTTTTGCCCTGGGCGGCTTTCTGCATTCGGTAGGGCCGAGGTGGCGATCTCCATCGCGTCAGAGAGATTTATTTTTCTACGAGGCACAGACACAGTCTTGAACCGTAGTTCACAGGTGGCAGATATATGTTTTTTAGGAAGAATGAACTCGACGGGCGAGGGCCAATGCTTGATCAAGATCCTCGGCGGAGTACTCAGGCCATGTATTGGTGGTGAAGTGAATCGGGGCGCCATTGGCTTGCCAAAGCAAGAAGTTTGAGAGTCGTCGTTCGCCCGAGGTCCGTACGACAACGTCCACGACGGGCATTTGGGGGAGGTACATCTGTTGAGCAAGATTTTCAATCGTCGGTTGCAGACCACGATCATGCAAGAGTCTGGCGGCCTCGGCGATTTCGGCTCGACTTCCGTAATCAAAAGCGACAGTCAGGGTCATCCCTGTGTTGGCGGAGGTATCTGAGATGGCCTGACGTATCGCTCTTTGGACGAAGCGCGGTGTTCTGGCCGCTGGATCCTCGAAGCGCCGCCCGATCCAACTGACTCGGACATTGAGTTCGTTAAGTTCTTTGACTCGCCCAAAGAGTCTCTTGTGAAGGCTCAAAATGTGGCGTACCTCTTTGCGAGGTCGAATCCAGTTTTCCGTGGAGAAGCCAAAAACGGTGAGGTAATCAACGTTGCGCGCCACGCAGAGGCGGACCACTGCCGCAAGATTTTCTTCACCCTGGGTGTGGCCAGCGATACGCGGTAGTCCGCGCCTTTGAGCCCATCTTCCGTTGCCATCCATAATGCAAGCCACATGCATGAGTTCCTACGGTACTTGCCCGAGCGTCTTGCGGGTGTCATTGATTACTCCACGCATGGGCTCAACTATCTCCATTGAGTGCTCTCCCATCGGCAACAATGGAAGATATGTCGCACTTCTTTCGCCGAGTCTTTAAGCCTCGTGGGCCAACACCGGAGTTGGGCATTTCATCGTTGAGGCACATTGTTGTCGCTGGTGGATCAATTGAGGAATGGCTCAGGTTTGATGCGCCGCAGTGGAAGAACCGACTTGAGAGTTTGGCGCGTGCGGGCAAGGCATCTGGAGCGCGATTTATCTCGGTGCACCCATACGACAAGGGCCCCACCGAGTCATCAAGTATGGCGCAATGCGAGAATATGCCCGAGCATCTGATCATTGATGGTGTGCAGGTCACGACGCACCCTCATAGCGATGGTCGGATGCGGCTCTGTTCAGTTCTTGGAGCATGGGATAAATCTCAAGAGATCACCGAATTGTCATTGGATGCGGTGTTGTTCGGAGAGGCTGGCGAACCAGATCTAGTTGTTGTCCTTGGGCCTCCTGATCGCTTGCCGCGTTCATTGATGTGGGAATTGGCTTACAGCGAGATTGTTTTCATCGATCGTTCGTGGGCAGATTTGCACTCGGCAGACATTGAAATTGCGATCGCCGAGTTCGCTTCACGAGAACGGCGTTTCGGTGGTGTTGACCCGTGACCTCGCGCTTGTACCGGGACACGGGCATAGTTCTGCGCACATACAAATTAGGTGAATCGGACAAAATCGTGATTTTCCTGACGGAGAATCACGGCAAAGTGCGGGCAGTCGCGAAAGGAATTCGTAAGACGCGATCAAAGTTTGGGGGCCGCCTTGAGCCACTTTCGCATGTGGCGGTGCAATTTCATCGGGGACGCGATTTAGATATCGTCAGTCAGGTCGAAAGTGTGGATTCACACGGAACTGTTTTCGGCAACTTGGATGCGATGACACAAGCAAGTTCCCTTTTGGAAGCTGTTGACCAATTAGTCCCTGATCGTGAACCAGTACCGCAGATGTTCAAAATGCTGTTGGGTGCTCGGCAAACTCTATTGACCCGACCCTCGCCACTTGTTGTTCCAGCGTTCTTGTGGAAATTGCTCGTTGCTGAAGGCGTTCGCCCGCAACTCGACACTTGTGTGGCATGTGGCGAAGGTAGCGGAGAAGATATCAATTTTGTGGCTTTCGATGTACAGCAGGGAGGCGTCGTCTGTCGTTCGTGCCGCGCGGGGTTTGCGATCTCACCAGCAGCTCTTAAATTGTTGCGCGATGTACTTGGGGGCCGACTCGGCGAAATGTTGGATCAGGCGCACCAACCGGGCCCGCAGACTCTCAACGACCCTGTCTTAAATGAGGTGGCACAACTCGCAACACGAGCCTTTGAGCACCATATTGAGAGACGGTTGCGCTCAGTTTCTCTTTTTGAACAGCACTGATTCTTCTTTACCTGCTTGTGAGCACCAGCAAACCCCTAAACTTGCTTTCCTATGCCAGCTAAAGATCTCGACCAGATTGTCAACCTTTGTAAACGGCGAGGCTTCGTCTACCCATCGGCGGAGATCTATGGGGGTTTTCGGTCGAGTTATGACTACGGCCCACTAGGTTCGCTGATGTTACGCAATGTCCGTGAAGCGTGGATTCGCACGATGGTGCAAAAGCGCGATGATGTTGTGTTGATTGACGCAGCGATTCTTGGTCCTCCACAAGTGTTTGAGGCCAGTGGTCACCTTGCAAACTTCAGTGATCCTCTTGTGGATTGTAAGAGTTGCAAACAACGTTTTCGCGAGGACCACATTGAGGACACGTCGGTGTGTCCCAACTGCGGCGCCAAAGATACCTTGACGCAAGCACGAGCTTTCAATTTGATGTTCAAGACCTTTGCGGGACCCGTTGAGGGTTCGGGCGCAGAGGTGTACTTACGGCCCGAGACCGCTCAAGGCATGTTCGTCAACTTCTCGAATGTTCTGCAAACGAGTCGCAAGAAGCCACCTTTCGGCATTGCTCAAGTTGGCAAGAGTTTCCGTAACGAAATCACCCCAGGTAACTTCATCTTTCGAACCCGCGAATTTGAGCAGATGGAACTTGAATTCTTTGTTCCGCCGAGCGAAGGTCCTCAATGGTACGAGTATTGGTGCAATACGCGTATGCAGTGGTATGTGGACCTGGGAATTCCGATAGCGATGTTGCGTCTGCGTCCTCATGACGCCGACGAGTTGAGTCATTACTCAACAGGTACTGCAGATGTTGAATTTGCCTACCCATGGGGTTGGGGCGAACTTGAAGGTATCGCACAGCGAACCAACTTTGACCTCAATCAGCACGCAACTCACTCGGGACAAAAACTTGACTACTTTGATCAGTCAACGGGCGAGCGCTATGTGCCTTTTGTGATTGAGCCCGCTGCTGGTGTCAACCGTGCTATGGCAGCATTTTTATTAGCGGCATATGAAGAAGATGAAATCGGAGGTGAGGCGCGCACAGTTTTGCGTTTGCATCCTCGACTTGCTCCTTACAAGGTGGCAATTTTGCCGCTGAGCAAGAAAGACTCTCTAATGCCGATCGCTCGTGATATTTTTGACCGCTTGGGCGAGCGTTATATGGTGGAATACGACGACACGCAGTCCATCGGCAAGAGATACCGC
>BJGB01000051.1 GCA_014190215.1 Actinomycetes bacterium | reverse complement strand
GCAGGTTTTCGTTTATCGGTTGATGATTTTGGCACTGGCACCAGCAACTATGAGCGACTGTTGGTGGCCCCATTTACAGAACTAAAAATTGATCGGGCAATGGTGAGTCGTTTAGATATTGCTGCTATGGAACCAGATCCGATGGTGCGATCGGGTATCGACGTGGGCCATTCTCTCAATATGCAAGTCGTGGCCGAAGGCGTTGAAACAGCAGATCAGTTTCGTATGGTTCGTGATCTCGGCTGTGATGCAGCGCAGGGTTATCTCATCTCGCCGCCAGTGGTGCCGGTACAGATTGACGCGGCCCTTGATGAATGGCGTCGCAAGTTTGAGTATTTGTCCTAATGCTGAAGATGAAACAAGATAGAAACTGCTGCGTGTAAAGTTTCGGACCTTTTCGTGCTGGAGAGACCCATCGCGGATTTCAGGTAATCAATATTTTCGAGACTCAAGGTGAAGTCCAGAATTCGTCGCGCGTTGGCCGAGTCTGGATGATTGTCAAGTTCTTGGGCGAACTGTTTCATTGTTTGATGGCGCAATATTGACCGCCGTTTCTTGAGAGCGGAAGCGACAACTGCGTTCTTGCGCGCAGCGAGAACCGCAACTTGGTAAACGCTCTCAACCTTGTCGTAGAGATGCAGACGTTGTTCGACGATAGCAGCGAGACGTTCGCTGAAATTTCCATCTGATATCAGGTCTTCGTAAAGATCTTTAACACGGGACCATTGCAACTCAACAGCGAAGGCAGAGAGGTCATCCATGTCGTCGAAGTAGCGAAAGACGGACCGCTCGGAAACTTTTGCAATCTCTGCGATTCGTGCTGCCGGAGGTTGAATCTCGCCTTGGGCATACAGATCAAGTAAGGCCGCAACGACTGCTGCCTTATTGCGGTTGCCTCGCTCGCGGCGCCCGTCAGTTTGAAATGACGACGGGAAATCGTTGTCTTGTGTCGTTGTGAGGCGGTCTGTTGCGGAGGTTGCATTGGCGGGCACCCCTTGAGCCTAGAGGTAGTGGCGCATGACTGCCAATTCTTATCCATGCTGGGCGTCAGGACTATTTTTTTGAGTGACAGCAACGCTCAATGGCATTGAGGAGACGATCCACGTCATCGTTTTCGATATAGCGCACCACGCCAGCGCGAATAACTCCACCCCGATTGGCAAGACCAAGGCGCTCAACCACCTCAACTGCGTAGGCATGGCCATCCCACAGGGCAATTTTTTCCGTAGCCAAGCGGGCACTGATCTGCGCCGGGTCACGATCAGCAATGACAAAAGCCGCAGTGGGTGCTCGCAGTTGTCCATCGCTGGGTCCGATGCGTCGAACCCCAGCGATATTGCCGAGGCCGTCCCACAAGCGTGAGAAAACTTGTGACTCATATTCGGCCAAGTGGTCCATGCCCTCTTCGATTAAAAATCTGGCAGCGGCTTGCGTTCCAGCGATGGCTTCAAAATTTGGCATTCCAGTTTCAAATTTGCGTGGTCCACTATCGCCTGCGGGACGCACACGCCAGATATCAAGTTCGGCCATCAATTCTGGGCGACACCAGATGACTCCACAGTGCGGTCCGTACCATTTGTATGGCGACGTGACTAAGACATCGCAATCAAGGCCGGCAATATCAATGGCGTGATGTGGTGCTGCGGCAACAGCATCAACATAGACATATGCGCCGACGGCATGAGCACGGTTAATGATCGGCTCCAAATGAGGCATGGTGCCGAGCAAGTTAGATGCCGCTGGCAACGTCACCCAACGCGTGCGTTCGTCAATCAGGGCAATCACACTGGCTGCGTCAAGGACTCCCGTGAGGGGATCAAAGTTTGCCAATACTTGCTCAGCTCCAGATCTTTCGCATGCCCGACGCCAGGGCATGACGTTGGAGTCGTGGTCAAGTTTGGTGCCCACGACTCGATCACCTGGACGCAGGGTTTCGGAAATGGCATTGGCCATCGCCATGTTGTTGGTCGTCGTGTTGGGACCAAAACTAAAACCCCTCGGATCAGCATTGAATAATTGACCGAGAGTCACTCGGGTGATGTCAAGCAACTCTTGGCATTGTTGAGCGGCCTCAAAAGGCCCTCCGACAGCAGCGGTCTGACCTGACAGCATCCAATCGTGGACTGCACAAATGGCCGAATCGACCATTTGTGTACCCGATGGTCCATCAAATCTCGCCCACATGCCCGCTGGTCCAGCAAGTGCCGGAAAACGATGCTGTAACGAGCCCGACACGATAGTGATTAGCGGCGCGCTGCGGCTTTGGCGAGACGCTTGGCGGTGCGTCCAATGGGAGCGATATTGCGTCCGTCAAGGTCCCCAAGTTCAATGCCGTTATTAAAAAGCACGCGATATCGCTCCCAATTGAAGCCATTAGCCAAGAGAACTTTGCCCTCAGTGCCGTTGGGGACATCGGCTAAATCAACGATGGCGACTACTTTGTCCCGAAGGCGAAGTTGCAGCTGATCGCTATGCGGAGTGGCCAAGGCGTGGGGCTTCCATCGGGGCTTCCAGGTGGCTTTCATCGGGTTTTTCCAAAGTAAGTGTAAAACGACATACACCAACTATGCCTTATGACGAGTCCTCAGTGCGACATCGCCGATACACTCTGCTCTCTGTGAAGACGACCTGCGAACCCCTAGAGGGCAACAAAGTCAAGCTCTCCGTCGAAGTGGACGAGACTGATTTTGCCCGTGACATTGACGCTGCATTTGCCAAGATTGCCTTAGAGGTGCGCTTACCCGGCTTTCGTGCTGGAAAAGCCCCTCGCAAAGTACTTGAGGCTCGGATAGGTATTGGTGCCGCTCGCGAGCAGGCCTTGCGTGATGCCGTTCCCCAATATCTCGGTTTGGCGGTGCGCGAGCACAATGTGGACATCATCGCCACACCTCAGATTGATATCACTGGCGGTCAAGAAGACGGGCCCGTGTCATTTGATGCGACCTGTGAAATTCGTCCAGTCATTTTGTTGCCTGGTTATGCAGGGCTTCGCGCCGAAGTACCAGCGATCGAAGTGCCCGATCAAGAAATTGATGATGTCCTTGATGCTGAACGCCGCCGTCTTGGCAAGTTGGAGACCGTTGATCGTGCTGCCAAAGAAGGCGACTTCGTCATTGTTGACTTAGTGGGCAGTCGTGACGGCGAGCCAGTTGTTGGCTTGGCCGTTGAAGAATGGTCCTACGAGATTGGTAAAAAGTGGGTAGCCCCATCATTTGATGAGAATCTCATTGGTCAAGTAGCGGGCGCCTCTTTTACTTTCAGCGACACTCCTTCGGGCACTCAAGAGCCCGCAGACTTCGCAGTCACTTTGACATCAGTTCAAGAACTCGTTGTACCTGAACTGAGCGACGCCTGGGTTGCTGAAAACATTGAAGATTTTGAGAATGTCGCCGAATGGCGCGAGTCAGTAGTCGATCGCCTTACGACGAATCGTCTTAATCAGGTTCGCAATGTCGTCGTGGAAAAAGTGACCGACGCTCTTATTGAATTAGCTGACATTGAAACGCCCGAGGTCATGGTTGCTGCTGATCTTCAACGGCGAGTTGAAAATACAATTCGTCAGTTTCAAAATCAGGGCATCAACATTGAGCAGTGGCTCCAAGCAACTGGTCAAGACGCGCAGTCCTTCGTTGAGGGTTTGCGTCCACAAAGCCAAAAGGCCGTCAAGGTTGACCTGGCTCTGCGCGCCGTCGTCAAGGCGGAAAATCTTGAAGCGACTGACGACGAAGTTGAAAACGAATTCGAGTCAATGGCGGACCGCAGCAATGAAGCGGCTTTCCGTGAGCATCAGATGGCTGGTTCACCGAAGAATAAGAAAATTAAATTTGTCAGCGTTGAGCAGATTCGTGCGGCCTACCAAGCCAATGATGCTGTCGTTGATTTGGCTGCTGAGATCAGCAAATCAAAGGCTCTTGATTGGTTGATTCACCGTGTTGAATATGTTGACCCGAGTGGCAACGTGCTTGATCGTGATGCAGTGATTGGACATTCAGAGTCGGATCATCAACACGACCACGACGACCATGACCACGAGCACGATGAAACCTCAGACACCGAATCCACTGAACACGACCACTGATAGGAATGCCATGAATCTTGATGCCTTTAACTACTATGTGCCAACGGTGGTCGAGCAGACCAGTCGCGGTGAGCGCGCCTATGACCTCTACAGTCGCTTGCTGAAAGAAAATATTCTTTTCTTGGGAACTCCGATTGATGACTCCATCGCCAACTTGGTTTGTGCGCAGTTGATTCACCTTGAAAGCGAAAATCCAGATAAGGACATCAACATCTATATCAATAGTCCTGGTGGCGACATCACTGCTCTATTCGCGATTTACGACACCATGCAGTTCATCAAAAATGACATCGCCACGATTTGTCTCGGTCAGGCTGCCAGCGCCGCTGCGGTGCTACTTGCCGCTGGTACGAAAGGTAAGCGCCTAGCTCTTCCTCATAGTCGAGTTTTGTTGCATCAGCCATACGGACAGGTTGGCTACGGTCAGGTCACTGATCTTGAGATTGCTGCTAAAGAGATTTTCCGGATGCGCGACATCCTTGAAGACATCTTGTCTGAGCACACTGGTCAACCCCGTGAGCGCATCCATGCTGACACCGATCGCGACTTCGTGATGGAGGCCAATGAGGCCGTGGCCTACGGAATCATCGATGAAGTGATTTCTTCGCGCGCCATTGTTGACCGCAGTGGGCCCATTCGCTGAATTTCAGCCTGAGAAGGCCCTCAAGTCCACAGGGCATCCAACCGATAAGGTTTGTGGATGTGTAAGGCTGTGAGGCGAAAGGTTGGATAGACGTGGCTAAGTTTGGTGAGACAAGTGAGACTTTGAAATGTTCTTTTTGCGGTAAGTCGCAAAAGCAGGTCAAGAAACTTATTGCTGGGCCAGCTGTCTATATCTGCGATGAGTGCATTGACCTGTGTAACGAGATCATCGAAGAAGAAGTTGGTGAAGCAACCGACCTGCGTCTCGAAGAGTTGCCCAAGCCTCGGGAGATTTGTTCCTTCTTGGACGAGTATGTCGTGGGACAGGTGCAGGCGAAAAAAGTTTTAGCAGTTTCGGTCTACAACCACTATCGCCGCTTGCAGTATCAAAAAGATGCTGGACTATCGCGTCGCGATGAAGTCGAATTAGCAAAGAGCAATATTCTCCTTCTCGGACCAACTGGATGTGGCAAGACTCACTTGGCTCAGACTTTGGCGCGAATGCTCAACGTTCCGTTTGCTATTGCTGACGCAACTGCACTCACCGAGGCTGGTTACGTCGGTGAAGATGTTGAAAACATTTTGTTGAAACTGATTCAGGCTGCTGATTTTGATGTCAAAAAAGCTGAAACTGGAATCATTTATATTGATGAGATCGACAAGATTGCGCGTAAAAGTGAAAATCCCTCAATCACTCGTGATGTTTCTGGCGAGGGAGTGCAGCAGGCGTTGCTGAAGATCCTTGAAGGAACCGTGGCTTCGGTCCCACCTCAGGGTGGCCGCAAGCATCCACATCAAGAGTTCATTCAAATTGATACCACCAATGTGCTGTTCATCTGTGGTGGCGCATTCGCTGGCTTAGACAAAATTATCGAACAGCGTGTGGGGCACAAGGGCGTGGGATTTCACGCCACGGTTCGCACGAAGGCTGAAAGAGCTGCCGGCGATTTATTCAGCCAAGTTCTTCCCGAGGATCTCTTGGCCTACGGTCTGATTCCCGAATTTGTCGGTCGCTTGCCGATGATCGGTGCTGTCCACAGTTTGGATCGCAGCGCATTGATTCAGATTTTAACGGAACCGAAAAATGCGTTGGTCAAGCAGTTCCAAAAGTTCTTTGAGTTTGAAGATGTTGAACTTGAACTCACCGATGAAGCTCTGGACGCTATTGCCGAACAGGCTTTGGCACGCGGAACTGGAGCCCGTGGTTTGCGAGCGATCTTAGAAGAGACACTTCTGAATGTGATGTTCGACTTGCCAGGTCGTACTGATGTCGCCAAGGTGATCATCAATGCTGATTCAGTACGCACAAAGGCGGCGCCCACATTGGTTCTGCGATCTGCTCCTCGGGCGGCCCGCCCGCGTCGTGCCGCCAGTTGACCTGCGCCGTACAAACAAGGTAATGCCGTGACCTATCAACAGGCTCTTGATTATCTTGACCATCACGCCTCGTACGACAAGACGGGCAGGATTGACTCTCCCTCAACCGCAACGATTTCGCGACTGTGTGAACTGTTAGGCGAACCGCAACATTGTGCCCCCGTTATTCACATCACTGGGACCAATGGAAAAGGTTCCACAGCACAGATGATTACTCGTTTGTTGATGGCGAGTGGGTTGCGTGTGGGGACTTACACCAGTCCACATCTCGAGCGAGTTAATGAACGCTTCACGATTGATTGTGAAGTCATCAGCGACGAGTCTTTCGGCGAACAGATTTCTGCGATTGCTGACCTTGAGGTTCTCGCTGGGATGCGCCCCGGCTATTTTGATATTTGTACAGCGGCGGCTTTCCGATGGTTCGCCGATGAGGCCGTGGATGTCATGGTGATTGAAGTAGGGCTACTCGGTCGCTGGGACGCAACCAATGTGGTTGATGCTCAAGTGGCAGTGATTACCAACATCGGTTTGGACCATATGGAATTTGCTGGACCGACGCGGGCTGATATCGCCCGCGAAAAAGCGGGAATCATCAAGCCGCAGAGTGTTGTTGTGTGTGGAGAGAGCGACGCCGAGATGGTCGCCATTTTTGCAGCCGCCGATGGAGCCTCGCTGCTAGTCCGTAAAACTGATTTTGAAGTCGACTCCAATCAACTTGCGCTCGGCGGACGAGTCATCGATGTGCGCACTCCAACGACTATCTATCCAGAAGTTCTTGTGCCTTTGCATGGGCGCCATCAAGCCGACAATGCGATTGTGGCGATCACGGCAGTTGAAGCATTCTTCGCCCGTGCATTGGAGTCTGATGTCATTGATGAAGCCTTCGCAGCTGTCACCATGCCGGGGCGTTTTGAGGTCTTAGGGCATCAACCGTTAGTCATTGTTGATGGAGCCCACAACCCGGCGGGTGCTGATGTCTGTGCTTCGGTGTTTTTTGAAGATTTTGACCCTGCGGGACGACGCCTCTTGCTTCTCGGTTGCCTACAAGGCAGGGATCCAGATGCGATGCTGGCGGCCTTGCGGGCCGACGATTTTGACCTCGTGGTGTGCTGCACTGCTCCATCTCCTCGGGGCTTACCTGCCCAAGACGTGGCCCAGGCGGCTCGACGCATGGGTTGCGATGATGTCGAGACCGTGAACAGCGTGGAGGCCGCTATCGGTCGTGCTCTTGAGCACATTGGACCTGATGACGCCCTGTTGATCACCGGATCTTTATATGTCGTTGGGGCTGCTCGGTCATATCTGCGTCGAGTTCTGCCCTGAGAACTCGCCTAGGCGGTAGGATTTGACGCTATGTCTGACCGTACTCTTGTCCTTTTAAAGCCCGACACCGTTGAACGCGGCCTGATCGGAACCGTTTTGTCGCGATTTGAGGCCAAAGGGCTCAAAGTCGTGGCTCTTGAACTCCGCCAACTGGATGCTGACACCTTGGCTCGCCACTACGAAGAGCATGTCGGCAAAGGTTTTTACGGTGAACTCGTGGCTTTTATGTCCCGTGGCCCCGTCGTAGCCTTGGTGCTTGAAAGCCCAGAGAACACCTGGGAAGTCGTGCGCAACATGATGGGAGCCACAAACCCCCGGTCGGCTGCACCAGGAACAATCCGTGGCGATTTGGGTCTCCTATTCACCGAAAACCTTGTTCATGGCAGTGACTCGTTGGCCTCCGCTGAGCGAGAGATCAGTATTTTCTTCCCGAAACTGTAACATTTCGGTAATCGTCCGCCCGTTCCTGCGGGCAACACGTCTGAGGAGGCTTTGGCTATGGCGCGAAATAATCCGCTAGCCCTCGGGCGAGACATAGCGATTGACTTGGGAACTGCCAACACATTGATTTACGTGCGCGGTCAGGGCATTGTGTTGAACGAACCTTCTGTGGTGGCCCTGGATGTTTCTGATGGTCGACCGATAGCCGTTGGCTATGAAGCCAAGCGAATGATGGGTCGAACCCCGAGCCATATTCGTGCCGTTCGTCCTCTGAAAGATGGGGTCATCGCCGATTTTGAAGTCTGTGAAAAAATGTTGCGGTACTTCATCCAAAAAGTGCATAGCAGTCGCTGGAGCAAACCGCGCATGGTCGTGTGTGTGCCGTCTGGAATTACTGGAGTTGAAACGCGGGCAGTACAGGATGCGGCCGAGTATGCCGGTGCGCGTAAGCCAGTTCACATTATTGAAGAGCCGATAGCGGCGGCAATCGGTGCTGATTTAGCGATCAACGAGGCTAGTGGAAACATGATTGTGGATATTGGTGGCGGGACCACTGAAGTAGCAGTGATTTCTCTAGGCGGAATCGTCACCTCGCAGTCTTTGCGAATTGCTGGTGACGAACTTGATGAGGCCATTATGGCTTATCTGAAAAGGGAGTTTTCCCTTGCTGTCGGTGAGCAAACAGCCGAAGACATCAAAATTCAAATGGGTTCGGCCTGGCCTTTTGCTCAGGAAATCACCAGTGAGATTCGTGGAAGAGATTTGATCAGCGGGCTACCTCGGACGATTTCTCTGACCTCTGGTCAGGTGCGTGAGGCAGTCGCTGAGCCAGTTGCGGCAATCGTAGACGCAGTGCGTACAACGCTTGATAAGACGCCCCCCGAATTGGCTGCAGACATTATGTATAAGGGCGTCACTATTACAGGTGGTGGTTCCCTCTTGCATGGCATTGATCGTCGCTTGGCCCACGAAACGGGGATGCCGATCAATATTGCAAATGACCCTTTGTTCTCCGTGGTCATTGGTTCTGGACGCGCTTTGGAGAACATCGAGATGCTGGGCGGCTTGCAGTCGCGTAGTGATGACTAGGTGGGTGGGCTAGGACTATGCCGGTTTATTCCGTCAGTCGTCGTCGGTCAATAGCAATCCTGGCGTTGACTTCGCTTTTGTTGATGACCTTAGATCTTCAAGGGAACTCAATAGTCGGTGGAGTCAAGCGTGTATTCGGTGCAATTTTTGAACCAGTCCAAGGTTCTGTCCGAGTTGTCACACGACCGATAGAAAACGCCTGGAATGGAATCACTCACTACGGTGATCTCGAGGCGGAGAATCAGCGGTTACAAGATCAACTTGATCAACAAGAGGGTTCATTCATCGCCGCGTTAGCAACGGTTCGTGATGCTCAAGAATTACTTGCCTTAAACGGCATCGATAACTTGGCCGATATCTCATCAGTCACCGCTCAAGTCATTGGAGATTCAGCCTCTAATTTCTCGCAGACCGTTGAGATTAATCAGGGTTCAAAGCGTGGTTTGCGGGTTGGAATGCCCGTGGTGAACGCTGCAGGTTTGGTGGGCAAGATCACTTGGGTTGAGGAAAATCGGGCCATTGTGCTGCTGGCAAATGATGTTCTCTTTGGGGCTCCAGTTCAGGTTGTGAATCAGGCAGAGGTGTTGCCGCCTACGACAAGTACGACGACGAGCAGCACGACAACGACATCTAGTACAACGACCACGACGAGCACGACGACGATCCCCGTGACGGCAACGACGTTACTCGGAACTGCGACGTCAACTCTCGTTGCTTCACCGACAACCGTGGACTTTTCAGGCATTGATTTTGATCGCTTGAGTACGACAACTATCGGCACCATCGTGACAATTGCCCCAGGGTCAACATCTGCGGGGCCATCGACGACCATCAACATCAATAATTTGTCGGCAGCGGAAACCGGAATTTTTCGCGGTCGCGGATTAGGCGCCGCGCCGATTGTTGAATTCATTGATCAGAACTCCAGATTCGGTGAGGTCCGCGTTGGGGCATTGATATTTACATCAGGTGGGTCAAGCAGTTTGGCCCCTCGTGGAATCGTGATCGGGCGCGTTATCAAGATTGTTGAACGCACAGGAACTTCAGGGGCAGTTCTTGAGGTGCGCTTGTCGGCACGTTTGCAGTCATTGAACTTTGTCCGAGTCCTGCTTTATCAACCGGTAGCGACGGCGATTCCATGATCGCTCTTTTGAATCGTCCGGTGACGCGTTTATTTCTGGTTGGGCTTTTGCTCTTAGCAGTGCAAACAACATTGCTGACAGAGATGAAGTTTTTCGGAATCATTGCCCAACTGCTTTTGGCACTCTCAGTCACCTCTGGGTTGGTGGGTGGATCAGAAAGTGGGGCGCTGGCAGGTTTTGTTTTAGGTCTGATGTTTGACTTTGTCTTGACTAGTCCACTTGGTCTGTCAGCATTGGTCTACGCGTGTGCCGGTTGGGGTGCTGGATACTTTCATTCGCGGACCTTGGCAAATCCAAAATGGTTGGAGTGTCTTGTGACGGGCATACTGAGCGGCGTTGCGACTTTCGCCTTAGCCGTCGTGGCGAATGTTATCGGTATTGAGGGGTGGCTTTCGGGGCGCATAATCAAGGTCATCATCGTCGTAGCTTGTGTCAATGCGCTCTCGGCGTTCGTCTTTATTCCTATATCTCGGTGGTGCCTAAGCATTCGTCGTGAACAGCGGATTTCACCTCCAGTAGAACTATTTTCGTAATGCTGAAGATAATCATGATGAACCATATGACAGAGTTGCTTCGTGGCTGTTGACAGACGTTCAAGTCGTTTAGCGTCTCTTGGGGTGGTTGCAGTTGTGCTGTTTACTGCGCTCGGTATGCGCATGTGGTTCTTACAGGTTGTCGATGCACCTGCACTCGAGCAACGCGTTCAGGCCAACAAAACCCGAACTGTGAAGTTGCTACCGGAGCGAGGCAGAATTTTTGATCGCCAAGGTCGGATCATGGCCGACAATGAACGTATCTTGACAATTACTGTGGCTTGGGAGGCAATGGGAAGTGAAGGCAGTGTCGTAGATACCAAGGATCGGCTGGAGTTATTTGGTCGTCTGTCAAAAGTTCTGGACATGAGCGTGAGCGATATGGAAGAACGCTTTACGAGTAACAAATACAGTCCTTTATTACCCATGCCCCTCTTGGAAGGTGTCAGCGAAGAGACGGCTGCGTATCTCATTGAGCGTAATGAGGATTTCCCTGGTATTGATTTCGTTGCACAATGGAAACGCGAATATCCCCTAGCGCCACTTGCGGCTCATGTCATTGGTTACCTTGGATCAATTACCGAGAACGATGTAGCGCAATATCTTGATGTCGGGTACGACCTCAATGAGCGGGTCGGGCAATTCGGGGTTGAGAAGATTTATGAACGCTATTTACGAGGGAAACCCGGCTACGTAAAATATGAAATCGACTCACGCGGAACAATTTTGAAAGTAGTTGAGAGAATTGAACCAATAGCAGGAAATGATCTGCAATTAGCGATTGATCTTGATTATCAGCAATACGCAGAGCAGGCCTTAGAAACGCAATTGCTGCTGCGGCGATTCGTCGAAACATGCCAAGCCAAAGACAGCAAGAAGCAAGTTGTGAAGCCGCAATTCGCGGAATGCGAAAACTTGAAAAGCCCAGCGGGCTCGGTGGTGATGATGGATTACTCAACGGGTGAAGTTCTGGCATTGGCGAGTTATCCAACCTTTGATAACCGCTGGTTCAATTCGGGGATCTCGAGCGACAAATTTCGCGAAATTTTCCCCAAGACCGATGACCCCGACAAATCTCTTTTGGTCAACCGTGCGATTCAGGGTCAGTACAACCTAGGTTCTAGTTTTAAGCCCTTCGTGGCTTACGCAGCCCTTGACTCAGGACAACTTGTGGGAGGTAGCGAATACGAGTATCCCGATCGCGGCTCTTACCAACTCACGAGTATCGACGAGGAAACATGTTTAGTGGTCAAATGCATTTATCGAAATGCGTTGTGCGCAGGAGGTAACTACGCCTGTCAATATGGCGACGTCACGGTTGAGGATGCGCTAGCGGTATCGAGCGATACCTTCTTTTATAAAATTGGGGAAGAAATTTTCGCCGAGCGAGGTGGTCAGCCAATTCTCCAAGACGAAGTGAAAAAGTTTGGCTTTGGTAGCAGAACTGGCATTGATCTTCCCTTTGAA
>BJGB01000050.1 GCA_014190215.1 Actinomycetes bacterium | reverse complement strand
TGGCACGCAATGCGTGAGCATCAGAGTTTTGACATTGTTACGTTGAGCAGTTTCTCCGGCTTGGGCCACGGTGCTGTGATAATCCAAAATGTCAAGGAAACGTTGACTATTAGGTAACAGCGTGGCGATTTGCTTAACCTGGTCATCGCGAATCACCGTCTGCACATAGATATCTGCGTTTCGGCACAAATCATCAAGGCCAGCACAAGGAATCGTGTCGCCGGCGAGCGCGGCAACTTTTCCATCGTGTTCGATGCGAAAGCCGATACTCGGATCAACGGGGCGGTGATCTGTTGCGTGCGTCGATACCGAAACCTCACCGACTTTGAATGTTTCACCCGCACCGACTTCAACGACATCAACGGTGAGCGGTCCATTGGCACGCAGGTCATCGTGGTGAGCGTGGCGGTAGCCCTGATCGAGCGTGAGCATCTGCAACATGGCGTCAACGACCTGGCGCGTACCGACTGGGCCAACAACTTTGAGTGGGATATTGACTGGCATCATCACCCATCGCGTTGTGACGAGATCGTTGAGGTCGGTGATGTGATCGCTATGTAGGTGAGTGATCAAAATAGTGCTGACCATGCCGGGCAAAACTCCAGCCCCGAGGAGACGCATGATCGCTGCGCGTCCACAGTCGATCATGATGTTTTGGCCTTCTGCCTGCACTAAAGAACATGGGCCAGCACGGTTGGCATCGGGGATCGGACTGCCAGTTCCTAGAAGGGTGACTTTCATAGGATCAGTATGGCACAAACTGTCAGTTGTGCTGACAGTTTGTTAGCTGTCAGCCTCTTGCAACGCTTGAAGCAAGGTATTCCATGATAAAACGGCGCACTTGATGCGTACAGGAAACTTGACGACGCCTTGCAGTGCTTCCAGGTCGCCCAGTTTGACCTCAACCAATGGACCATCTTCGGGGTCTTCGGCAATAGACATCATGACTTTGAAGCGGTGCACTAGCGCCTGCACTTCTGCGAGAGATTTACCCTTGACTGCCTGACTCATCATTGAAGCCGAACTCTGCGAAATACTGCAACCTTGCCCAGAGACTTTGATGTCAGTCAGAATTCCATTTTCAACTTGGGCATAAATCGTGATTTCATCTCCACACAAAGGATTATGACCTTCTGCCATATGTGCGGGTGGGGTTTCTAGTTCACCCCGATTACGTGGGGTGCGATAGTGATCAAGAATAATTTCACGGTACAAATCTTCTAAGCCGGGCATGTCATTTCCTCTCGTGGCTACAGACCAAAGATATCGCTGGCACTGTCAAGAGCGTCGGCAAGAGCGTCGGCATCTGACTCATCGTTATACAAATAAAAGCTCGCACGAGCCGTGGCATTTGCTCCGAGGAGCTTCATGAGGGGTTTGGCGCAGTGGTGACCGGCCCTGATACACACATTCTTTTGGTCTAGAACTTGGCTCAGATCGTGTGGGTGGATACCCCGAAAGGCAAAACTGAGAACCGCTCCACGCACCGCAATATCGCGTGGCCCATGGATGCAAATATCGGTACCGTAGCGCTCATCAAGGGTGCGTAACGCGTAGTCCGTGAGATTCATTTCGTGCTGGCGAACATTTGCCATTCCAATTTTGCTGAGATAGTCGACTGCTGCCCCAAGACCAATGACTTCAACGATCGCCGGAGTACCAGCCTCAAACTTGGAGGGGAGTTCAGCGCAAGTAAAACCGTCGAGTCTGACATCACCGATCATGTTGCCACCACCCAAAAATGGTGGCATGGCGTGTAACAGTTCACGTCGACCCCACAGCACGCCGACTCCTGATGGACCAATCATCTTGTGGCTGCTGAACCAGGCAAAGTCGGCACCCCACGCTTGGACGTCGGTGACATTGTGCGGGACATATTGACAGGCGTCCACGATGGCTAATGCTCCAGCCGCATGAGCGGCTTGGCAGAGTTGCGCGACAGGTGTGAGAGTGCCGAGCACATTACTCATCGCAGTGAAGGAAAGTACTTTTGCACCAGTGAGCAATGATGACAAATTGGTGAGATCAAGTTGACCATCACTAGTCAGTGGAATCCAGCGAATTTCCAAGTTGCGTTCTGCGGCCAGCATTTGCCAGGGAACAATGTTGGCGTGATGTTCCATATGAGTAAGTACGACGATGTCACCAGTATGGAGATTTTCTCGACCCCAGGTTTGGGCAATTAAATTGAGTGCCTCCGTGGCGTTCTTGGTGAAAATGATTTCTTCTACATGAGGTGCGTTGATGAACTTCTGAATTTTGGCGCGGGCGGCTTCAAAAAGGTCGGTCGCTTCAGCTGCTAATCGATATGCACTACGACTGATCGGCGAGTAGCCATTGCGCATGAACTCAGCCATTGCGTCAATAACTGCATGAGGTTTCTGAGACGTATTGGCTGAGTCAAGGTACACCAATCGTTGATCGTCAATGATGCGTTGAAGTACTGGAAAGTCGGCCTTAACGGCTGCCCAATCGACCGAGTTCGTGTTCACGGGCGGAATGACTCGTATCCGGAAACCTCGAGTTTCTCGGCGATTTCCATTCCACCGCTGACAACAATGCGGCCATCAACCATGACATGCACATAATCGGGAGCGAGTTCATCGAGGAGACGTTGATAGTGAGTGATCAAGACGACACCCATGGTCGGTCGGTCTGCACGAACTGCGCGAATTCCTTTGGCGACAATGCGCAACGCATCAATATCTAAGCCAGAATCGGTTTCATCAAGAACTGCGATGTCAGGTTCGAGAATTGCCATCTGCATAATTTCGTTGCGCTTTTTTTCTCCACCCGAGAAGCCCTCATTGAGATAGCGGTCCACAAAGGACGAATCCATGCCGAGGCGTTTCATCCAATCCATTGTTGCCAAGCGAAGTTCAAGAATGGATAAGTCAATTCCTTTTCGAGCGCTGAGGGCTTGCCGTAAAAACTGGATAACGGAGACACCAGCGATTTCTTGGGGATATTGGAAGCCAAGGAAGAGACCGGCCTTGGCGCGCACATCGGTCGGCCAATCGGTGATTTCGTCGCCGTGGAGGAATATCTGACCACTAGTGACTTCGTATTCAGGTGATGCCAGCAGGCAACTTGCGAGCGTACTTTTGCCGCAACCGTTGGGGCCCATGATGGCGTGTACTTCGCCGGCATTGACGGTGATATTCAGACCCTTCAAGATGTCGGCGGGGACCACGGTGTCGAGATCATCCGTGGCTGGGCGGGCATGTAGGTCAACGACCTGAAACAGGGGACTGCTCATGACACAAAGTCTAGAGCCCACGACCTATTTCTCCTATCGCCGTAGTGCAAATTATTTAGGCCCAGTGACAAGTGCCCGCCAGATCTTTGGATAGGAGGAATATTCGTAGCCAGGATTGATATATCCGGAATCAATCAGCATGCGATGGAAGCGCGGTAAATGACGAAATGGGACTCCGGCGTCGACATGATGAGCCAGATGCCATCCGATGTGAAATGGGACTAAGAAAAACCGTCCGAGCCAGTTTTGGGTCACCGAATGTGTCGTTATTCGGCGATCCTCCGAGGCCGTGAGTCCACCGTGCTCGGCGATTGAGCGAAGGCGATTGATGACGCGCCAAACAGTGAGATAGGGCAGGAGCCAGAATAAGGGGTACGCCCACCAATACCCACTGATCACTGACGCAGCGATCAACAGCGCTTGCACCACAAGAATCTTTATCAGCGTCTGACGAACGACAACAACATCACTATGAATGCCGCGTAATTGTTCGCGTAACAAACGAAACCCGGTACGACCACTGGCATCGCGGACTAACTTACGACGAAAACTTGTGCGTGAGATGGGGTAGTTGGCGTATAAAGCAAAGTCTGGTTCGTTGGGACCAAACTCTTGTCGGTGATGCGCCATGTGGACGCGGCGGTAGCCATCTGTGTTGGTAAAGGCCGGATAACCGATCAACCAGCGACCACAAAAATCATTCAGCCGTCGATCACGAAACAACAGTCGATGCGCTGCCTCATGCATGAGCGATGCGAATTGAGCGTGAGCGCGGCCCATCAAAATAAACACAGGTAGCCAACTCCATGCACCGAAGTGCAAGGCGATGTAGAGCAAGACAAAGGTTTGCCCATAGGTGAAAAAAACTGATAATCCATTGCGAAATGAGGGGATTTTTCGTAATGTTTGGCGCGTGGTCGCTGTAGGTCGACCATCTTGATCAACGAACTCTGTTTCTTTGCCAGGTTGAGTGAGATGAGACTCAACAACCATTCCCCCAAAGTGTTGGCTACCAACCACGCTGAATCCACTCCTGCAGATGAGGCCGTTCGGCGCCGATCGTTGTGTCTAATCCATGTCCAGGTAACACGATCGTGTCGTGCGGATAAACCAATAGAAGGTTGTCAATGGAATTGATGATCGTTTCGAATGATCCACCGTTGAGTTTGGTATTGCCTGGCCCACCAGGAAATAAAGTGTCGCCCGTGAACAAGAGCGGAGTGTTCTCGACGCGAAATGAAATCGAACCTGGCGTGTGTCCAGGATTGTGAATTGCATGTAGGCGCAAGCGTCCGACTTCAATGACATCGTCGTGACCTAAAAACGCGTCGTAGCCCATGTCGCCGAGCATCGGGGCGTCAAGTTCGGTGACGGCCACGTGATAGCCAGCCTCCCGCATCGCAGGTATGGCTTGAATATGGTCAAAGTGTCCATGAGTTTCAAGGACTCTCCGCACACCAAGTCGTTGGCAGAGTTGCAGCAACTTCTCATGTTCGTTAGCGGCATCTATTAACACCGCATCACCAGATTCTCGGCAACGAATCACGAACACGTTGTTGTCGTAGGGACCGACGACCAATTTGTGTACTTCGACAGCCGAATCTGACCAGTGCAAGGTTGTGTTCAGTCCAGCGTTGGGCATGGCGACAGTCTCGCATGACACAGCCCTGCTGGTGATGGTGAACAGCAAAGAGTGCTGTATTCGCTTTAGAGTGTTGGTCGTGTCACTGCCTCCAGATCGTTTTGACTTCAGTGATCTTGCGACTCCAAGTCAGCCCAAAGCATCGGGTGGCGAACCTCCGTCAACAGCGCAGGAAGGCGGTGTTGAGGCTAGGGAAGGTCGCAATGGTCCGACCGGGTCTGTTTTGGCAGCCTTGGTTGCGCCTGGAGTGGGGTCGTTCTTTCGTCGTCGAATACTTTCGTGGAGTTTGCTTCTCCTCGGATTTGTGATTCCACTGGCGGCCATTGCTGTTGCCGTCATTCGTCGCCAGGACATCACCAGTTTGGTTTTGGATACCACAATTTTATTATCTGTGCAGATTATCGCCGTTCTTTTTGTAGTGACACGAGTGATTGCCGTGGTTGAAGTGATCCGTTCTCGAAACGAGGGATCGCCACGCCGGTTGGCTTCTTGGGTCGCTTGTGTAGGAGTCATTGTGCTTGCCCTGCCAGCGATGTGGTCGGTGGTGCGAAGTCAAGATTTAGTGGACGCGATCGATCAAGTCTTTGTCTCCTCAGGTAGCACCGATCCTCTGTCAATGACGCAGGGCGATGATGGTTTTGAAACCATCTTGCTACTCGGCGGCGATGAAGGTCCGGGGCGCTGGGGCTTACGCACGGACTCAATGATCTTGGTCACCATTCATGAAGAGTCTGGGCGAATGGCGATGATTTCGGTGCCGCGCAACTTGTGCCAATTGAAGTTTCCTCCAGGCAGCGCGATGGCCCAAGAATTTCCAGATGGTTTTACGCAGTTGACCAATGCCGTATTCCCCTATGTTTTTTCTCATCCTGAGATAGCCGCGAGTTATGAGCAAGGCGAGTTGCAACCTGAGGCTGTGGCTCTAGTTTCCGGACTGAGTTATTCAATGAATCTGACGATTGACGACTATGTGTTGATCAATATGCAAGGTTTCGCGGACATTGTCGATGCGC
Source organism: Actinomycetes bacterium (assembly GCA_014190215.1). Lineage (GTDB taxonomy): Bacteria > Actinomycetota > Acidimicrobiia > Acidimicrobiales > Ilumatobacteraceae > Casp-actino8. Next base: position 6,280 of record BJGB01000050.1, on the reverse strand, counting down.
TTGGCGGGGTAACAATGACTCTCAAAAAAGAGATTCCACTGCCGAGAGCACTGCCAGGTTCAAAGACGCCGAATGCCCGCTCGATTGGGCCTGGTGTTGTCACGATGGATGGAACAACGGCGATCGCTTTTGCCCGTACCCGAAAGGCTGATAGTGATTACAGCCGCATGGGAAGACAGCGCGAGATTCTCGCCGCGCTCACAGCGCAGGCGTCGGGCACTGATCTCTTGTCTAAGTTCCCACGTTTAACTGAAATTATTAGTTGGACTGTGAGGACTTCGCTGTCAACCGATGAGTTCGGTGGACTCGTCGATCGAGTCCGACGCGGGGCGGCGATCAATGAATCGGTAGGGTTGGTGCCTCCACTGGTGAATACGGGCAATCCGAATTACGCCGATGTTGCAATGATTATTGACGCACTACAAAACGCGCTGCGTGACAATCTCGACTTTCCTAATGCCTGATTTGTTGGGCGCGAAAATACCCCGTAGGCATTGGTCAAGTCGCTCAACCAACTAAGAACTGACGACGTCAAAACCCATTGACAACGCAACGGGAATTTGAGCAGGATCGAATGTGACAAATTGCAGCGGTCGTGGCAACCGATCTGCGGCCGCCAAATGAATAGCGTCATTGATGTGCACGGGTTGTTCTCTGGCGATCATTGCGGCACGGTCGAGACACATTTGATCAACTGGAACGATGTGAATGCGATCCCACAACAATCGGACAGCATCTTCAACGTCATCTTGCAGAATCTTCTCATCACTGAGGCGCGGGACTAGTGCGAGCGCCTCAGTGATTGCCAAAGCGGATGCACACCAATCGGCTTCGCTTTCCAAGATATCCAAAACAACTTGGCGACCACGACCTTCAATCGCCACGCTCAAGAGCGCTGATGAATCAAGAAAAACTGTCATCGGATATCGCGCAGTAATTTGTCAATCCGACTTCCGCTCCACACCGAGACAGCAGCTGCTGGCCGATAATCGCCTGTACGTCGTGGGGCGATGACTAATCCTCGGGCGATCAAGTCGCTGAGTCGGGCCTGTCCCTCGGGCGCGCCCAACGGACCGAGTTGGGCAATGGGCCGTCCACCAATGGAGATCACGATGTGCTCACCAGCTCCGGCTCGTCGAACGCCTGCTGCGACATCGGCTCGGAGCTGACGGATACCAATCGGGGGTCGTGCTTGAGACATAAGTACACCCTAACGGTTTTGTGTACGCAACGGTACACACTACGATTTGAGCAGTCACGTGCGGTTCGGACATACTTTGCTCTATGAACTTTGCATTCTCAGAAGAACAAGAAGAACTCCGTAAAACAGTCCGTGCTTTCCTCGATGCCAAGAGCAGCGAAGCCTCAGTGCGCGAACAGATGGACACCGAGGCCGGTTTCGACCAGGCCGTGTGGTCACAGATGGGCGAGCAAATGGGACTCCAGGGTCTGCACATTCCTGAGGCCTACGGTGGCTCAGGCTATGGCTACGTTGAACTCGGTGTAGTGCTCGAAGAAATGGGACGCTCGCTTTTGTGTGCACCATACTTCGCCACTGTTGTCCTCGCTGCCAACACTCTCATTCACTCGGGTGATGAGGCCGCGAAGAAGAAGTTCCTCCCCGGCATCGCCGCTGGCGAAACCATCGCAACCCTCGCCTACACCGAGCCCTCAGGTAAGTGGGACGAGAGCGGCATCACGATGCAGGCTTCGGGTAGCGGATCAGCGTTCACTTTGAGTGGCACCAAGATGTTTGTCCTTGACGGACACACCGCGAATCTCATCATCGTGGCAGCCAAGACCGGTAAGGGAACCAGTTTGTTCGCCGTCGATGGCAACGCTGCCGGTTTGACACGTACTGCTTTGTCAACGATGGATCAGACTCGCAAACAAGCCAAACTTGAGTTCAGCAATACTCCGGCGACACTCATCGGCACCGAAGGTGCTGGCTGGGCTGTTTTGTCAACTGTGCTTGATCTTGCTGCTGTTGGTCTTGCCGCCGAGCAAGTCGGTGGAGCACAAAAGGTGCTCGACATGGCCGTTGAATATGCCAAGGTGCGCGTGCAGTTCGGACGCCCGATCGGTTCGTTCCAAGCCATTAAGCACAAGTGTGCAGACATGTTGCTCGAGGTTGAATCGGCCAAGTCTGCTGCGTACTACGGCATGTGGTGCGCCAGCGAAATGAACGACGAACTCGCATCGGTTGCTTCGCTTGCTAAGGCTTACTGCTCAGAGGCTTACTTCCACGCAACCGCTGAAAACATTCAGATTCATGGTGGTATTGGTTTCACCTGGGAACACCCAGCACACCTCTACTTCAAGCGTGCGAAGTCATCCGAATTGTTGTTCGGTGACCCGACGTATCACCGCGAGTTACTCGCACAGCGCATCGGTATCTGATTTCGTCTCGGCATTTCGTCCTTCTTGGTCGGTATGCACTGCTATGAGCCGATTGATAGAGACAGCCTTGAGCGTCAAAGCGTGACATTGTGATTTGGTTGTTCATCGTCCTCGCTGCTGTCAGCGTTTTTCTGATTGCGGCGTTGACGATCGGCCGTGAGGCCCATCGACTTGATGCCCTTGCACCCAGAGCGGTCTATCAACTTGAACAGGCTGCCGATTTTGTGGCCCAGTCTTTGTCGGAGTCAACCCAAGCACGGTTGACGATGGAAGAACTTGAACAACTGCTGGTGTTGCATATGAACTGGCTTCACGCCAAAGGTCTATTGCCTGATAAAGCAGTGGACCATCGTCAGGGTCAAGAAACTGCAGTTGTGGTCAGCGATGACTCTCTCATTGGATTTCTTTTAGGCAAGGTCGAAGAATTGGGCATTGACCTTGTTGATGATGTGGACATCGTCAGTATTACTCAGGCGCATTTGGCGTACTTTGATGCCATTGGTGCGATTGGGCCACTAGCAAGTGGGACAGATACCTAAGGCTCTATTTGATGACAGTTCGCGGTAGTGCGCCGCTGATGAAGTGGCGAAGATACTCGCGAAGGCCGGTGTAGTCCTGCTTTTTACGAGCCTCAAGCAAGATGGAAAAAATGTGTTCCAGTAAAGGATCTTTCGGATCAATTTTTCCAGTCCGCTCCACGATCGCTCTCGGTGGTTCAGTAGTTATGGCGATGGCATTTTGCACGGTGAAGTCGTAATTGTTCCAAAGATTACGGTTATCAGGATCGGCGCACAAGATCATCAGACTTCCAGTGGGTGATGTATCAATCGGCAGAAGAATCAGGTCGGGGCGAGCGTACGCCAAGATATCAATCAACTTCCAGACATCCCCTGTCCAAAACCGTGACTCTCGGATGCGTGCCCCTTGCACTGGATGAGCGGGATAGATGTCATCAACAATGATCACTGAGCCAGCATGTGAATATTTCTCAATATTCATAAAGTCTTTCAATGCGAATTCAATTTGGTGCATCCCATCGATATAGGAAAGGTCAATGGGTGCAAGTTGTGACGCCGCATCCGTGAGATGAAAGAAATCGTCGCTGGTTGTCAAACTAACTTGATGGTGTTCGGCAAGCGGTTTTTTCAACTGTGGGGCAGGGTCAATACCTAATGCTGGACAGGCTGCTAATCGCAGACTTGCGCCATATTCAACACCGATCTCAACATAGAAATCCGGCTGTAGTTGCTGGTGCATACGAACCAGAAAGTCGTAGCAATCTTCTGTTCCCGCACCATGTTCAACTTCGACGGGCACATTCGGTGGAAAGGTGTTTTGCACCTTGGTCGCTAGGCGCAAGGACAAATCAGGCGCCATGTTGAGCAGGCTTGGGCTAGTTACCTCTTTGCGAAACACCCCAACAGCGTCATGCATCGGACCATATGGATTAATCCAAGACTCAACAAGGGTGACTCCAGCATGTTTCGCCATCGAGGCCATACCATCTGGCATAAAGCGATACGAATCAATCGGGTAACGATGCACTGGTCCCGCTGATGGAACGAGGACGATTACGACGCCAGTGGGAGATACCACACGGCAAATTTCGCTGAAGGTTCGCCAGAAAAAATCAGCGTGCTCAAAGGTGTTGCCAGTGATAACGAGGTCAAAACTGGAGTCAGAAAAAGGCAGGACGTATGGATCTTCAAGCACGAAGTCAACACCCGCTCCAGGCTCAAGATCCACGCCTGTGTATTGGCATTCAAGAAGGTCCAAAACTTGCCGGTACCCGCCGTTGAAGTAGGCAGATCCAACTTCTAAGACTTTGAGGTCGGTGCGTGTGCCCAAGGCCGGGTCAGGTAGGACATGCTTCTGCAAAGCGAATCGTAAATTGTCAATAGAAGAAGGGTGCATTAGTACTCCGTCTGGGTGCCGGGTTGTCGTCTTTTCATCGTAGTTGCTACTCGAAGACCAACGATGGACTTGTTTGGTTGGATAGTGAAATCGTTTACACCATGATGGGGAGTTGCTCGATCGGGTAACACGAGGGAGCAAAGAACCAGGCCTCAATTGCGAAACGATCTTTGGTCATTCCTGGACTCACACCCGTGCGGTGGAGATTCATTTCGTCAAAAATAATGGCGTCACCTTCACGGAACTGCAATCGCACGGGTGGGGTTTCACCGGCGGCGTCACGCACTGCAAGTTGGCTGACCGACCAATCAAACATTGCTCCCTCGGTGCCCGTGGGGACGATGTTGGTCATACGCCGTGGAACCATGTCCATCGATGGTGCGTCGACGCCGCAGTCGGTGAGAGCGATCCAGACATTGACGGTGCGGATTCCTTGGCCGAGAAAAGCCCCATCTTGATGCCATCCGTTTTCGGCATTGAGGTCTTTGGGTATTTGGCGGAGTGAGGTTTTTCGTACCGAGAGGGCGGGGCGTTCACCGAGGTATTCAGTGACCATGTCGGTAATCCCAGCATCTTGCAAACAGTTGATGAGGTTGAACAATCCTCGTGGTGAGTCCGCTGCCAACTCAGCGCCACCTTGTCGATACCAACCTCGATCGGTGATTGCTTCGGTGCCTTCGCGTGGGGCTGGATTAAACGGTACAAACCATGGAGCAGTTTCTGTTTCTGGGGCTCCCGCCATGGCTTTATCGTGTTGAGCGTAAGTTTTAATAATGGAGTTACGCATTAAAGAAACTTGATCTTTAGTCAGCATATTTCTGACGATGATTGAACCATGGTTGAACACACCCGAGGCGACATTCGTGGCATTGAAATCTTGACGATCAATTTCAGGGATTCCAGGTTGGTCGGCATATAGATCGTCTGGGTGTGGGGGCCATGATGCCAATGACGAGGTGGGGACATGATGAAAGAAAGAATCGTGACGTAAATTGACGAGCAGTATTTCAATGGCACTGCTGTGAAGGCGACGATTCGCTTCGGTTAAGAATCGGATTGCTTCTGGATAACGATTTTGTTTGACGAGAGAGTGAGCTTTACGAAGCGCACGCGATGCTGCTTGAGAGCGCCATTTATCGGTGAGGAAACTCATGACTGATGATCTTATCAGCAGCACTCTGACACTGTCTCGCACACCCGATCAGATGAAGATGGGCAAAGAGATACCTATTTTGTTACACCATGATGGGGAGTTGCTCGATCGGGTAACACGAGGGAGCAAAGAACCATGCTTCAATAGCAAAGCGGTCACGCAAAAAATCTGCACTGGAACTCGTGCGATGGAGATTCATTTCGTCGAAAATGATGGCGTCGCCTTCACGGAACTGCAATCGCACGGGTGGGGTGTCACCGGCCGCATCTTCGACGAGAATTTGGCTGACCGTCCAAGACATTAAGGCTCCTTCGGTGCCGATCGGGACGATGTCAGTCAGTCGTCGTGGGACCATGTCCATTGATGGTGCATCGACTCCACAGTCGGTGAGAGCGATCCAGACATTGACGGTGCGGATTCCTTCACCGAGGAAAGCCCCATCTTGATGCCATCCAGTCACTGTCTGATTATGGGGGACTTGCCGGAGTGATGTTTTTCGTACGGAGAGAGCGGGTCGTTCGCCGAGGTATTCAGTGACCATGTCCGTGATGCCGGCGTCTTGTAAACAGTTGATGAGGTTGAACAATCCACGTGGCGAGTCTGCCGCCAACTCAGCACCCGATTGGCGGAACCAGTCGCGACCTATGATTGCTTCAGTGCCTTCGCGTGGGGCCGGATTAAACGGCACAAACCATGGAGCAGTTTCTGTTTCTGGGGCTCCCGCCATGGCTTTATCGTGTTGAGCGTAAGTTTTAATAATGGAGTTACGCATTAAAGAAACTTGATCTTTAGTCAGCATATTTCTGACGATGA
>BJGB01000049.1 GCA_014190215.1 Actinomycetes bacterium | reverse complement strand
CAACTACAACCGTGCTCACCCACAAAATGTTGTGTGCATGCCTTCGCGCTCAACGATGATTACTGGTCAGCACGTGTCCACCCACGGCGTGTGGATGAACGGAGTTCCACTTCCTGTTGATGCCCCGAGTGTGGCGAGCACCCTGCACGATGCCGGATATAAAACGGCACTCATTGGCAAGGCCCATTTTGAACCTTTCCTCGACCCATTCTTGCGCTTCGCTGAAAATCAATTGGCAGCCTCAGGCACGCACTCGCTTATTGAAGACGGATATCTGCATCGTGGTTTCGACCATATGGAATCAGCCGCTCATGGTGGCATGGGAACATTTCACTACGCCCAATGGTTGATGAAAAATCATCCAGAGGCGGTTCCCATGTACTACCGCGTGCTGGATATGGAACTACAGGTGAGTGCTCTTGGTGGCACTAACACTGGCGCTCCCCAAGCCCACATCAATAACATCCCGCGCGAGTGGTATCACACTGATTGGGTTGCTGATCGGGCCATTGCTTGGCTGGAATCGCTTGACCCCGATGCCGATTGGTTTTGCTGGGTGAGTTTTCCCGACCCACACCATCCGTGGGATCCTCCAGCATCTGAACTACACCGCGTGAACTGGCGCGATGTAGATCTTCCCGTTGGCTTCCCAGTGGGTCGCGCGCAACGCGAAGCGATTCTTGATGCCAAACCGGCGCAGTGGCGCAAATGGTATGACGGAGATTTCGTCTCCAACTATGAAGCACCGCGTCGATGGGTCCCGAACACTCTTACCGAAGACCAAGTTCGCGAAATCAACGCTCTAACCCATATTGAAAACGAACTCATTGACGAGGCCGTTGGGCGTTTGATGAAACATGTTGAAAGCCGGGGTTGGGGTGCCGACACCGATGTCTTGTTCTCCACCGATCACGGTGAATTTCAAGGAGACTTCGGCTTGTTATTCAAGGGCCCGTACCATGTTGATTCGCTAATGCGTGTGCCACTGATTTGGCGACCAGCGCCCTCCGCTGGCGTTGATCCAGCAACCGTGACCGCACCTGTTGGACACGTTTGCCTAGCGGCTACGTTCTGCGAGATCGCCGGCCTTCCCCAACCGGCTTACGTTGAGGCACCACGACTTCCCGTGAATGACGAGGATGCCAGATCTCTCGGTCACGAACGAGTCCTCACCGAATGGGACAGCGTTCTGTTCGGCAAAATCGTGGGATTGCGAACGATCTGTCGCGATGGTTGGGTGGCAACGGCCTGCTTGCCTGGAAGCCTGCACAATGGCACCGAAGGTGAGTTATACAACCTGGCTAATGATCCTCTACAACAGATCAACCTGTGGGATGACAGCGCTTATCGCTCAACACGAGATGACCTTCTCGCCGATATGTGGGACAGTCTGCCGACTCCCGACGCCGTGCGTCGCGAGTGTGATGCCCCGGTCTAAGTACAGACCAGCTATAGCTTGACCCTCCATACGAGCACCTCGCCGTTTTCTGCTGGGCCGCGCCCACATTGTTGGGACTTGAACCCAACGAGAAAAGAAATTGCACTTGATGAAGCAGGACGTTTTCGCATTACCACCAAACTTGCCGACACCCGCGGCCAAGACGACGCTGGCTTTGCGCGGGTTGACGCACAATTCGCCCAAGTCGCAATCGGCTTTGCGCGAGTTGACGCACAATTCGACCGAGTTGACGCGAAACTGTCTGACCTCAGCGCCGAACTGCACAAGACTTTGCGCGTTCACACTTTGGCGCTGATTACGACAATGGTAGCCATGAACACCATGATGGTCTCGATAGTCGCTCTGCTCAGATAGCAACTATCTAGACGGTCAATTAATCCAAATCGGTGCGACGGTCGCGAAACACTCCCCAACCAGTTCGCATCTCGGCCACTTCGTCAAGATCGAATGTTGAGATTAGAACGGTCTCACTGACGCGATCCGCTTCCACAAGTATCTCACCCGTCGGACCAGCAATAAAAGATGAGCCGTAAAATGTCAGAGTAAAACGCGATCCTCGCTCAACACCCACACGATTGGCCGCCACAACTGGGACCAAATTGGCACCAGCATGGCCTTGCATGACTCGTTGCCAATGAGCCGCCGAATCAAGTGTTGCATCCATCGGTTCACTGCCGATGGCAGTCGGATACAAAATAATTTCCGCTCCGCCTAGAACCAAAGTCCGTGCCACCTCAGGAAACCACTGATCCCAACATATGGCAACGCCGATACGACCCACTGCCGTGTCCCATACTTTGTATCCCGTATCACCAGGTCTGAAATAAAACTTCTCCGAATATCCCGGACCGTCGGGGATATGACTCTTGCGATACACACCGAGGACAATCCCGTCAGCGTCAATGATTGCGCATGAGTTGTATAGCGCATTTCCATCCCGCTCGTAAAAACTCACTGGAATGACGACTGACAATTCACGCGCCAATTTTTGGAAATGCTCAATAGTCGGATGTCCCTCTAAGGGCTTGGCTCGCGCAAAATGCTCTGTCCGCTGATCTTCACAAAAATAGTGACCCTCAAAAAGCTCAGGAATCAAAATGAGATGTGCGCCACGCGCAGATGCTTCACGCACAAGACGGTCTGCCGTCGCTACATTTTCAGAGATGACATCTGTCATCGACATCTGCAGAGCGGCAACAGTGAGCTTGCGCATCATTTAGGCAACAGCTAGAGCACTCATCAGACGCGCTGCAAACTCTTCGCTATGTGCTTCAATTTTGGCACGATGCAAAGCCATACCACCGATCACATCGGCACCTAAACGATTGACCGACTTTTCCATTGCCCCAAGCGTCTTGCCCGGATTCAAAGCGAAGGTACAAAAAGTGGCCGCACGCTTACCAGTGATGGCAGGTAGAGCATTGATGTTGCCGATACCCCAAGGACTTTGACCGACGATGAATGCCCCGTGCACCCAGGTGCCGACCACGATCAGATCAGCCGCCTGCAGGGCTAGATGATCGGGCTTCTTGACAGGGTTGAGACCAGTAATCGTCCAACCTTCCTGCTGCAGATTGCCGGCGATGAGTTCGGCGGCCTTCCATGTATTCCCCGTGAGGCTTTCAACTAAGAGTGCGACTTTCATACTCCGATTCAACCATGCGCGATGGGTCAGGGCGAAGAATATGCTCAGACTTTTTTCAGCGGGGCCCATGCCAGCAACAGATGCTTGCGGCCTTTTTCACGGAAATTGACCACGGCCTCGGTTTTATCCCCCGAACCGGTGATGTCAATCACGATGCCCTCACCAAAAACGGCGTGTTCGACACTATCCCCGACGCGCAAACCAATTTCCTGAATATTTGTTTGCTGTGGTGGACGGTGAGGGGTTGAACGTCCAGCGGCTAAAGCGGCATCAACCTGACGCTCACGAAACTCGTCATCGGGGTCAAAGGAACTAACTTTTGTACGGCCCCAATCGTCATCTCGTGTGAGGCGCGCTGTGGAACGATTTTTGACATTGCCTTCGTGCTGCACCAAGGTATCGGGAATCTCATCTAAGAATCGTGAGGGTGGGTTGTATTGAGTTGATCCAAACTGTTGTCGGCTCCAAGCGTGAGTGAGGAACAATCTTTCACGGGCACGGGTAATGCCGACGTAGGCCAAACGCCGTTCCTCTTCAAGTTCTTGAGGGTCAACTAAGGCACGGCTGTGCGGGAATAAACCTTCTTCAACACCGACGATGAAGACCACTGGGAACTCAAGGCCCTTGGCGGCATGCATCGTCATCAGCACAACTTTTTCATCATCACCAAGGTCATCGCTATCAGCCACAAGCGAGACTTGTTCGAGGAACTCGTCAACTTTGGCGAACTCTCTGGCCGAAGACACCAACTCATCAAGATTTTCTAAGCGACCAGCGGCTTCAACAGAATCATCAGACTCAAACTCGGCGCGATACCCAGACTTCTCCATCACTGCCTCAAGTAATCCGCCTGGACTTTGTTCTTCCTGAGTGGATACTTCTTCAATCACTGCCACAAATGACTCAATGCCCCGGCGTGCTGCACCAGAAACACCAGCTTCTTCAGCCCGCCGCAGGGCTTCGTAGAAAGAGATATTCTCTTGTCGAGCAAATTCGTCCAGTCGACTGACACTTGTATCGCCGACTCCACGCTTCGGCATGTTCAGTACGCGCTTGATACTGACCTCGTCTGATGGATTCGTGAGCACTCGCAAATAGGCAACCGCATCTTTGACTTCACGACGGTCATAAAAACGTGTGCCACCGACCACTTTGTAGGGGATACCGAAGCGCATGAGAATTTCTTCGACAACTCGGCTCTGCGGATTAGTGCGATAAAAAACGGCCATATCACCCCAGGTGCGACCCGATGAACGCAAAGTCTTCATTGTGCGTGCCACGTAGGCAGCCTCGTCGCCTTCGTCGTCAGCATGGAAGCGAACAATCTGCTCACCTGGTCCCGATTCAGTCCACAAATCTTTCGGCTTGCGCGCGAAGTTCTGTGCGATCACCGCATTGGCCGCGTCAAGAATCGTCTGCGTGCTGCGGTAATTCTGCTCAAGGACAACCACGCTTACTTCGTCAAAGGCATCTTCAAATTGTCCGATATTGCGAAAATCAGCGCCACGAAAAGCATAAATGGACTGATCAGTATCGCCAACGACGCAGACATTGTGATGACACGCCGCAAGTTGTAGCACGATTTCGTTTTGCGCGATATTCGTATCTTGATATTCGTCCACCAAAATATATTTGAACCGCTCTTGGAATGATGCCAAAACATCTGGGTGCAGACGAAATAGTCGAACGACATTGACCAGCAGATCATCAAAGTCCATCGCTCCCGCTTTTAAGAGGCGCTCTTGATACTCGCGATAGATCTCTGAATGTTTGCGATCAAAAATATGTGCAGCTTGATTGGCGGCGTCACCTGGGGACAAAAGTTCGTTTTTCCAGTTAGAGATGACGGCGTGTACACCTCGAGGCGTAAAACGTTTTGTATCTAGTCCCTGATCGCGAATCACATAGCCAGTCAGCCGCTGAGCATCTGCTTGATCGTAGATACTGAAATTTTTTGGATACCCAATGCGCTCGGCGTGGATCCGTAGCATCCGCACACATGCCGAGTGAAAAGTTGAGACCCACATTGATTTAGCAACAGGACCAATCAAGGATTCGACTCGGTGCTTCATTTCGCCAGCGGCCTTATTGGTGAAAGTGATCGCCAAAATGCTCATTGGGCTGACCCCATGATTGGAAATGAGATGGGCGATGCGATGAGTGAGTACCCGCGTCTTGCCACTACCAGCACCAGCCACCACGAGCAACGGGCCATCAACATGCTCGGCAGCCTCACGCTGCATCGGGTTTAACCCATCGAGTGAAATCGGCTCAATACGAGTATTTCTGTAACGAGCTGCGTAGGGCGTCGATTCAGCATCAGCTGCAGGCACCGGAGAGGACCCAAACAAATTATCGTCATCAAAGGAGGGGTTCGCATCAGCCATGGGATCCCCATCCTAGAGAACGGGTGTTCTATAGATGCGCCCATGAGGGGACAAAAAAATCTGGTGGGGGCGAATCGCACTCAGCAAATCGCCCCCACCAGACCTCATTCAAAGCGGGCGGAATTATGGACTAACTATGTTTACTCACCAGCCGAATCGTCATCGGCAGAATGAATGCCATTGACCATGTCAGTGATGTGTTCTGTGATGTCGGCGGTGGCCTGAGCCACTAGTGCGTCAATCACCGATTGGACCGACTTGCCGTTAGCCACAGCAACCTCAGCGATCGTCTGGCCACTTTTAACTGCAGTCTGCAACTCGGTTGTGGTGATGCCGATGACTTCGGCAGCGGCGGCAAGCATCTCCTGGCGACGCTCACCCTTTGGGCCTCCGCGACCCTGATGCCCGTCATCACTCTCATGATCTTGGTCACCAGCGGGACGAGCTGCTTCAAGTGCGGCGACAATCGCCTCAACCTGAGATGACGTCAGCGTGCCAGCATCAACCAAGGTCTGCAACGCTTCTCGCAACTTGGCTTGGCGAGCTGCTGGATCCATCTTGGCACCATCATGTTCGCCTTCTCCACGGCCACCATCGGAGTCATCATTGGTGTCATCGCTGCTAACGATTGTTGATACTGGTGCACTCGATGCCGAGGCTCCACCAGAAACATTCATCAACAATCCAGCACCAGCACCGATCAACAAACCTGCCGTCACACCGATCACTGCAAATTTCTTCGTCTTAGGTTTTGTATCTTTCGTTTCCATTATCTGTTTCCTTTGTTCTTGGACACCAAGTGGTGTGAGTACAGACTGCAACTCCTAGGTGAGAAGTAAATATCATCAAGGTAAGAGCAATGTGAGAGTTTTGCCAACCAGGATGGCGATCGACAACCCTATTCAACGTGCTTTTCAGCCGTGGGTAGGAAGAACCCAATCTCGGCCCCTCCACCCTCTCGATTGCGTGCGAAGACATCGCCACCATGACTCCGAGCAACATCGGCGACAATGGCCAAACCGAGTCCAGAGCCAGGCAATGTGCGTGAGGCAACAGCACGGTGAAAACGTTCAAAGATTAAATCTAATTCCGACTCGGGAATACCTGGACCACGATCGCTCACAACGATCTTGCCGCCCGAGATCGACACCTCAATGTCGTTGTTGCTCATATCAAATTTCACAGCGTTATCGAGGAGATTTGAAATTGCCCGATCAACAAGATGACGACGAGCCACAACGACGGATGTGTCACCAGTGACCACAATGTTGCGGCCACTTCGTCTTGCTGCACGTGCAGCGACAGCCGTCACCAGACCTTTCATCTCGATTGGTTGTGCGAGTTCATCCGTGTGACGATCAATAGCGAGGGCGACTACCTCTTCGACAAGTGCAGCCAACTCCGCAGTATCACGATCAATATCGAGCAGGATCTGTTGACGTGCCTCAGAATCAATATTGGGGTGACGTTTCAAGACATCAAGATTGGTCCGCAAACTGGTGAGCGGAGTTCGTAACTCATGACCAGCATCCTCGACAAGGCGTTGTTGCTGTTCTTTGGAACGTGCCAAGGCAGCCAACATCTCTTTGAAACTGCGCCCTAAGCGAGCCGCTTCATCTCGACCCGAGAGTGGAGTGTCAATATCTAGTTCGCCAGTCGCTGCCACTTGTTCTGCGGCGACCGATAATTTGCGCAAACGAGAAGTAATTCCAACGGACAACACCCAACCGATGAGGGCAGCCAACGAAGCAACCATGCTCCCGAGCAAGATTGATCGTGTTTTCAAATCATTCAGCACGTTATTCACCTCGGTGAGGTCGCGCCCCAACTCGACAATGCCGAGTTCAACTCGTACGGCACGCACCCGAAAATCATCCCCCTGCGCACTCTTTAGATTCGCCCATTTCGCAACAGGTTCTCCCGTTGGCCCATCATTGACCTCCATCGCTGGCAATAGAACACCCTTCGTCCCAGCAAGCACAACTCCATCAAGATCGGTGACCTGCACGACGAACTGCTCAATACCTAATGGACGTTCAGGAATATTGATGACCACTCCTCGACCGGGTCGATTCGGTCGATCATTATTAGGTCGCTGAAGAAATCTTTCAGTCGCTTGAATCAGGGACCGATCAATTTCGGTCATCAAACGCGACTCGGTGGTTTGATACGACACAACTCCTACGACTGTGGTCGCGAGACCAACAAGGAGAACCAATATCAACATCAACTTCCAACGCAAACTCATCAGTTGCTCACCCTTGCCGTGTAACCCACGCCACGTACGGTGTGAATGAGTTGTTTGCAATCAGCAGCGTCAACTTTGCGACGGATATAACCGATATACACTGCCAAATTCTTTGACTCAGGGCCAAAATCGTAACCCCAGATTCTGTCGTAGATCGTGGAGTGATCCAAGACGATTCCACTATTGCGCACCAAAAGTTCCAACAACTCAAACTCGGTCTTAGACAATTCAATTTCATTGTCACCACGAAAAACACGCCGTGCCGCCACGTCAATACGAAGATCATCAAGTGTGAGAATCTCAGCCTGATCGAGATCATCATCAGAGTCATAGCGCCGTAAAAGAACCCGCAGACGAGCCAAAAGTTCGTCTAGAGCAAAAGGCTTTGGTAGATAATCATCAGCACCAGCATCAAGTCCTGCTACACGGTCACTCGTCTCGGTACGCGCTGTCAACATCAAAATCGGTACCCGATTCTTCTCGGCTCGCAAAACTCGACAGACAGTCATGCCATCAATCACTGGCATCATCAGATCAAGAATTAGCACATCCGGCGTTTCGGCTTTCACTGCTTCCAATGCCTTGGCTCCATCATTAACCGACGTCACGGCGTATCCCTCAAGGTTCAAGGCACGCACAAGCGCCTCACGAATCGCCCGATCGTCATCGGCGATCAAAACCTGATGCTTTAAAGTTTGGGAATTCACCTGATAAGTCTGCCTTCTGAACGGTAAGAGAATGGTGAGAAACAGAGATTTACTGGCTAGCCAACTAGCGTGAGGATGTGCTGCCAACTCAATTGCGTGCTGCTACCCATCTGCTGGTTGTCACAGGTGCTGCGTGCTTGATTGGTGCCGTTTCAGGCCTAACTTCATGGGCTTTATTCGAAGCCCTTGACCACGCCACCACTCTTCGGCTTGATCACACGTGGCTGGTCTGGCTACTCCCCGTTGCCGCATTTATTTTGGGTGCGGCGTATCACTATTTCGGTGGACCAGCTAACCGTGGTACATCACTCGTCGTTGAGCAATCTCTCCCACCACTTGATCCATCAGTTCCCGATCACACCCCCAAGATTCCATATCGTATGGCGCCATTTATTTTTGGTGCCACTTTCATCGCTCAAGTCACTGGGGCCTCAGTTGGTCGTGAAGGTGCCGCGTTACAGATCAGTGGTTCACTCACCAGTTTGTTAACCAAGCCATTTCGTCTGAGACCATCCGATATGCGACTGATGTTGATCGCGGCTATCGCTGGTGCCTTCGGTGGTGCCTTCGGAGTACCGATGGCTGGCGCGATTTTCGGTTTAGAAGTACAACAAACTGGACGTCTACGTTATGAGGGCTTAGCTCCCGCGTTAGCAGCCTCAATCACTGCTGACTTGATCGTTGAATCCCTTGGCCGACACACGCCAATGGTCAACATCCCCGTGACCATTGATTGGTCAATTGCATTGCGATTAGTTCTTGTTGGTATTGCTGCCGGACTTGCGGCTCGCCTATTCATTGAGGTGTTACACGGTGTAAAGAAAACGATGAGCGATTTGATTTCCTGGGTTCCGGGTCGCCCCGTCATTGGTGCTCTTGCAACTCTCGCCCTAATGCTGATCTTCGGACGCGATTATTTGGGTCTCTCGCTCCCGTTGGTTGAACAAGCTCTTGGTGGATCAGTCGCTAGTTGGTGGGACCCAGTATTAAAAATACTTTTCACTGCCATCGCGCTTGGGTGCGCTATCCCTGGAGGCGAAGTCACACCGCTGTTCGTTGTGGGTGCAACTCTCGGATCGGCAATGTCTGGACCGCTACATCTCTCCCCCACTCTTACCGCTGCAGCTTGTCTTGCCGCAGTCTTTGGGGCAGCCGCTAATGCACCGATCGCTTGTGCGGTCTTGGCAATTGAATTATTCGGAGCCGATATGGCAATTCCTGCAGGAATCGTGTGCATCGTTGCGTATTCCATTTCGCCGAAGCACGGTATCTATGAAGGCCAGCGCCACGGTTCTACGAAAGACCTCCGGGCCATCGCAGTACAACCACATCGCTCATAAATGCTGGCGGATGGTCGCGTAACCATTCCTCAATTTCGGCGTCACGATGTGCGGGTAAACACAATCGTCGTCGAGCCGAGGCAACTAGTGACGCTGGGTCTTCGGCATGCTGTGACATCGGCGGACGTGGCACCACGAACACTTCGGGCTCAATACCCAAACCTCTGACCACGGCAATTGCGTCTTGTGCCGTTGGCCCGAGTGGTCGATCTAGATTCCAAAAATGTTTCCATCCCTCATTCCATGCGGAGAGTGGATGACGCTGAGGTAGAACAACGACTACACCAAGTCGTGCCATCGCAGTGAGTGCAACAACAAATGGTTCGAGATCAGCAACGTTAAAAAAGACGTGATGACACACCACAACGTCGCATGGTGCAATCGGTTGACCTGCAAGTTCGGCCTGAATGATGACATCGGGGAAGCGTCCGTGGATCTCCGTGAAGGAGACTCCTGCTTCGTCTGCAGCCTGTTGGAAACGCGCCAACATCGCTGGGTTTTCATCAACACCCATGATGTATTCCGCGCGTGGCACTAGTGGTAACGACGATCGCCCGCCACCACAACCGACATCCATCACACTGCCACCTTCTAACGGTAGAAGTTCGCGAGCGAGTTCAAAAATCGGACTCGTTGGATCAAGAGTTTCATCGACAGCAAAAATTTTGGGATCGTGCGCCCACGGCGGAACCTCAGCCTGCGCAATGATCTCCTCGGGGATCGCCCACCCCAAAAGTTGTTCGGCCCAATACTGTCCTGGTTCAGTGAGCGTCACAGCGTTTTACTCCGGTTGATCGTTGCTCTGTGCTTCTTACTGGCCTAACACTTGCACCGGTAGTTCACGTGGTCCGCGAATCTGTCCGACGCTCCACACCACATCGTCTTCGGTGCCGGCAAGAGTGAACGACGGGAAGCGATTGATGAACTCTTCAATCGCGATCGTGAGTTCAAGTCGGGCCAAGTTTGAACCGAGACAACGATGAATCCCAAGGCCGAAAGCCGAATGACGATTCTCTGCTCGATCAATGATCACCTTGTCAGCATCCGGGAAAACTTTGGGATCAAGATTGGCTGCCGGAAAAGGCAACAATACCCACTCATCAACTTTCATCGGACAACCGTGGAAGTCGTGATCTTTGGCTACAAGGCGAGCCATAGTCACCGGTGCATACGCCCTCAAGAACTCTTCAACTGCAGTGGGGATGAGCGACGGATCGGCCACCAAGCGTGCCAAATCTTCACGGTGAGTAGCAAGGTGCCACAGACTTGAACCGATGGCGCTCCAGGTGGTGTCGATGCCAGCGATCAACAACAAGATGATTGAGCCACCGATATGTTCGACGGACAACTTGGATCCAAAAAGTTCAACGCCCATCAAATACGACGTAAGGTCATCGCGCGGATTCTCGACATGATCTTCAATTTGCGTGATGATGTATTGGATCAAACGCTCAATCTTGACGAACCGAACTTCTGGCGCATCATCAATGCCCTCAAGAACATCATGAACGAACTCAAGGAATAAGTCCTCATCGCTTATGGGGAAGCCGAGCATGCGTGAAATCACATTCACCGGAATGCGCTTGGCGTAATCGGCAGCTGCGTCAATTGACTTTCCAGAAGCAACATCGTCCATCATTGAATCAAGAAGTGTGCGACATAGTTTGCGAACCTCGGGCTCCCACAACTCAATCTTTTTCGGAGCGAACGGCGGCAACAAAAGTTTCCGAGCCTCAATGTGAAACGGCGGATCACTGGTGATCGGTGGCGCACCACCGATGGGTGCCGGATCTGGCGGCACCATTTTTTCAACGATCACCGCGCGGCTCGTAAAGTTTTCGGTGTCGTAGGCAATCTCACGCACATATTCATGAGTAGTTGGTAACCAGGTACCGCCGTAACGCTCAGAGTGGGCGACGGGGCACGTGCCACGAAGTTCGGCCCAGATCGCGTGCGCGTTGCGGTTGTATTGCGGATCGGCGTGATCGAAGTCGGTCGCCCAATCGACGACGGGTGTAAAATCTTCAGTTGAAGTCATGGGGGGATCAGACAATCATTCTGAAATTGTGATGGCGAACTCGGGACAATTCGCCAATGCCAAACGAGCACGGTCTTCAAGTTCTGGCGGGACCGATCCGTCACCAATGACCACAGCGTTGCCGTAATCATCAACATCAAATAGTTCGGGGGCTAGGGCATAGCAACGATTATGTCCTTGACATTTTTCGGCATCTACATGAATTTTCATAAAGATCACGATACTCGCTACCGCCATAGAGTTGAATTTGTACCGTGAGTCGAACGTCATCTCCTATTGCGATTCTGCTGCCCCCCTCTGAAGGCAAGGCCGAGGGCGGTGATGCCCCCAAATGGAGGGCATCCACGGGCGACTTCGGCAAAGCCCTTGGCAAA
>BJGB01000048.1 GCA_014190215.1 Actinomycetes bacterium | reverse complement strand
GAGAGTTCGTACAGCGTCGGTCCACACGCCGGCGGCGTTAACCACAACATGGGCCTGCACATCAATTGATTCACCATCACAAAGAACAGTGACACCATTGGCTTTTGAGTCCGACGAGCGCAAAATATTGGTGACTGCACAACGATTGACGATGACCGCACCCTGATCGACGGCAGTCCGCGCTAATGCCAAACACAGCCGCGCGTCATCGGCTTGAGCGTCGTAATAGATATATGCCGATGCCAACCGTTGGCTCGGCATGGTCGGCATATGAGACAAAGCTTTTTTCTTGCGCAGTCGTCGGTGGATGCGACCAATTCGTGCACCACCCGTGATGTCGTACATCCATAATGCCGAACCGAGCGCCCGAGCAATTTTGCGTGAGACAACACCATCTTTGGTCAGGACGGGTAACAGAAAAGGCAAAAGCGTGACAAGGTGGGGAGCATTTCGTCGGAGTCGCTGCCGTTCATACAGTGCTTCATAGACCAAACGCACTTCACCTTGTTGCAAATACCGTAAACCACCATGAATGAGTTTGGAACTTTTTGATGAGGTGCCTGAGGCAAAGTCGTAGCGCTCCACGAGAGCAGTTTTTAAACCTCGTGATGCCGCATCAAGGGCCACGCCAAGGCCTGTTATTCCGCCTCCAACCACAAGAACATCGAACTGTTCGCTGGACAGCCTCTGTCGCATGGAGTCCCGATTGAAATGATCGGGGGAGGGGATCGAAGTCACCCTCCGAGAGTACTCGGAGGGGCCACCGATGTCTCCGTGAGACAGTTTTCACATATTGCTAATTTGCATAGCTTGCGAAGAAAGAGAAAAGCGTCTAATTTTGTCTTCGTGAAAACCCCCGCAGAACTGACCGCAATGTTTCGTGCAAGTGGTCTCAAAGTGACGCCCCAACGGCAGTTGCTCTTTCGTCTGATGCACGAGAACAAAAGCCACCCGACTGCGGAGTCCCTTTTTTCTGTCGCTAGTGATCACATGCCAGGTATCTCTTTGAGGACTGTGTACCAAACTCTGACTGATCTCTCGTCGATGGGTGAACTGCGATTGATTGATGTGGGGAGTGGGGCAGCGCGTTTTGATCCCAACCTCGATGATCACCATCACCTCGTATGTCAATCCTGTGGCGACGTGCGCGATATTTATGTGTCGGGCTCGGGACAACTTGATGTCAATGAATTAGACGGATTTGCTGTTGACACAACAACGATTCTTTTCCACGGCTTGTGTACGCCATGCCGTGTGACGCAAAAGGTTTCCTCAACTGTGGCTCAGCCGCAAGTGGGGATTTCAAAAAGCAATACCTCCAGTAAAAACACAACCAACCCGAAAGAGAGAATGTCATGAGCCTCAACGGCACTAAGACACACGAAAACCTCAAGGAGGCGTTCGCCGGCGAAAGCCAGGCCAATCGCCGTTACTTGTGGTTCGCACAGAAGGCTGACATCGAGGGTTACCCCGACGCGGCATCATTATTCCGTTCAGTCGCTGAAGGCGAAACTGGTCACGCTCACGGTCACTTGGATTACTTGGCCGAAGTCGGCGACCCAGCATCTGGCGAGCCCATCGGAGAAACCGAGGCCAACTTTAAGGCTTCGATCGCTGGTGAGACATACGAGTACACCCAGATGTATCCAGGCTTTGCCAAGACCGCTCGCGAAGAAGGCTTTGCCGAAATCGCTGACTGGTTTGAAACTCTGGCTCGCGCCGAGAAGAGCCATGCAGGTCGTTTCCAAAAGGGACTTGAAGATCTGTAGGCACAGTGCCATCTAGTCATTAGTTCATGCAAAATGTGTGATTCGGGGTGCTTCGTCCGTGATGGAGCACCCCGAAACTCCATTGAATAAACACTAAAGAAATTTTTCGCCCAAGATTGAGAACGCCATGACGATCACTTACGACCCGAAGCATCCGAAGTACCTTGATGAAAAGGACGTTCGTGATGAACTCACTAGGGTGTACGACCTCTGCCATGGTTGCCGTTTGTGTTTCAAATTCTGTACGTCTTTTCCTACTCTGTTTGATTACATCGATCGTCACGATGATCAAGATGCTGGTCGCCTGACTCCTGCTCAGCAAGATCAAGTCGTTGACGAATGTTTCCAATGCAAGCTGTGCTACGTCAACTGTCCATACATTCCCGGTCAAAGTGAGTGGGAACTTGACTTTCCGCGTCTCATGCTGCGTGCCGATGCGATGCGCCACACCAGCGATCAGGTTTCACTGCGCGATCGTCTGACTACAAATGTCATGGGTCATACGGACCTCTTGGGCAAAGTGGCGACGACGACATACCCAGTTCTGAATAAAATGATGGGCGCCAAGCCAGGCTCGGTCGTGCGGAAGTTGATTGAGAAAACCTCGGGCGTTTCTAGTGAGCGCGTGTTGCCTCCTTTTGCTAAGCAACGCTTTACAACATGGTTTAATCGTCGACCAAAATTGCGGATCGGAAAGCGCCAAGGTCGAGTCGCCCTGTTTCCGACATGCCTCGTTGAGTATCAGGCCCCCGATGTCGGACACGATCTTGTCAAGGTTTATGAACGTAACGGTATTGAATGCACCTTGGCTGATACGACGCAATGTTGTGGCGCACCGTTCTTGCATAGTGGTGATATCGACAGTTTCACCAAGGTCGCTGAAAAGAATGTCAAGGCTTTAGCCAACACCGTTCGTAAGGGTCTAGACATTGTGGTTCCGCAACCCACCTGCGGTTATGTGTTGAAGAAGGACTATCTGGATTATGTGGGCGGGCCCGATGCCGAGTTGGTGGCAGCTAACACTTATGACGCCAGCGAGTATCTGATGAAGATTCATAAAGGCGACGGCACATCGTTGAACACCGAGTTCCTTGGCGATGTACCGGAATCAATCACTTATCACACTCCTTGTCACTTGCGTGCGCAAAATATCGGTCTCAAGAGTCGTGATCTGATGAAACTCACGGGTGCCAAGATCAAATTGATTCAGCAGTGCTCGGGGATTGACGGGATGTGGGGGCTTCGCGCAGAAAATGCCGAAATGTCCATACCGATTGGTCGAAAACTAGGTGACGAGATCATCAAAGCAGGTGGAGATGTTGTGGCCGGTGATTGTCATCTTGCTAACGGCGCAATCAATGAGCAGACCGGCAGAGTTTCGTTGCATCCGATTTCCTTGATAGCGCGTGCATACGGAATACCAGAAGAGTGAATACTCAAAATCGCAAGAAAGGCTAATCATGAATACTTTAACCCCCCGCAAACTTTCGTTATCTGACATCGCCGATGTCCGCGCATATGAACGCGAGCGACCGGAATTCAAAAATCGAATCATGGACATGAAGCTCCGTCGTCGCTTGGCACTTGGGCCGTTTGTCTCAGTCATTTTTGAAAACCGCGACACCGTGCGATATCAAATTCAAGAGATGGCACGCGTTGAACGATTATCAACCGATGAAGAGATTCAAGCCGAGATTGATACCTACAATCCGATGATCCCTGATGCGGGCCAACTATGCGCCACGCTGTTCATTGAACTCACGAGTGAAGAACAGATGCGCGAGTGGCTCTCAAAATTAGTGGGCATTGAAGGATCATTGGTATTCCGTCTAGCTGGTGGTCGCGAGGTGCGCTCAATGACTGAAGCACAACATGCCGGGCAATTGACTCGCGACTATGTCACTGCAGCGGTGCACTATGTGCAGTTTGCCTTCACGTCAGATGACATCGCCGCATTCGCTGAAGGGGGAGCGTTGTTGACTTGTGATCATCCCGCTTACCGAGAAGAGATCTCCCTGACATCGGACAATGAGATTGAATTACTCACGGATTTACGTCCTTAGGGTCGCATAGCGGCTTTCACCGCAGGTCACGGCCCATTTTCGTTTTGCCTCTTCACAAAGGCGCTTTCTTCTTCTATTGTCTCGCTTAACGCAGATATCACCTAGGGGGGGCTTGGGTGATGACAGTGGAGGGCATGACATGGAACTCATATGGCGGTCATTAGGTGCATGTCGGGGTCTTGACCCAGACATGTTTTTTCCTGAGACTGAGGATCAAGCAGACGTAGCCAAAATGGTTTGTTCGGGTTGTGATGTAAGAATTTCCTGCCTTGAACATGCTTTGGCTAGTCGCGAAAAGGTTGGCATCTGGGGCGGAACGACTGAGAGAGATCGTCGACGAATCATTCGTCACCGTCGCCGAGTGGCCTAAAGAGGTCGTCGCTAGCCTGTCAACTATGACCGAGTCATCTTCGTCGTTGCCGATCACCTTGGAATCAGTGGGTGGTTGGCCGGAACTCATTTCTTTGTTGCTTGACCGCAGAGACATTGATTCCGCCTATGCGCGTGCTGCAATGGCGAATATCCTCGCCGGCTCAGCCACGCCTGCGCAGTTGATTGGTTTTGTTGTGGCGTTACGAGCCAAGGGTGAAACCCCCGAAGAAATCTCGGGTTTATTAGATGCAGTTTTAGCGGCCGCTACGCTCGTTCCTCTTGATGAGTCATTGCGCGATCGGGCGATTGACATCGTGGGTACGGGCGGGGATCGCAGTCATTCAATCAATATCAGCACCATGGCAGCCATCGTTGTTGCTGGGGCTGGAGTTCCCGTATGCAAGCACGGCGCACGGGCTGCTTCATCGCAATGTGGCACGGCCGATGTTCTTGAAGCCCTTGGAGTTGTCGTCGAACTATCGCCACAGGGTGTTCTGCGTTGCATTGAACGCGCCGGTATCGGTTTTTGTTTAGCAGCGCGTTATCACCCCGCTTTTCGCTTTGCGGCACAGGCCCGCCGCGAGATTGGAGTGCCGACGGTTTTCAATTTGTTGGGTCCGATGGCTAATCCAGGGCGCGTTAAACGCCAACTCATTGGGGTGGCGAATCCCTTGGTTGCCGAAAGAATGTTGGCATCTTTGCGTTTGCACGGTGCAACGTCGTCATGGGTCGTGCATGGCGGGGGTCTTGACGAACTGACGACGACAGGACCGTCGACGGTTCTTGAATTGCGCGATGGGCATGTACGAACCTTCACGGTCGATCCTGTCGCTCTAGGTCTAGCCCCAGCAATCTCGACCGAACTGACTGGTGGGACTCCCGCGTTTAATGCTGACGTTGTGCGGCGCGTGATGGACGGCGAACATGGGGCGCACCGCAACATTGTTGTTCTCAATGCTGCGGCGGGTCTTGTAGTTGCAGATGTCGCTGATTCACTTGAAGAGGGAATCGCTATTGCTGAAACAGCCATTGATTCGGGTCAGGCGTTCCAGGCGCTGTCGTTATTAGTGAGTGAGTCACAATCGGCAGTAGCTGACTTTGGCGCTTAAGTCAGACAATTTATGACCTTGGCGGTGAGAGTTCCTGGTTCTTCGGCCAACATGGGTCCAGGTTTTGATGTCCTGGCGATGGCTGTGTCCATCTATGGCGAACTTGGCATCGTAGATCCGTCTGCGCATACGCATAGGCAAATCGCAACCACAAATCATCCAGCGAATGTGGCATTTGTGCGAGCCGGCGGGATCGGAGAAGTGTGGGTGGACTCGCCGATTCCATCGGGTCGTGGGCTTGGTTTCTCAGCAGCGATGCGTGTCGGTGGAGCAGCCCTTGGCTTAGCGCAACGTGTAGGTATCGCCGAGACAGAATTTGCACAGTTCATTGACGCCTCACGCGGTGAACTTGTGGAACTCGCTGCTGAACTAGAAGGTCACTATGACAATGCTGCAGCCAGCGTGTGGGGTGGCGTGGTGTCGGCATCTCCTGAGCGGGTCGCCTTGATTCCGTTAGCCGCATCGATGAGAAGCGAGGTGTGTGTCCTTGTGTGGATTCCACAATTCCAAACGGCGACGTCAAAAAGCCGCCGGAATCTTCCAGACGCCGTGTCAAGAGCGGAGGCGATTTTCAATATTTCCCGAGCGACACAATTGGTCATTGCTTTGTCCACGGGCGATTTTGATTTATTGCCTTCGACTGCATCGGATCAACTGCATCAGGAGGTTCGCTTGTCTGATACTCCGATGTGCGCCGAGGTGATGGCCGCTTTAGTCAACGCTGGGGCCCTGTCATCTTGGCTTTCTGGTTCGGGACCCACGGTCGCGGCTTTTGTCCGACGCACCAACGTGGAAGAGGTGGCGACGCTAGTCGGACGCGATTTCCCGTTAGGTCGAACTCAAGTTCTCGACATTGATATGCGCGGTATTCACTCAATTTAAGCAGCGGAGTGCAGATCGAGACGATGAAGTTCGGGAACAGCCTGAATGGGCGAGGCCCATTGACCGCTGCAACTGGAAAGTTCAGGGTGCATATTCTCGTCTTCTAAGAAACGAGCAATACACATCACTTCATCAAAGAGATGACGCTCAAGAGGTCCACTGCAGGACTCTGAAGATTGATGAGGTTGCAAGAGAGGTGCGAGGGAATCCAAGACCTTGTTGCCTGTCACTGTGAGCGGGGAGAAAAGCTGACCGTCCAGTCGAGTCCCGATGAGTACGCCACAGTCAATGTCGTAGTGCACATCGCTGTGCTGCAAACTCAATGAACCTGCATCACGTAATTGGTCACAGCGACGTTGGCGATTGAGGGCTTGCACCAAAGCCTGCGTGCGGTCCCGCATCAAGGCGGCTTCTTCAAAGCGTTGCGCGATTGCCAAAGCGGTCAACCGTTCGTGCAGGAGGGCAAATAGTGCTGCAGGTGATGTGGTGAGTGAGGAACTGATGAAATCAACGATGGTGCCATAGTGGGAGCGATCAGCAGTGCCCGAGCATGGGCACATAGCCACTCCAAGTCGGGCTGCTGAACACACTGGGGCATCACTCGGCGGCGTATATGTGCGGCCCATGCGTGCCGTGCATCGCCGCAGTGGCACCACTGACTCAATCGCTTCAATCACCAAGCGAGCGGCACTACGACTGGTCAACGGACCAATGTGGATGCCTTTTTTCGCGGGGTTTTTAGAAATCACGAGTCGTGGCCAATCCTCATCAAGAGTCAGGCGCACATAGCAGTATTTGTCGCTTGTCGTGCCGACCCTGTTGTACTGCGGAGCGAGACGTTGAATCAATCGCATCTCTAAAACTCCTGCCGTCAGGGCATCAGGCGTAGCGATGTGATCAACGCCGTGAACCTGACGCAGTAGCGGACCAATCTTGCGTCGCGTCTCAGTCGTGCTGAAATAACTGCGAACACGCTGTCTCAAATTGGTGGCTTTGCCGACGTACAGCACCTGACCCTTCACATCAGAAAAGATGTAGACCCCAGACGAGCGAGGCAGGTCTTCGGTGAGGCGAAGTTTGTTGGCTTGTGGATGGGTTCCGAGTTTTGGTAATCCGATCAGATCATCAAGACCCATCACCCCAAATCCCGATGCGCGCTCAATCAATAAATGCAAAAGATCACCTGTGGCCAGGACATCGTCGAGGGCGCGGTGACTGGGTTGATGAGCGAATCGGAAATGGGCCGCCAAGGTTCCGAGTTTGCAATCTTTTACTTCTGAGCGCACAAGGCGACGTGCCAACGGCACTGTGTCAATCACTTTGTTTGTCAGTGGATCGCGATCGTCGCGAATCATCGCTGCGTTCAAAAATCCAAGGTCGAATCTGGCGTTGTGGGCCACAATCACGCTGTCTCCAATGAAGTCGCGCAAGGTTCCGAGCAAGGCCTCAATACGTGGTGCGGGCATCACCATGGCTTCGGTGATCCCCGTCAAGATGGTGATGAAAGGAGGTATGCCACAACCGGGATTCACCAGAGTTTGGAAGGTTCCGATGCACTCACCACCTCGGTATTTGGCCGCGCCAATCTCGGTGATGCGATCAAGTTCGGCAGAACCACCGGTTGTTTCAAAGTCGATGACGCAAAAAGTGACATCGCTCAGAGGCATTCCGATTTCGTCAAAAGTTTTCTGCACCATCTGAGTGTTCCCGAACAAATGTTCTATGTCAAGTATTCCGGCAATGAAGTACGCGACAGAGGTGCCAGAGTCGTACTCTCGGAGCATGACCATTCGTTATCGGTGCACTTTGTGTGGAAACTTGACCCGCTTTGATGTCGTGCGGACCACGAAAACTTCGTCTTTTTATCACTACACCACCGGTGGAGAGCTAAAAATTGAAGATGAGCAATTATTGCAGGACGACTTAGAGTCCGTGCTGTGCCGCTGGTGTGGCCCCACTGGAAAAATCGAAGAGTATGACGGGTCATTTGACGGTGCCTGAACTCCATGAATTTTCCGACGGCTGTCTGGGTGGCCACCAGTTCAACCGAGGGGTGGCGGTGTTAGAGCGCGGTTAGCAAGTGATTTGCGAATCGCTAAAACCCAGCCGACAATGACTGCAATTGAAAAAATCAGCCATTGGATGGCGTACGACAAGTGTGGTCCCTGAGAAAGTTCCGGAGGGTTAATGGGGGCGATCGTTGGCTCCTCACTTGGTTCGGAAACTTTGGCTACGAGCGCTACGGGTAGTAACTCGTAATCGATCTGCTCTTCGAGACGTGCGATATCTAGGCGGAAGAACTCGCTCTGCTCGCCACTGGCTTGGGTCGCCTGACCTGACGTACGTTGATCTGATACTTGCACTGTTCCGAGGACGCGCACGATGCCCAATGGGGCTGACGGTGGAGTCGCTGAGAGGGCGATGAATCCACGGTTGACCAAAATGGCCCGTCCATCGTCAAGTATCAGAGGAGTGACAACGTTGAGACCAGCCACACCGTTTTGACTGCGATTAAGAATGAGAACTTGCTCGCTGGGGTCGTAAGTTCCGATTGCGCCAGCAGAACGCCACTGCACAGCAGGGGGATCTGAAAGATCAAGTTCCGAAATGTTCACGGTTTCCAAGGAGGAGCGTTCACGGACTTCACTATTGAACTCTCGACGATCGCTCAACCGACCCAATTGCCACATTGATAAGTTGACCATCAAGACAACACCTAAGAGACATAACAGGTGAAAAGCGATCCACTTAGGTCGTAGAAGGAAGCGATACATCACACAGAACCGTAGCGGGAGTGCGCCTACGTGAGGCTAGATGTGGCACCCTATTTATGTGACTGAAAGCGTTGACCTCCCAAACTTCAAGATCCCTCACGCAGAAAAGATCGAGTGGATGATTGAAACGAACGGCTGGGCCCTTGAGCCGGTGCCAGCGGACACCACCACCGTGCCTCCACAGCCACGATATTCGTACACGATTGGTATGCCCGAGTGCCATGCCTTCCCTGAAATCATCGTCTTCGGTTTGGCACCGATCGCGATTAAGGGATTGATTGATCTAGTGGTTGAACAGATTGTTGGGGGAGTGGAGATTCCACGCAATGTTCCGCTGACTGGACTTTTGGACAATGATTTGCGCTGTATTTTCTCTCCCGTTGACTTAGATAGTCACGCTAAGTTTTTTGACACTGCTATCAAGTGGCATCGGGGTGGTTCCTTCGAAGTCCTGCAGTTCGTATGGCCTGATCGAAACGGATGGCTGCCCAATGAAAGTGGGTTTGATCAGACATTGAAAATCGTCCAGCCGTTGATCGGCACCTTCGTCTGAATCTTGGGTCGAAGAATCGCCCATAGGACTTAATTGGTGCCACACTAAGTACGTGAATCAGGCTCTTCCTCTTTTGGTTTTTGACGGTGACTGTGCTTTTTGTACGCGGTGTGTTCGTTTTATTGAACGTCGGATGCGTCGCCATCCGCACATCGCATCCTGGCAAAGTCTTGATTTGGCAGCACTGAATCTGACTTCTGCGCAATGTGAGACGGCCGTGCAGTGGGTTGACGCTCAAGGAGCGATCAGTTCGGCGAATATCGCCATCTCCCGTCTCCTTGTGTCTGCGGGCTCGGGCTGGCGAATCTTGGGATTCGTTTTGATGTTTCCTGGAATTCGTCAAATGTCCGCGGTGGTTTACCGTTGGGTTGCCAAGAACCGCGATCGGATGCCAGGTGGGACTGCCCAATGTGCCCTGCCTCAAGCGGACCGCGTCGCTGGAAAATCGGACTTTGGGGACACTGTTGCGACATCTGAAGTGAGGGATTCCAGTCCTGAGTTGTAAGAATAGAGTCGTGACCAACCCCCGCGAACTGTGGCAAGAGGCCTTCGACGCTTCTTCAATCCGTAACGACAAGTTTCAGACCATGTCAGGCATCCCTCTGGAACCCATTTATGGACCGGAGGATGGTGAATTTCCTGGTGTCTACCCGTACACCCGTGGACCGTACGCCTCGATGTACCGCTCCAAATTGTGGACGATGCGACTTTTCGCTGGCTTTGGAACTGCGATCGATACCAACCAGCGCTTCAAGGATATTTTGAAATCTGGTGGAGATGGTCTGTCAACTGCCTTCGACATGCCGACATTGATGGGTTTGGATTCTGATGATCCGATGTCGTTGGGTGAAGTCGGTCGATGTGGAGTAGCGATTGACACTTTGGCTGACATGCGTGATCTCTTTGCCGATATTGATCTTGGTGGCATCACCACTTCCATGACAATTAACTCACCAGCAGCGGTCCTTTTGGCAATGTTCGTTGCCCAAGCAGAAAATGCTGGAGTGCCCCGCGTGAAGTTGGGCGGCACATTACAAAATGACATTTTGAAGGAATACCAAGCACAGAAAGAGTTTGTCTTTCCTCCGCGACAGTCAATGCGCCTCGTACGAGACACTGTTGCTTTCACCGCCGCTGAAATGCCACGCTGGAACTCGATTTCAATTTCTGGATATCACATTCGTGAGGCTGGTTCGACTGCCGCCGAAGAATTGGCCTTCACTTTGGCAAATGGTTTTGCTTATGTCGAACTTGCTCGTCAGGCGGGACTCCCCGTCGACGCATTCGCGCCGCGCTTGTCATTCTTCTTCAATGCCCATATTGACTTCTTTGAAGAGATAGCGAAATATCGCGCAGCCCGACGGATTTGGGCACGTTGGCTCAGCAAGCGTTACGGTGCAACGAGCGAGCGCTCGATGCAATTGCGCTTTCATACCCAGACCGCTGGTGTCTCACTGACTGCGCAACAGCCTGAGGTCAATATTGTTCGCACAGCGATTGAAGCTTTGGCTGGTGTTCTAGGTGGCACTCAGTCCTTGCACACCAACTCAATGGATGAGGCATTGGCCTTGCCGACCGAACGATCGGCGCGTATTGCTCTTCGTACCCAGCAAGTGATCGCCCATGAAACAAACGTCACTCATGTAGCGGACCCATTAGGTGGTTCGTATTATGTCGAAGCGCTGACCGATCAGATGGAACAAATGGCAGAAGAGATATTCGCCAAGATTGATGAGATGGGTGGCGGCTCAATGCTCGAGGGTTGCATCGTCGGCATTGATGAAAACTGGTTCCAAGGACGCATTGCTGATAGTGCTTACGAGCTTGAGCGAGCTTTCAATCGTGGCGAGCGCACCATCGTTGGTGTGAGCAAGTTCCTAGAGGGTAATGAGGAAGACCAGATGGAAACTCTGCGAATCACTAATGCCGATGAACAAAAGCAACGGCAGCGACTGGCGAGTGTCAAGCAGGATCGTAATGAATCCGCAGTTCTTGATGCCCTTGATCGCTTGGCAAAAGATGCAGTTGATCCAGAGGTCAACTTGATGCCAGCGTTAGTTGATGCATCGCAGGCCTACGCCACAGTTGGTGAAATGATGAACACTATGGCTGGCGTTTTTGGTCGCCATATTGAGGTGCCAACAATCTGATGACTACTTCTGACGATCAATCCTTGCGAGTTCTCGTCGCCAAAGTCGGTCTTGATGGCCATGACCGTGGTGTGAAAGTCGTGGCGCGTCTATTGCGCGACGCTGGCATTGAGGTTATTTACACGGGCCTCTTTCAAACTCCCGAGACTGTGGCCGCGGCAGCCGTTGATGAAGATGTTGATGTCGTCGGTCTGTCAATGCTTTCGGGAGCACATATGACCTTGGCTCCTTTGGTCGTTCAAGCCATTCGCGCGCGAGGTGCCGATATTCCTGTAGTGATCGGTGGCATTGTTCCCAACCATGATCTTGAAGAACTCAAGGCCGCAGGGATAGCCGAGATTCTTGGCCCAGGCGCACCAGCAAATGAAGTTGTCGAAGCAGTGCGACGGGCTGCTGCGGGTACCAGCAAAGTATGAGCCTCGGTCGAGCAGTACCGCTTTCGGTGCTCGATCTTTCCATTTTGCCGGAGGGTGCAACGAGTGCTGATGCTTTAGCGCAGACCACGGCCCTTGCTCAGTGCGCGCAAGACAATGGTTACCATCGCTTCTGGGTTGCTGAACATCACAACATGCCTAGCG
>BJGB01000047.1 GCA_014190215.1 Actinomycetes bacterium | reverse complement strand
GACGCTGTTTGGCTTCTTACTACTTGCGGCGATTGCTCTTGTGGTGCCCAGTCAGGTTGACAAGCCGAGTGAGATACTGAAGTTTGCTGCAGTTCCCGTGTATTTGATCATTGCCTTATCCGTGACTGTGGTGACGGGTTGGGGTGGACAATTGTCATTAGGCCAATTTGGTTTTGTTGCCCTCGGGTCGTACCTGACGATTTACTACGCCAATTCATTGCCATATCTCGTGGCCTTGCCAATCAGTGTCGCCTGGGGTGTGCTGGCCGCAGTCATCGTCGGCATCCCGGCCTTGCGAGTGAAGGGTTTATATCTCGCTGTTGTCACGCTTGGTTTCGGCTTAGCAATTCGCTCATGGTTCATTGTCGCTGAAAGATTCGCTCCGGGTGGAGGAGGTTCGGCACAACTCAATGTTGATCGTGTGAAGGGCTTCCGCTTATTGTTTTGGACCGTTCAGGGCAAGGGCTTTGACGGGATTTATTATTTCTGCTTATTCATTGCCGTTTTGGCAATCTTGGTTGTGTGGCGAATCCGCCGCACTGGAATCGGGCGCTCAATTATTGCGACTCGCGATAATGAGATGGCGGCAGCGGCCTATACGGTGGCTCCGGCTCGTGCCAAGTTGTTGGCATTCGCAGTGTCAGGCGGACTAGCGGCTCTCGCTGGTGGCCTACTGCCTTTGGTAGCGCGCAACGCTCAATTTAAAGTCGACGGATTGCTGTTTGACTTTGACGAGTCGCTTCGAATCGTGGCAGTCGCCGTTGTCGGTGGCATTGGTTCCATTACTGGTGCCGTTCTTGGAACCTTGCTGATCATTGCCGTGCCGATGGTTTTTGACGGCACGAAGCAAGTGGAATTGTTTGCCAGTGGATTCGGCATGCTGATTGTGTTGCTGTATTTCCCTAGTGGTTTGATTTCCATCGTGCACTCAGTGCGTGACAACTTATTGTCCGGGATTGCTCGTCGAAATGGATGGAAGCCACCTGTTCGTCAAGAAGGTGCAGAGGTTGCTTCCTTGGGATCATCGGCGAAACCTACGCATGTCACGAATGTGCCCGTCAAGGCGAGTGGCTTGAGCGTTATTTTGGGTGGGCGAGTCATCGTTAATGATGTCACCCTCACAGTTGGTGCTGGTGAGGTAGTCGGCCTGATTGGGACTAACGGTGCTGGCAAGACAACGATTGTCAACGCTCTCTCAGGTTTCCTACCGTCTTCGGGAGTGATTGAACTATTTGGCCAAGATGTTTCTTCGATGTCTGCTCATCAGCGTGCCCGCCTTGGTCAAGGGCGTGCCTTCCAGAATGCCAAACTTTTCAGTTCGCTGACTGTTCGCGAAACATTAATGGTTGCCCTTGAATCGCGACAACGTTCGTTGCTTGTTCCATCGTTATTGGGTCTGCCACCGTCACCTCGAGCCGAGGGTCGTAAGCGGCGCGAGTCCGACGAAATCATTACCTATCTAGGACTCGGTCGTTACGCCGATTCGCTGATGGGCGAATTATCCACCGGCACACGACGCATTGTTGAACTTGGTTCGTTAATCGCCTTGGATTCCAAGTTGATGCTTCTTGACGAACCAACAGCAGGAGTTGCACAGCGCGAAACGGAAGCCTTTGGTCCGCTTATTCGCTTGATCCAGAAGGATCTTGGGGCAGCGATTTTGATCATTGAACATGACATGCCAATGGTCATGGCGATTTCAGATCGAATCTATTGCCTTGAAGCGGGGCAAGTGATCGCCGAGGGTGACCCAGCGTCAATTCGCAGCAACTCAGCCGTGATCGCCAGTTATTTAGGGACCGATGATCGGGCTATCGAACGCAGCAATACTTCCGAGCGATGAAGGCTGAGAAATAACGCTGATGAGTGCGCCATCTTTTGATTCTCTTTTGTCTCGGGGTCGCATTGCTGGGCTCGAGTTGTCCAATCGGGTGCTGATGCCTGCGATGGATATGAATCTCTGCGTTGACGGTGAAATGAGTGACGGCGAGATTGCTCACTACAGTGCGCGAGCGGCAGGTGGGACAGCAATGGTGATTACCGGAACGGGTGCGGTGGCCTGGCCGATAGGAGCGACGTCCCTTCATCAGCCTGCGTTTTCTGATGATCGTTTTATTCCCGGCATTCGACGCTTGGCTGATTCGGTACATGCTGCTGGCGGCAAGTTATGTATGCAGTTATGTCACCATGGAAAAACTGCAAGTGTCGATGTGGCGCAAGGTCGGCCACAACTAGTGCCTTCGCTGTTGGAAGGTCAGATGGATATGAGCGCCCTGCGGGACAATCCAATGTCAGAGTTGATGGCTTTGGCAACCGCCACACAAGGAAAAAAAGCAACCTACAAAGTTGCCGATGAAGATGATCTGGCATGGGTCATTGATCAATTTGCTCAAGCAGCCCGAAGGGTGCAGTCGGCGGGTGTTGATGCCATAGAAATTCATGCTGCCCACGGTTACTTGTTGTCATCATTTCTCTCTCGGGGATACAACAAACGCGAGGACCGCTGGGGTGGATCATTAGAAAATCGTGTTCGCCTGACGTGCGAAGTCGTTCGCGCGGTGAAGGCGGTAGTTGGCAAAAACTACCCAGTCCTTGTGCGGGTGAATGGGTATGAATATGGCCTTGAGGATGGTCTGCGACCAGAGGAGACGGCCCGAGCCGCTGCTTTCATTGAAGAGGCAGGTGCAGATGCGATTCATGTGTCAGCTAATGCGCACAATCCCTTCGCTGACTTCACTCAAGGTCCATTGCCAACAGAAATCGCCCAGTACCGCGATTTTGCAAAAAAGATCAAACAGCATGTGACTATTCCCGTTGTGGCCGTGGGTCGAATGTTGCCAGAAGTGGCCAATGCGATGATTGCCGCTGGGGAATGCGATTTTGTTTCCATGGGCCGCCAATTATTGGCAGATTCAGATTTAGTTATCAAACTTCAGCGCGGTCAGTATCGATCTGTGCGACCATGCATAAATTGTTATGTCTGCGTTGAGCAAAACTTTTTTGATGGAAATCCAAAGTGCGCAGTGAATCCTGCTCTGTGCAATGAGAGCGTTGCAGTGCTCACACCGATGTTCAAAGCGAAACATATCGTGGTCATTGGTGGCGGACCTGGTGGCATGGAGGCGGCCCGTGTTGCCGCTACTCGCGGCGCCAAAGTTACGCTCATTGAAAAGGGCTCACGACTCGGCGGCACATTGTGGTTTTCACAATTGACGACCCCAGCCAACGGGCCACTTCTTGATTGGCTGACATTTGAGATCAAGCGACTAGGCGTTGATGTGTTGCTCTCGACAATGGCCACGAGCGAGGTCGTCAAAGCATTGAATCCAGATGAGGTGATTGTGGCTACTGGGGCTCGACGGGGGCTACCAGATGTCCCCGGTGCAGATTTGCCGCACGTTTTGACTGGCGATGCATTGCGCTCCTTGATCGCAGGAGATGACGATGCCAATGTTCAATCTCTTAGCCGCTTGGAGCGGAGTTTGATTAGTGCTGGTCGCTCCATCGGACTATTACGTAACGCAGCGCGGTTGCGTGCACTCTCTAAGTCGTGGATGCCAGTGGGTAAACGAGTCGTTGTCATTGGAGGGAGTTTGGTCGGACTTGAACTTGCTGAGTTTTTAGCGCAACGCCATCGCCTCGTCACAGTTTTGGAGCAAGGTCAGCACATGGGTCTTCCGATGGCGATGCCTAGGCGTTGGACTGCGGTGAGTGCAGCAAAGAAACTTGGGGTTGTCTTGATACGTGAAGCGTCGGTCATCTCCATCAGTTCAGTGAGTGTTCGTTACCGCAGTGGCGAAGAAGAATTTGAAGTGCGCGCAGACACTGTGGTGGTGGCCTCTGAGGTCTATCCAGATTCCCATGTGGCAGATTCGTTAAAAGACTTGTCAGTTCCTGTACACATCATCGGTGACGCCAAGACAGTTGACTACATCGAAGGTGCCATGCATTCAGCTCATGAGGTGGCCCGTGGGCTCTGAGAATGAGGTGCTGACTTTCGCCGATCATGTGCGGGCACGTGCCGATGATGACAATGTGGCGATTCGCTTTGAAGAAATTTCGATGACATATCGCCAATGGTGCGTGCAAGTTGCCGCTCGGGCTGCGCTGTGGCGCAAAGTCTTAGCGCAGAGACCCCGAGACACACCGCCCCATATCGGTGTTTTGCTTGACAACACCCCAGAATTTACGATGTGGCTGGGCGTTGCAGCGGTGACGGGTTCAGTAGTCGTGGGCATTAACCCAACTCGTCGTGGGGTCGAGTTAGCGCGCGATATCGTTCATACCGCCTGTCAGATCGTGATCACTGAAGAACATC
Organism: Actinomycetes bacterium; assembly: GCA_014190215.1. Lineage (GTDB taxonomy): Bacteria > Actinomycetota > Acidimicrobiia > Acidimicrobiales > Ilumatobacteraceae > Casp-actino8. The sequence goes on along the minus strand of BJGB01000047.1, from coordinate 8,270 downwards.
AGGTGGCTTTGCTTGATGGTCTTGATCTCGGCGACGCTAACGGCTCCGTTTTTGTGACTGAGTCACAGAAATATCTTGATCTCGTGGACTCCTACCTAGGTGCAGAACTGCCGTCAGCGCATGATTGTCCCGTTGACCCGGCGGCCACATTTCTCTTACTCTTTACATCAGGTACTAGTGGTGCTCCGAAAGCTGTGATCACAAGTCACCAGAGGCTGGGTGCCGTAGCAGTTTCGATGAAGTCCATCTTGGCCCTGACGCAAGAGGACACGACGTACATCTGTATGCCACTCTTTCACTCCAACGCTCTTTTCACGGCGTGGGGTCCCAGTTTGGTTAACGGTACTTGTATCGCTTTACGACGAAAGTTTTCAGCCAGTGAGTTCTTGAGCGATGTACGCAAGTTTGGTGCGACGTATTTCAATTATGTCGGCAAACCCTTGGCCTACATTTTGGCTACCCCTGAACAAGATGACGACTCCGACAATCCGATACAACGCGGTTTCGGAAACGAAGGATCCGAAATGGATTTGGAGCGCTTCGCCAAACGTTTCGGCTGCAAACTCACTGACGGATATGGTCAGACCGAGGGCGGGGTATCCATCGTTCGTGTTCCAGGAATGCCGCAGGGGTCATTGGGTATTTCTCCTCAGGGCGGTATCACAGTACGTAGCCCAGACACGGGCGAGGAGTGCCCGCCAGCGCAGTTTGACGGTGATGGCCGTCTGTTGAACGCCGAGGAGGCCACAGGCGAAATCGTTAATTCAGGGCGTGGAACTTTTGAGGGCTATTGGAATAATGTTGAGGCCAATAATGAGCGAATTCGTAACGGTGCTTATTGGACTGGCGACTTGGGCTATCGCGATGCGAATGGTTTTTTCTTTTTTGCTGGCCGTAGTGCCGACTGGATGCGTGTTGATGGAGAGAATTTTTCCGGCGCTCCTATTGAACGTATTGTGATGCGTCATCCTGATGTGATCTTGGCTGCCGTGTATGGGGTCCCCGATCCGGAAATTGGCGATCGGGTGATGGTCGCATTGCAAATGGCACCAGAATCGCGATGGGATGCAGTGGAGTTTGCCGCATTTCTTAGTGAGCAAACAGATCTCGGTCCGAAGTGGGTGCCAACTTTCGTACACATTGTCGAACAACTTCCGCTCACACAAACCAATAAGGTGATCAAACGCGAATTAGTTTTGCGTCGTTGGCACGATGTTGAAAATAATGAGAATGCTCAGGTCTGGTGGCGAACAGGTAAGGAAATTTGCTTTGAGAGGTTCACGAAAAGTGACGCTGATGCATTGCGCGCCAAGTTTGAAAGAAGTAATCGCGGCTCAATCCTGATCTGAAATCGGCTAGGGGATTAAAGCGATCTTGCCAGCAACCTGGCGATCCTCAAGGTCCTGTAGTGCTTGAGCGGCCTTGGCAAGGGGATACGTGTGAGGTTCAACAGGGTGAAGTTTGCCAGCAGCGATCAAAGCGAGAACCTCTTGCAGCATGGCTTCGTTCAACTCGGGATTCCTGCCCGACCAAGAGCCCCAGTCAACTCCGATGACACGGCGGTTTCGCAACAGCACCTGATTCGCTGGGAGTTTTGGAATACCAGCCACAAAGCCAATCACTAAATACTGACCGTCGTCAGTGAGGGCACGCAGGCAGGTTTCGCCAAGTTCGCCTCCGACTGGGTCGTAGAGATAATCAACGCCTCCGCCAGAGAGTCGCTTGGCTTCTTCTTTAACCTCGTTGGCGGGCAAGGTTGAATCAATTGTCGCGAAGGCCCCTCGTTGTCGAGCAAGATCACGTTTCTCTTGCGTCGAGGCGGCAGCAATCACGCGCACTCCTAAAGCTTGAGCAACATCAACCGCGCCAAGACCCACGCCGCTCCCGGCGCCAAGGACCAAAAGGCAAGTGTCGGGTTTAACCTGAGCACGTTCAACGAGAGCAAACCAGCCAGTGAGGTAACTCTGCATGAAGGTGGCCGCTTGGCCATCAGTCAGTATGTCGGGCAATCTCGTCAGGCGCCGCGCCGGAACCACGGCCTGCGAACTGAATCCGCCGAAGAGGTTGGCAAAGACTCGGTCACCAATGTTGAGACCTGCGACGTCGGGGGAAATCTCAATGATTCGGCCAACAGCCTCAGATCCAGGAACAAACGGCGTTTGTGGCTTGATTTGATACTTTCCTTGAACCATGAGTGCGTCAACAAAGTTTACTCCGCAGGCCGTGATGGCGATTCGTACGCAACCTGCTGGTAGTTCTGGATCCGGCAATTCTTGGAGTTGTAATTGGTTCAGCGGTGCGAATTGTTGACAGACAATTGATTTCATAGTGTGACCGTAACGGGCTTTGCGTCACCGATGCAATCTGACAGAATGTGAGCAACGATTTTTGGGGGATGAACATGGGAACTATTTGCGTCACAGGTACGGCCTCAGGCATTGGTGCGGCAACAAAAGTCAAGTTGGAATCCTTGGGTCACAAAGTTATTGGAGTTGATTTGCGCAATGCCGATGTCTGCGGTGATATCTCCAAAGTGGCGGACCGACAACGAATTGTGGATGAGGTCATTGCTTTGTGTGGAGGTGCCCTCGACGGTTTGGTCCCTTGTGCCGGAGTGAGCAACCCAGCATCAAATGAACTGAAAGTACGAGTGAATTTCTATGGCACCATGGCACTCGTCAATGGCTTACGATCGGCACTTGAGAAGGGAGCAGACCCAGCAGTGGTGATGATCTCGTCAAACTCGACGACGATGACTCCGGGGCTCTCGATTGAAGATGCTCTGGGCTTTCTCAACGATGACGAAGAGACAACAGTGGCAAAGTATGGAGTCGGTGACACGTACATTCCATACCCTGCTGGCAAGTTAGCGATCGCTTTCTGGGTACGGATGAAATCTAATGAGTGGATGCAATCGGGTATTCGCCTCAATGCGGTTGCTCCAGGAGTCATCGATACTGCAATGACTCGACCCTTACTAGATGTGCCTGTCATGGCGGAGCGTTTGAAAATGATTCCGATTCCGCGAGGCCGTTGGGGTCGGGCGGATGAGATTGCCTCGGCGATCGCGTTTTTGCTGTCCTCGGAGGCTTCATTTATCGTAGGCCAAGTTTTGTTTGTGGACGGTGGAACGGATGCTCTATTGCAACCGACAGTTCATCCACATCCTTTGCCGTAAGGTAGATGATCATGAGTAACGCAGAGTCTTTTAAACAGTCTCATCCTGTTGATTGGTTGATCGCGTGTGAGGATATTCGCCAGATCGCTAGTCGATATGCGATTTATTATGGAGCGCGAGATACACAAAAACTAGCCGCGCTATTTATTCCTAATATCAAGATCACTCGCCAGTTGTCAGGCACTCAAGCTCTGAAAGAAAACTTTGATTCGCAAATGCATTCCTTAGGTCGAGTGATCTTGCAGGTCAATAACCATCTCATTGATATCCAAGACGAGGACAACGCCACGGGAATTGTTTCTTGCCGTGGAGAAATTGAAGATTCGCATGGTGCTTGGATTATTCACCAGATTCAGTATCACGACACCTATCAACGAGTCGATGGTGATTGGCTTTTTGCGCGCCGCCGACATCTGTTGTGGTACGGCCACGAGATGCCTAATCCACCTGCAGGTTTAGATGAAGCCCAGTGGCCAATACATCAAACGGGCAAAGGCGAACTTCCTGAGTGTCTCGAATCTTGGCAGACCTGGACGGCGCACAACCCCGCCTTATAGCCCGAGTAAAATGTGACTGCGGCCGTTGTCGGCGAAACGTTGTTCAAGTGCCACCTTGTCGGCCTCGGTCATCAGAGTCAAAGGTTGATTGCGTTCGGTGCGCCAGAAAACCATATCGGTGGTTCGCCACTTGTCACTGCGTAATGGCGGCTTATGTACTTTGTTGTTGGCTGTCAGTGGCATGTTTTTCGTGATGCGTACGATCTGTGGCGACCACTTGGTGCCAAGATCGCGTTGCTGTGACATGAAGGTGTCGAAGTCAACAGCTGAAAAATCTGCGTCGTCCGCCATTTCAATTGCCACCATCACCATGTCTCCCGTGAGGGGATCGGGGACTGGATATACCGCTACCATCACCACGTTGGGATAGCGCGCAATAATGTTTTCGACGGGGGATGCTGCAAAGTTCTCGCTGTCAACGCGCAACCAATCTGCGCTACGACCTCCGAAGTAGAAGAAACCATCGGCATCTCTGTACCCCAGGTCACCTGTCCAATACCATCCGTTGCGGACACGCTCGCTGGAAGCCTCGTGGTTGTTGTAGTAGCCCTCAAATGATGAGCCGCCAGTCAAGCTCACAATCTCGCCAATGCATTGAGGATTAGTGATCCCACCAAACTCATCAAAGTTGACGGGTGGGCATTCGATATTTGTTTGCGGATCAACGATTTTGATATTGCCAGCCATGTCGGGACGCTCTTTACCGAGGGCATTGGGCGGCGTCTCAGGCGTGCGAATAATGGCGACAACACTTTCGCTCGAGCCGTAGCCCTCCACGAGTTGACATCTGAAGCGATCAAGGAAGCGTTGCCGGTCAAGAGCGCTGGCCTCGGTGCCAAACCCCAAACGCAACTGGTTATGTGAGTCAAGTTCAGAGGCTGGCTGCCCGAGAACGTAGGCGATGGTGCGCCCGACGTAGGTGAAGTAGGTGCAGTCATGCTGGCGAACATCAAGCATGAAGTTGCTCGCAGAAAACTTCCGTCGTAAAACAACTTGCGCCCCAACTGCTAAAGCGGGACCCCAGCAAGCCATTAGGGCATTGCCATGGAATAAGGGCATCGGGCAATAACAAATGTCTTGGGCAGTGACTCCATATATTTCGCCAGCACGAATACTCGCTGTGGCCATTCGCTCATTGGTGCAAACAACTGCCTTAGGAGCGCTCGTTGAACCTGAAGTGAAGAGGAGGAAGAGGATACTTGTCGGATCAGGTTCGCTATCGGGGAGTTGTGTGGAGCGATGTTGATTGATCAACTGTGTATGAGTAGCCGAGTCAACATCAACGATGCGCCGAGAAGGTACGCCAGTGTCAAGATTGTTGAATAGCGCAATCCCTGCTTGATCACTGACGATCATTTGACAATCGGTATGGCGGATATCGCGTGCTAATTCCTCACCGCGACGCGTCGGATTAATGCCAACGATGCAGGCCCCAGCGAGTGCAGCACCGCCAATCCAAAACAAATAATCTGGTGTATTTTCCAACAAGATACCCACGTGGCGCGGCTTGTTGGGGTCAAGCAAGTCGTTGAGTATCGAGGCGCGAATCGCAGATTGCGTCACCACCTGATCCCAGGAGTAGGTTCGCCCTTCAAAGTGGTAACCAGGATTGTGGTCACCGATACGCTGGCGAAGTAAGTGCGCGACCGTGGTCATGGAAGAATTCGTGGAGGTAGCGGATGGCGATAGAGAGCTGCCGCATTCTCGCAACAAAACTTGCGCAGTAACTCTGGTGAAAGATGTCCCCACGCATCGCGCAAAACAGATTGGCTATGAGGCCATGTGCTGTCGCCATGGGGATAATCAATCTCCACCATGATGTGATCTTCTCCAATGACCTCGTGTAGGTCGATTGTCGACGGATCATCAATGGTGCAAAACCAGAAGTTGCGTCGGAGAATTTCGGCGGGTCGTAAGTCCCAATTCGCGCCATAGCCACTGCGGTCCACAACATTCTCTAATCGATCAAGCAACATTGGCACCCAGCCAATCCCGCCTTCGCTCATGGCGATCTTGAGATCGGGATATCGATTGCCGTATCCGCTCCATAGCCATTCGGCGCAGGCGCTCAACGACAACTGTCCGAAGAGTGTGGCTCCGAGTTGCAGAGCGGGAGCACCTTCGGGCATGGGATACATTCCGGACGAACCAACATGCAAGGAAATGACGGTTTCGGTCTCGACGCAGGCCTCAATGATTGGATCCCACCATCCACTGAACAGGCTTGGAAAGCCAATGTTATGTGGTCTTTCAGGCAAGGTCACGGAAACGAATCCACGCTCGGCATTACGGCGGATTTCATCGGCACCGAGGCGCGCTGTTCCATCAGGTCCAGGTGCTAGCCAGGTAATGCCACAGGGAATAATCCTTTCGGGGTACTTCTGCCACCACTCTTCGTAGAGCCAATCATTCCAAGCACGCATTGTTGCTAAACCAACTTCAGGATTGCTTGCAGCGCTAAAGATTCGACCAGCGAAACCAGCGACTTGTGAGGGAAAGTTGAGTGATGCCCAACATCCGATGAGATCCATGTCTTTGATCCGCTCATCAATGTCCCAGCAACCGCGCCGCATATCTTCAAAACGCGCTGGCTCAAGTGAACGCAGTTCAGGTTTGCGACCAGCCACAGCGTTCATTCCAACTTGACTGAAAATTTGGCCATCAAAGGACCACACTTGGTGGCCACGCTCATTAACGATGAGACGCGGAGCTTGATCTTGCAAGGCTTTAGGGAGGCGACCATCAAACATGTTGGGCGGTTCAACAAGATGATCATCAACAGAAATCAGCGTGTAGTAAACCGGTGAGTGTTCGGGCTCGGGCAACAAAATCTCTTGATTGGTAGGTCCGATGATGTATGTGTCGGGTGATGAAAAACTCACGATGATTGTCCATTCGAAACTGTCTGAGAAGCCAAGAGTAGGGCTTGGTAGGCAACTTCGCCAAGATGCTCGGCAAGGTATTGCTGGGCATGGATATATGCGCCGTTTGCGATGGCGTGGTCGGTGAGTAGAGGTAGCACAGATGCCCCGATGACCGCTGGGGCTACTCCAGATCGGGCGACCCATTGCAGGCTGCCACCAGTATCGAGGACGCGTTCGGTGGTGACAAGACCGGGGTTGATATTGATGGCGCGAATTCCAGCCGTGCCGTATTCAAGAGCCAACATTTCAGCCATCCGATGAAAGCCTGCTTTAGTTGCTCCGTACATCAATGACCACCCACCCTCGCCAGCAACGTGCTGGGGGATCCGTTGACCAGCATCACTAGTGATATTCAAGATAGTGGCGCGCCAACCTGTGCCAGCGTGGACCTCATTGTTGAGAGCATGTTGGAGAAAAGCGTGCGTAAATAAAAGTGGGGCAGTGAAGTTCCCTGTTGCGCGACGAATAATGTCTGCTGAGTCTGAATCGGCGAAGCGCAGATCATTTCCCGATCCGACGTAAATGGCGTTGTTTACTAAAAGATCAATGCGACCACTAGTGGCGGACAGACAACGCTGAAATGATGGTTCGATATCGTCAAGATCGAGAACATCGCTGACGACCGTGTGACATTGTGCTCCGAGTTGTTGGGCGCACTCAGCCGTTGATGTGAGACTTCCGGGAAGATGATGTCCAGTTGCTGGATTGATACCTGCACCTTCAGTGATGGTTCGCCCAGTAATCACTAGGTCGTAGCCACCTTTGGCAAGGGCTAGGGCGATGGCCCGCCCGATTCCACGGCTCGCTCCCGTGACGAGGGCAACGGGACGATGGTTCTTGTGATTTATCTCCACCATTGCCCCTAATAGTTGTTAGAGATTCATTGATCCCGACTAGTTTTTGACACGGTATCAGAAACATTTGGCGAAGCACCACAGCCTCGCCGGACTGACGAAGGGTTTGAACAATGGGTGCACTCAACGGAAAAGTTGCGATCGTGACGGGAGCGGGTCAGGGCGTGGGTCGTTGTCACGCCGAACTTTTAGCAGCCGAAGGCGCTGCTGTGGTGGTTAATGACCTTGGAGAATCTGCTGATGAAGTTGCTGCCAGCATTGTGGCCGCTGGGGGTCGTTGCGTGGCACAGCGTGGGAGTGTCACCGATTGGTCGGCGGCGCAAGCTTTAGTGCAACGCGCCATTGATGAATTCGGTGATTTGGATATTTTGGTCAATAACGCTGGGTTCATTCGTGATGGCATGAGTTTCTCGATGGAAGAGCAACAATTTGACAGCGTTGTGGGAGTACACCTCAAGGGACATTTTGCCCCCGCCCATTTCGCGGCGGTGCATTGGCGCAACGTTGCCAAAGAGATGGGGGAGGGAGCCGTTTTACCAGCTCGGCGCATCATCATGACAACCAGCGAAAGTGGTTTGTTCGGCGGGCCAGCACAGAGCAACTATGGCTCGGCCAAAGGTGGCATCTTGACGATGACTTTGGTTTTAGCGCGCGAACTCAGCCGTTATAACGTCACGGTGAATTGCATCGCACCGCGGGCGCGTACGCCGATGACGCAAGTAAATCCGAAGTTCGCTCAACCGAGTGAAGGTTTTGA
>BJGB01000046.1 GCA_014190215.1 Actinomycetes bacterium | reverse complement strand
GTGATGTCATCGGCGTTTGTGATGAGTCGCACGGCAGATAACACCAGCATGAAACCAAGTGACAAAAATATTGTGCGACGGGCCACGGAAAGGGTTTGCAAGAATTTCATTCCGCAACCACCCGAGATGCCAAAGCCAAGGCTGCCTTGTGTTGAATGCGTTTGTCATCCCAACGTTTCACTGCTTCATTGATAATCACCACGGCGAGAACAATGATTCCAGTCATGATGGTGGTGATTTCTTTGGGAATATCTTCAAGTTGCAGGCGACCTGATGCCTCACCGAGATAGCCAAAGAGCAAGGCGGAAATAAGAATTCCGAGAGGATGATTGCGCCCAAGTAGAGCGACGGCAATTCCGTTGAAACCCTGTTGCTCGGCCAAATTGTTTTGATAAGCGTGGACATCGCCGAGAAGCGCGCGCATGCCAACCAAGCCGGCGAGTGCGCCTGACATCAGCATGGAAATCATGACCATGCGTTTGGGATTGACACCCGTGACGCGAGCAGCACCTGGATTTGCTCCTGAAGCACGCAATTGAAACCCAAACTTGGTCTTCCACACCAGCACATAGAACAGCACAAGTACCAAGATGGCTATGAAGAACATGCCATTGAGGCGTCGATCAACGATGTCGGGAAACCAAGCAGAAGGTGGTAACTCTTTGGTCTTCACCAGCAATACCCCAGGAGCATTATCGGCGGTGAAGAAGCTATCAAAAGCCCATGCCACCAAACTTAAGGCCACAAAGTTGAGCATGATCGTGGAAATGACTTCGTTGACACCGCGCTTGACCTTCAGCCAGCCTGCGAATGCGGCCCAAATGGCGCCAGTCGCCATCGCCACGACGAGGCAGAAAAGAATGTGTAACGGTGCAGGTAAGTCAATAGCGGCGCCGGCAACGGCTGTCGCCAGCAGCGCCACGCGCATTTGACCTTCAACTCCGATATTGAAGAGATTCATTTTGAAACCGATCGCCACAGCGGCAGCCGAAATCATTAAAGGTGTGGCGCGATTCAGCGTGCCCTGCAAAACTTTTACATCCCCCGCGGCACCAAACAGAGTGCTGTAAGCCTGGATTGGATCCTTGCCGGTAATCAATAAGATCACTGCACAAATGCACAGAGCAACAAAGACAGCCAGCAATGAACTTGCCGATGTCACTAGCACGCGTTGTAATCGTTGACTCTTCATAGGGAAGTCACTATCTCTCCACCAGTCATGTATGTACCGAGCATTTCTGGTGTGGCAGTGTTCGGATCTAGTTCGGCAGTGATGTGACCATCAAACATCACGAGGATGCGGTCCGATAAGCCGATGAGTTCTTCAAGGTCGGCCGAAATCAGGAGAACTGCGAGACCACGATCGCGTGCAATGCGCAACTCATCCCAGATTGCAGACTGGGCGCCGACATCGACACCGCGAGTGGGATGGGCTGCTAATAAAATTTTTGGATTGCTGGCCATTTCGCGACCCACCACAAGTTTTTGTTGATTGCCGCCAGAGAGGGCAAAGGCAGGGACTTGTTCACTTGGAGTCAAAACCCCGAAGCGCTCAATGATGACGCGACTATCGGCTTCAATGCTGCGATTTTTCATGAATGGGCCCGCGGTGAGCGTTGCATTTTCTTCGCGTCCGAGAAAAGTGTTTTCCCAAAGCGGAGCATCAAGTAACAAACCTTCGCGGTGACGATCAAAGGCGATATACGACAATCCCATTTCCCTGCGAGTTCGTGTGTCGCTCTCCGATAACTCACTGCTGTCCACAGATATCGTGCCAGACAACTTCGGGCGCAATCCTAGAATCGCCTCACATAATTCAAATTGTCCGTTGCCTTCAACTCCAGCTATGCCAACGATTTCCCCAGAGTGCACAGTGATGTTGATGTTTTGTAGTGCCAGTTTTGCCCCGGGAATCTCACTAGCCACATTCAGTCCCGAAACTTGCAGGAGAATGTCTTCGCCAACCTCGGTCTCGCGTCCAGATGGATCGGGTAGGTCGCTGCCGACCATGAGTTGGGCGAGAGTGCGGCGATCAACTTGGGCTGGGGTTGTGTGGGCGACTGTCGTACCTTGGCGCATCACGGTGATCTCATCGCAATAGGTGAGGACTTCATCAAGTTTGTGGGAAATGAAGATCACCGTTGACCCATCAAGCACAAGGCGCTTCAAAGTCTCGAAAAGTTCTTCTACTTCTTGAGGTACGAGTACGGCTGTTGGTTCGTCAAGAATCAAAATTTTTGCACCGCGATACAAAACTTTAAGAATCTCGACTCTTTGCCGTTGGCCGACACCCAGTTCAGAGACATTGGTACCAGGATCAAATGTTGCTCCGAGTGAAGCCATCAAAACTTCGATGCGCTCACGAGCCACACCGAAATTGATGCGGCCTCGGTTATCGGTGGGTTCGGCGCCAAGAATGATGTTTTCAATGATCGTGAGATTGTCAGCGAGCATGAAGTGTTGATGGACCATGCCGATACCGGCAGCGATCGCCTCGGTTGGAGTCTTGAACTGCACCGCATGTCCGTTGACTGTGATCGTGCCGTCATCAGGCTGATGCATGCCGTACAGCGTTTTCATCAGTGTCGATTTACCTGCCCCGTTTTCGCCAACGATGGCATGAATGGTTCCGGGTCGCACCATAAGTTCGATTGCATAGTTTGCGATGACGCCAGGGAAACTTTTGCTAATCCGATGCAGTTCAACTGCTAAGGGTCCGCTTTGTGATTCTGAATTCCCGCTCATATTTCCCCTTGAAGCACATACCTTTTATAGCAGAGGACCCGGGTCAATGACCCGGGTCCTCAACTAACTAACAGTTAATGACTGGATTAGGGCATTGCTGGAACGGTGATTTCACCGGCGACAATCTTGGCCTTAATTGCGTCAAGCTCAGCGACGATGTCATCGAGGTATCCACCTGAGGTGGAGTAGCCAACGCCGTCATTGCTGAGGTCGAACATCTTGACACCAGCAAAGGGCGTACCCTCTGAGGCTGCCTTGATAGTTTCGAAGACCGAAACGTCAACTCGCTTGATCATTGAAGTCAAGATGTGAGCCTGTGCTTCTGGAGTACCTGCAGTGAGGTACTGGTCGCTGTCCACACCAATGGCCCACTTGTCAGCCTCAATGGCTGCTTCGATGGTGCCTGCACCTGAACCGCCGGCAGCGGTGTAGATGATGTCAGCGCCAGCGGCATACCAGCCGGCGGCGATTTCTTTGGCGCCAGCAACGTTGCCCCAAGCGGAGTTGTCACCGGCTGGTCCGAGGTACTTCACGTCCACAATGATTTCTGCATTGACGTACTTCGCTCCAGCGGTATAGCCAGCTTCAAATTCCTTGATGAGGTCAATTTCTTGTCCACCGATGAATCCGATGTGACCCGTCTCGCTCTTCAAAGCTGCTGCTGCACCAACAAGGAATGAACCCTGGCCAGCGGCGAACAGTAGACAAGCCACGTTGGTCAAAGTCGGGGCTTCGCCACAAGCTCCACCGATGAAGCCGTCGACGATGCCGAATGCAACTTCAGGATTGGCAGTAGCAATCTCGGTCATTGGGTCGGTGAACATGAAACCAACTCCAACGATGACTTTGGCGCCACCTTCAACGAGGAGTTCAAGGTTGGCCTTGCGGTCTTCGTCGACAGTTGCTTCAAGTTCTTTGATCTCAACACCAAGTTCACTAGCGGCTTGGTCGCCACCAGTTGCTGCTGAGTCATTGAAGGTACCGTCGCCACGGCCGCCAGTATCAAAGGCCACGCCGGCGATGACGTCGCTTGATGCTTTATCGTCGCTACCACAAGCAGCCGCAAAAAGGCTGAGCGCGATGAGTGACGACGCAATTATTTTTGATTTCTTACGCATGTATCTTCCTCCCCGTAATCGTCAGACCAGTTGCCTGACGGATGGTGAGTCAATGGTAGCGCACGGGGGAAGAGCCCTTGGAAAACTCTGGGGCGCCTTTTATTGTTGCTGACCGCGTTTTTGTATCGCCTGACGCCTCGCCTCAACCTTTTCGGTTGAGAATTGTTCACGGCGCCAAATTGCTCCGTCCCGGGCCTCGGTACTCCAAGCATCGACGGCGGCATGGATTTCGCCATATGTGCGACGAATCTGGCGGACACCGAGTTGATCATTGCCAGAAATATCCTTGGCTAATTGGCGGGTAAACGGCATTAAATCAGCGTGCGGAACCACATGATTGACCAAACCTCGTGTGAGGGCTTCCTCGGCCAGCATGAAATTGCCGGTGAAACTCATTTCGCGGGCCCTGCGTAATCCGATGGCCTGGGGCAATAAAACCGTCAGCCCCCAACCTGGCATCACGCCGACCCGAGCATGGGTATCGCCGAACTTTGCATTTTCAGAGGCCACTAGGAAGTCACAGTTGAGCGCTAATTCAAATCCGCCAGTGATGGCGACGCCGTTGACTGCACCAATCAGAGGCTTATCAAGCAACGGGAATGGGCCACGTACGCCATCTGAGTTGGGCCGACCATCGGCGCCTGAGCCCGACCCGAGATTGGCACCTGTGGATCCAAGTTCCTTGAGATCGAGTCCAGCGCAAAACGCAGGGTCACTGCCAGTCAAAATGATGACATCAACATCCTCGGATGCGTTTGCCTGTTTCATCAGTTGTGGCAAAAGTTTCAAGACGTCAAACGAGAGAGCATTGCGCGCAGCGGGTCGATTCAAGGTAATTGTGGCGATGCGTTCATTGATCTCAAGTAAGACCACGCTTGTGGAATCAGTCATCAGGGTCATGGGCTTACCTTTCATTCTTTTTCGGCTAGGCGGAGCGGATGTACTGGAAAACTGATCCACCAAATCCCTCGGGTAAGAGAAGCCTGTTGCGTGGCCCAGCGATATCAGGATCTCCTGATTCGTAGCCAGCGTCGCCATTCCAGAGAAAAATTGAGGACCCATCACTGGCCACCGCTGGGCGCGTGACATAGGCGGGCACTTCATTGCGCACGCTGTGGATGCGAGCATGGTCGCCGACTTCCAAAAGTTCGTGCAATGTCACGATCGTTGGCGGGGCCATGGCGATGCCACATGTCAACGCTTGCTGTGGATCCATCCATGCATGGTCGACAATTTCAAAGTTGTCAACGCAAACTTCGGATCCCACCCAAGGTGCCACAAAAAACCAAGTGGTGAAACGAACGGGGGCGTTCATCGGAGGGGTCCAGTGACTCCAAACGGTCAGCGTTGAAGTTTCAATCGAGGCGCTGACCTCTTCAGCGGCTTCGCGTACAGCGGCTGAGCGTGCTCGAGAAATATCATCCTCACCAGGGTCATTATCATCAACTCGACCTCCTGGAAAAACCCACATTCCAGCAAAAGCACCGACTTTGCTGCGTTGCAGCATCAGGATCTCAAAGCCACATGAGGAGGACTCGCTGAGTCGAGTCAGGACCACCGTGGCTGCTGGACGGCTCTTGCGCTCTTGGGCTGTTTGGTCGAGATCGGGAGGCACACCTGCACCTTATTGCGCTGATCACCGTTGAGCCCACGTCTCGTGCGAGAATAACATTGTGACTACTTCAGATTCTCTCGTATTACTTGACATTGCCGACGGTGTTGCCACAATCACCTTGAACAATCCCGGCGAACGCAATACGCTCACTGCGCCAATGGTCGCCGAGATTATTGCTGCCATGGATCGCATCGAAAATGACAGCGCCGTCGGGGCAATCGTTGTCACGGGAACTGCCCCTGCATTTTGTGCTGGTGCCAACTTAGGAAATCTGCAGCAGAGTTCATCAGGGAGCCTCGGCACGATCTACGAGGGTTTTCTGCGCATTGCGCGCAGCGAGTTACCAACATTGGCTGCCGTCAACGGAGCGGCCGTTGGCGCGGGGATGAATCTTGCCTTGGGATGCGATGTCCGTATTGCTGCTCGTCGGGCCAAGTTTGATACCCGCTTTTTACAGATCGGCATTCATCCTGGTGGCGGTCATACATGGATGTTGCGCCGCATCGCAGGACCACAAACGACAATGGCAACAGTGATTTTTGGCGAGGTACTTGATGGACTTGAGGCCGAGCGACTGGGCATCGTGCATCGCTGCGTCGAAGATGACGAGTTGTTGAGCACGGCTCATGCCATGGCCATGCGAGCCGCCAGTGCCCCGCGCGAATTGTTGATTGAAACGAAGAAGACGATTCAAGCCATGGCCGACGTGGCCCAACATCATGACGCTGTTGAACGCGAGTTGACCCCGCAACTGTGGAGTACCCGCCAGCCTTGGTTTGCCGAGCGGATCGCCGCCCTGCAGAATCAAATCTCGTCGAAAAAGTAATCAGCGATATGACTTGATTCTTTTGGCAACTGTTGTACGGTGTGGTCAAGGGGAGTTCAACGGAGCCTGTCAGGAGGACCGAATGAGCAAACGTCATCGAAGTCAGGAAGCGGTTCCGCTACCGAGAGCCGAACAGCGGGCCCACGCCCACGGTGAAAGACATCGCGTGAAAGGTGAACTGCACGGGCTTGCCGAAATGGTGAGCCATGGGGTTGATTCCGACGATGTCGTTGAGCCAGGTGCGCGATGGAAGCCGATGCATCATCACGACGCTGAGCGTGCGGCGAAAAAGTTGGACCATGCGCGCAATCAACGGCACTGGAAAGTCAAAGAATGGAAACGCCGCACGACTGTTCGCCGACAAAAGGCTGCGGCGTATCGCGATCTTGCACAATCAGCCTGAGAAATTTGGCTTAAGAGTTGGCTGAGAGCCAATCGTTCGCAAGTTCTTCTCGGCGTTCTTGCCATTCTTCAATCGTGATCGCATAGCGCACGTGGTCTTCCCAGACACCATTAATTTCTAGAAATCGAAGAGCCGTGCCCTCGTTACGAATACTTAACTTTTCCATGACGCGGTGACTATTTTCGTTTCGCGGCACGATACAAACTTCCAAGCGATGCAAACCTAGGTCTTCAAAGGCGTAACGACTCACCACGACGACACCCTCGGCGGTGTATGACTGACCTGCTTGGGCCTGGTCAATCCAGTAGCCGATAGTGCCGGACATCAAGGCTCCACGTTGCACCATATTAATATTCATTTCACCAGCAAAAGCATTGTTCACAAAAAGTCCAAAAGTGTATGCCGAACCATTTTGACGTTCTCTGTCGCGCAATGCGCAACGTGCGCGGAATGCCTCTTGGTCGGTCTCGGGATCTGGGGCATGTTTGAACTTCTGTGGTTCCCACACCAATAGCCAATCGCGGTTGCGCGCCCGCACTTCAGACCAAGCAGCGAAATCCGCAGGCGTGAGGGATCGCAGAAAAATACGATTGCCATACAAGTGCAAACCACTTGGGGTTCGGGCGGGGTGGGCTTGAAAGTTACTCATGGGTTGCCTAGTAGTTCAGCACACACTCCATCAAGGATGTTGTACGCAGAGATGATCATTTCGTCCGCATCTAAAGATCGCATCAGGGCCACCAACACACAGCAACCTCCGACAATGACATCAGCGCGATCTCGTGGCAGACCGGGATTGTGGACGCGGTCCGACAAAGATTCGGTGGCCAAGGTGCGAAACACATCCTCAATAGCTGAACGCGTGAGACGAAAAGCATGCAGCCCTGCGGGGTCAAAGACCCGCTGACCAATCTCCACTGCAGCGACCGTGATAATCGTTCCAGCTGTACCGATGATTTGTGGCGCTCGTGCCATGTCTGGAAATTCGCGGAGCAAATCTTCAAAGAGGTCTTGGACCTCACCGATGGCATTGAGAAGTTCTTCGGGTGCTGGTGGATCACGGCGAAGATGACGTTCGGTGATACGCACGGCACCGACGTCGATACTGCGGGCGATATCAAGTTGCGTTGTGCCGAGCATGATCTCTGTTGAGCCACCGCCGATATCAATAATCAGATGACCGACTGGATCAAGTACAAGGTTGCTGGCGCATCCTTGATATGCCAGGCGGCCCTCGTCTTGGCCACTCAGTAATTCTGGTTGAACGCCAATGGTCTTCTCCACACGGGTGAAAAACTCTTCGCGATTGCTGGCATCACGACAGGCACTTGATGCCACAACGCGCAGTGAGTATGAATCGTAAGTATCAAGTACTTGGCGATAGTCAGCGAGACAAGATATAACTCGTTGCATTGCTTCCTCGCTCAACGAGCGGTTTTGATCAACATCTTGTCCGAGACGAGTGACGGTGATTCGAGAATCAACAATGCCGTTGCGTCGCGAAACGATTCGTAGATTCGTTGAATTGGTGCCGATGTCAATAGCGGCAACGATGTCGTCTGCTGAGTGAGTCATAAGTTGTCCGCAAGACGATCAGCCACCCAGCGGCCAACTGGGTCATCGCCACCAGCAAGATGCCAGGCGTAATGCGCGTGCAAGCATTTGACACCGGTGCGAGTCCCAGCCACGCCTCCCGAGGGTCGCGGACCTACATAGCCGCGAGGAATATCTGCATCGCGTTCTGCTTGATAGCGGCGATGGGCGTGTTCAAGTTCTTCGGGGTCAACCTCGGCTTCAGATTGATTGACGCCACCTGCGGCTTCAAGGCGACTCACGGCAATCAGAATGAGAGGCGAACATAGCCAGTAGCGAGTGGGCATCGGGGTGCCATCATCAAGGAACGGAGCATTTTTGATGACGCTCGGCATGCCGTCAAGATCACGCACGACGACAGCGAATTGACCATTGGGTTCGCGCCCGAGAAGTTGACGAACGAGGTCGCGGTCGTGGGCAGTGGCGTTGTATTCGGTGTTCAACTCTGGCGTCGGCGTCGACGACGTCCGAAAAACATGAAGATTCCAAGAAATGCGCCTGCGATAGGTAGGAAGCGCTTCAGCATTGCTCCGCCAGCCAAAGCCTGAAGGTTGAGGGGTTCGGCGGCTGGTCCCTCAATTTTGCGAACAGTTGGCTTGTCAGCCGAAGCATCGGTGATCTGCCCGACTGCAGGTGCTGCCGTGGCGGCACTGAGTGAGGGGGCTGCTGCGCCACCTTCTTTGTCAATCAAAGTGTTCAGATTGTCGGCGAATTGCGCAATTATCTTCTCGCTGATATCCGCCAACGCCCCACGGCCAAATTGCGCCACCTTGCCAGTGATCGCTAAATCAGTGACGACACTGACCGATGTCGTTGTCGCCGAGAGGGGAGTCAGTTGAGCAGTCACTGAGGCAGAAGCATTTCCTTTGCCGCCAATATCGCGACCAGTGGCCTTGAGGTGTGCGCGGTAATTGACATGATCAAGTTCGGCAAATTGGGCTTCACCCTTGAATTGCGCGACGATCGGCCCGACCTTGATTTTTACTCCACCTTTGAAGACATCGCCATCTACTTCTTTGAGTTCGGCGCCTGCCAGACATGGAGCAATACGCTCAAGGTCAGTGAGTACGACCCAAGTTTCGGCGATCGGTTGATTGACGGTGAAAGTATGATTTAAGTCCATTGTGCAAGATCCTCCTGCGTGTCGATATCGGCGGCGGAACCAGGGCAATCTACTTGCGAAACCAGCTCGGGGTGCAGGCGGATGAGATCTCGTGCTCCAGAATCTCCGCTGACGGGCAGCAGAGACCACACCGATTTGTGGAGTCGCACCGGGTTGCCGCGTTTGTTGCCATACGTAGCGACGGCGATTGGCGAGGGCGAAGATGCCACGAGCCTCCACGCTTCGGGCGTCAGAAACGGTTGATCGGCGAGTCCGACAACCACAGCCTCGGCTTCCAAACGCACCGCTTCTTGAATACCAGCCTTGACTGAACTTGCCTGCCCATCAGCCCAGCGAATGTTGTTGACCACCAAGATTTGCTGATGCCGCAAAAACGCGTCGGGAATTGAGGCCGCTCCCGTGACAACGATGATCTGTCGAAAGTTTGCCTGCAAGAGATTTTCTAAAGCCATCTCAAAAACCGTGATTCCACCCGAGTTCGGCATTTCGGTGAGCAACTTGTGCGATTGACCGCTGAAGCGCGATCCCGCCCCAGCCGCCAAGAGCACCGCCAAGGTGTCGTCAGGTGGGGAATCGGACATTTTGTTCACATACCTATCTTGCCCTTTGACCAGCGAGTTTGGCTTACTTTAGGCTTTTTGTGACTCTTTTAATGGTGGGCGCGCGGTAAATATTACGGTTTCATTGCGATATCGTTACGAATCGCCCATGGGCAGCACCGACTGAACACTGATGAGATCCCCCTTGACACCCAACACCCAACTTTCCTACGAATCGCCATCCGACGGATCGAGTGTCGGTCGACGCTTGCGCCGCGCCGTGGTTGTCATCCTGAGTCTTGCTTCCACCTTGGTCCCCTTGAGTGTGGGTGTGGCACATGCGGCCCCGGCCACTGCCCAAGAGAAAGGCTCCCTGCCGCAGCTTGATCGCGTGTCCTGGATGGCATTAATGGCACTTGAAGAAATCAGCAATGGAATGACTCGTGTTGATCGACCGCCAGTGCTCTCGGCGAAGTATGTAGCGCTACGAACACAAGTGGCCGCACTGGTCGCCAAGCGACTGTCAATTTCTGTCAGTGGTTTAGAAGAGGCCTGGGCGCGAGCCGACGCTGAACATCAGATCGCAGTTCTTGCTGCCGTGTCTCAACTGGGAGTTCCATATCGCCGTTTTGCAATGCAACCTGGCGTGGCCTTGGACTGTTCGGGACTCACTACTTTCGCTTGGGGCGAAGCAGGATTTTCACTTCAACGGAATTCAACTCAGCAGATGCGATCTGCCGAGCCGCGAAATATTCTGACCGCACAGGCGGGAGACTTGGTGCGCTACCCAGGTCACATCATGATGTGGTTGGGCTCGGGTCTCGGAGTGATTCACTCGCCCGAACCTGGTCGTTCAGTGGAACTGAAAGTTTTAGGAAGTTACAGCCTGAGTCGAAGTACTTTTGGCGATCCCAGCGAGTGAAAATACCGTTTTTGATGTCCTCAGCCAGCAAACTGGTCTGCCTGAGCATCGAGCGTGACGGAGATCGCGGATATTGATAAATCGGCGGTCTCGAGACTTGCGAGGACTCCCAGATTGTTGAAAGCACAATAGGTCTTTTCCCGAGTTCTTGCGTTGGAATCAACAACGGGTAGCGCTGTGCAGGTTGTGGGTTGATCACTGATGCTCGAAGTTGTGCTCGTACCCCTGCCCACAGCGACGCGTGTGTCTTGCAAGATTCTCTCGATCGCAGAACTCTGAAAAATTGTTGAAACAAGTTGACGGTCAGAAACACGCGACTCGTCTATCCCAGGCTTGCATTCTCCTGTGGTCGTCGAGCACGTGAATGATGTGCCATCTGGGGCATAGATGAAACGCACGTCTCCAACAGACATGCTGTTCCCGAAATCGGGATGATGAGCAAATGTGGCATCGCTGGAAAGATTGCCGAACTTGGTGAGCACGTGATAGTTGACAGTGAAGGTCAGTGTCGCCCCCGAAGCCAAAATATCGATCACCGCCTGTACCGATTGATCCTCCACGGTGGGAGTCGTTGCGGGGGAGAGAAGCGTGGGCCGTGGACCAGTGAAACAACCCTGAAGAAGAAGTCCAGCGCAGAGCATGGTCAGAGTCAGGCGACTCACTAGGGGGAATTTCATCGTCTCAGCCTAGGTGGAAGTCACAGTTTTGGAATTGTCGCACGGCGTAGCGCTGCTCGTATCGTAAGGGTTGTGATCAAGCTTGATGCCGCAACAGTTTTCTTGCAGTGGTCGGTCGGCGGAATGTTGGGTTGCTGGTTTACCACTCGACATCGCCAAGTTGGTCTGGGCTATGGCTGGTTGCTGCGCTCAATCTATGTCGTGATGGCTGTGAGTGCGGCATATATCGGCTTTGCTTCGAAGTCCTCATCGACAGCCGAGATGATACGCAACATTGGCGCAATCACCGTCGCAGTAACAGCGAGCTTTGGCTTGGGTCAAAGTATTGTGCGGCGCAAAGAAACTTCGGGCGACAAGGAGTTTCAGCCAAGCCTTGACTTGTGGCCAGTTGCCGTTGGTCTGATCGCCTTAGTGGCCTGCGGCGTCAGTGATGGTGGTAATGACGCCGTGGCGATAGTGCGGACAGTTGTCGGTGCAGCATTTCTCGGTTTTGTTTCTGACGCGATGTTGCTCGGGCATTGGTATCTCGTACAACCCGGTTTGCCACGCCGCCATGTCAATGAAATCGTGCGCATGTTTTTATATATTTGGCCGCTCGAAGTCGTCGTGATGTTGATTCCAACGGGAATGTTCAGTGTCTTTACTGGCTCGGTCGATGATGGCTGGAGCGGCCAACTCGGCTGGTTCTGGGGGGCGTGCGCGATCACGACTGGGGTGTTAGGGGTTGTCACTCTCAAGGCTTTACAGGAGCGCTCCTATTCGGCAGTGATGGCTGCCACGGGATTGATGTACTTGGCGATTCTGACTTCTTTTGGAACTGATTTAGTTGCCCGCGCGGTGCTTGCTGGTTGAGCCACAATGCATGAGGCGGATCTGACAGTGATCGCCAGATCACAGACAGACTGGGCCTTCAGAAAATGATGCCAGATGCTCTCAAGGCGGCAGCGTCTAGACCTATTTCGGTGACAATTTCATCGCTATGTTCGCCAGGAGTCGGGGCGAAACTTCCGACGGTGGCTGGAGTCTCAGAAAAGCGCGCTGCTGGGCGAGGTTCACGAACGCGACCAGCTGTGGGATGTTGGCGTTCAACAA
>BJGB01000045.1 GCA_014190215.1 Actinomycetes bacterium | reverse complement strand
ATGTGCGCGCCTTCCTTGTCAACATCACCGATGATGCCGTTGGTGCCGCTGCCGACATTGCCGCGATGATCGGCGTTGAACCCGGAATGGTTGAAGAAACTCCGTTTGCTCTTGTTGGCCCGCCCAGCAAATTGATTGAAGACTTGATCGCTCGACGTGAACGTTGGGGCTTGTCGTACATCATCGTGGGGGACGATCAAATTGATGCCTTTGCTCCCGTTGTGAGTGCGCTGAGCGGGAAATAACCAGCATGGCTGCCTCCAAAACTATTGCTCTCTGCGGAGCGGGAATGATTTCTGGAGCCCATGCCATGGCCGCCCACGTTGTCGGAGCATCAATCACCGCAGTGGCTTCGCGCTCTGAGGCTAGAAGTGCGGAACGCGCAAGCCAACTGAACACCGTCTCAGTCTCATATGAGCAACTTCCCGCAGCCGCCGACATCGTCATCGTGGCAACGCCGCCCGCTCACCATTTTTCGCACACAGTCCACGCTCTAAAAAGTGGTGCCGCCGTCATTGTCGAAAAGCCCCTTGTCTTGACGCTTGATGAAGCCGACCGCCTTTTGGATCTCGTGGAGCATTCTGGAGCGAAAGTTTTATATGCCGAAAACTTGGCTTACGCCCCTGTGCTCCATGCATTCATCAAACGAGTGACCACGATTGGACCGCTCAACCATTTAGTTCTGAAAACAATTCAGTCACTTCCGCAATGGGGCGATTTCACCACTGCGCTCTGGGGAGGTGGAGCGCTATTTGACCTTGGCGTGCACCCACTGGCTCTCGCAGTGTTGATTGGACGCGCCACTGGAGCTGGAGAAGTCGTTGCTCTCTCAGCGACCTTGCGCGGTGAGATCACCGATACTCACGCTGAAGTTCATCTACGTTTTGACAGCGGCTTGACAGCCACTGTGACCTCAAGTTGGGAGGGTGAGGCGATCCCAACTTGGGATATTGAAGCATCTAGCAATGAAGGTGTCGTACGCGCCGAACTCTTTCCACATCTCACTCTTGAACACAACGGTGACGAAGTGGCGTTGCCAGCGACAACTGCTGCGATCCCGATGATTGAACAATTTGGCTATGTCGGTCAACTCTCGGCGTTCATCGCAGATCTTGAAGAAGGAACGCAACCTTTCATGGATGTCGCCTTCGGTCGCTGGATCATGGAGATCGTTTGTGCCGGCTACTACTCCGCTGCACTCGGTTCACAAGAGGTATCTGTGCCGAGCGGCTGCGACCGTTTCAAGTCACCTCTGCAACTCTGGAAGGGTTTCTAGTGGGCGCTGAGGGACTCGAACCCCCGACCTCCTCGGTGTAAGCGAGGAGCTCTAACCAACTGAGCTAAGCGCCCTTGCGGGACTATTGCGCATGCGATAAGTTCTTTTTTGGGATGAATATCTCGCCCCGAGAAAGTAGGTCATGCCATGCGAAATCACTTAACTCGTCGGGTATCTCTCAGTGCAATTCTGCTGACCAGTAGCCTTTCCCTCGCCGTGGGGGCACAGATCGCGGGTGCTGACAGCGCAGGGACCTGCACCATGGGTTCATCATTTCTTACGGCTGGCTCAGCCGCGCTTTTGGTCGATGGTGTTGCTGCAACGCCAGTGAGCCTTGGTGTATTTGCGGATAGCGCATCGGAAGTGAAGTACACCTTGAGCCTCTGTCGCGACACAGGTAATCGTGTCTATGGATATTCGGTGGGTCGACTTGCCGGCGATAACACTTCCTCTGCCGCCCTATCTGTTGACGATGTCTCAAAATCATTCACGGTGTCCTTCACTCCTCAGGCAGGTGACGTTGCGCTGACTTCAGAAAATCACGCCCGCGCTAGCGCCTTTACCGTTAACCCGACGACGGGCCTCGTGAGTGTCACGGCGAGTCCACTATCTTTCTCAGACATATATGGGAATGACTGCTCGGGCAAGATGCCCTTGCAGTGCGCAGCGGAGGTGGAACGCGCGAGCGTAGATAGTCCTGCGAGTCTGACCGGCGCGGTGCGCTATACCGATGCCACTGGCACCGGAGCGGCTGGATTTAGCGACCTTCCAGGCATGTACACAAGCTCGGCGGCCTTCGTGTTTTTCGTGTGGGCTTCTTGCCCAACTAATAGCAACCGAGACCAATCGTTCTCCGGTTTAAAAATCGACCTCGGTGGCCCTCACCTGCGCCACGATGGTGAACCGAATCTTGGTTACGTCTCGGCCTATATCCCCGCTGAAGCGGTAGCGGCTTGTTTTGGTGACTCCCCACAGCACTATGCCGCCAATGCGAAGGTGACCCGAACCGAAGATGGTTCGACCCTCAATGCATCGTCACACAGCACGACTGATGCAGGACTGCGTTACGTAGCGACGGCCGACGCCAATGGGGTCCTCATTGAAATTCCCGAGGTGACGTTCTCTCAGCCCACTTACGGTTTCGGGACTAAAAACGGCAAAGCTCTTTTCCTTGAACAATATGCGTTAAGTACTTTGGCCAAGAATCTCAAAGTCACGAAGCCCAATCGCGGGAAATTCATCATCTCCGTATCAACGCCGGCAGTTTGCACACATTCTGCGAGTAAGTTGTTCGTTTTTAAGAAGGGTACCTGTAGGTACAAGGTGACTCCTGTGACGAGAGACGGAACAGTTCTTACTAATCTACGAAAACCAGGCACAATCGTCATTCGCTAGGGTGCCCAACGTCGGCATGCAGTCACCGTTCTCGGCATCCCACGATGAGAACTTTCGGCCGTTGGATCATAGATGGAGCCAAAACAAATCCTCGTGAATGACTAGACCGAGTTGCCAATGAGGACCTATGGGTGGGCGCTGAGGGACTCGAACCCCCGACCTCCTCGGTGTAAGCGAGGAGCTCTAACCAACTGAGCTAAGCGCCCTTGCGGGACTCTGAATGCTACCGCCAGCATTCTCATTCAAACCAAATAGTGCGAGTATCCACGATGTACGCGACTCGCGCTACTACGGTTTTTCTTGTGGCAACCCGCCCTGGCGACTCTGAAAGCGAACTTCTTCGTCAATACCTTGATGACATCGGGACTTACCCGTTGCTCACGGCTGATGACGAGCGTCGCCTTGCAAGTCTGATTTTGGCGTCTCGGGTAGCCCAAGAACGCCTTGAGTTTGACCCCGCCCCCACGGGTCGCGAACGCACTGAGTTGACGCGCACGGTACAGACAGGCGACGACGCACGAGGTGAGTTCATTCAATGCAACCTGCGTTTAGTAGTCAGTGTGGCACGACGCTACGAAGGTGCCGGACTAGGTCTACTGGATCTGGTTCAAGAGGGAAACCTCGGCTTAATGCGTGCTGTCGAAGGCTTTGACCACGAAAAAGGATTTAAGTTTTCAACCTATGCCACGTGGTGGATCCGCCAATCAATCGGACGCGCGTTGGCCGATTCTTCGCGCACGATTCGGGTCCCATCGCATGTGCGCGAGGTGTACTCGCTGATTGACCAGAGCACCGACAAACTTGCCGCCCAATTAGAGCGCCAGCCGACCGTTGAAGAGATTGCCGAATTATCAGGGGTCAGCGTTGAACGGGTCGCTTTGGTACATCAGCACCGCCGCCCTCTCGTCTCGCTTTCAACACCACTTGATTCTGACGGCGATTCTGAACTTGGCGATTTGATCGCCGATGACGCAGCGATATCGCCATATGAATCGGCTGCCGCAGCCCTCGAGAGGCGAGCGTTAGTTGACCAATTGCGGCGCCTTGAAGAGCGCGAAGAACAGGTTCTGCGATCCCGCTTCGGTATTGACGATCACCCAATGACCCTGGCCGAGATCGGTGAGAAGATGGGCATTACCCGCGAGCGCGTTCGTCAGATTGAAGCGCGGGCTCTCGGAAAGTTGCGCCACCCCAGCGTGTCGCGTTTGTGGCATGAAGGTCAGCACGCTGCCGACGCAGTCTGAATCGGCTTCTATAAAGCTGACAAGTGCCGCGTCGCCAACGCTTGAGAAAATATCCCTGTCGTCGCTGCCACCGGAGTTCGCCTCTGGGCAGCATCCATCACAATCAGTTCTCGGCCTTGAGCATCCTCAATGCGAACTCCGACTTCTTGACACACCAAATATGCAGCGGCATAGTCCCACACCCCGTGAGCACTTGGACTCATGTCAATAAACGCATCGACTGTTGCGTCGGCGACGTAACACAGGTCTATTGCTGAGGCTCCGAAAGCGCGAAATTGACCCCAACCCGGATTCGGCGGAGGCGGTCCCGAAATCGCCACCATCGCCTGTGACCAATCACTGACGTCGCGGCGTACGAGGCGCACACCATCTCTGAAGGCTCCTTGACCTCTCACTGCCGACCAACGAGTATTTGTGGCTTGATCGACCACCAAGGCCACCAGCGCACCGTGAGCGTCTACAGCGCACAAAGATGTGGCGTAGTGCGGTACTGCTCGACTGGCATTGGTTGATCCATCAAGGGGGTCGAGGATGACTACGACGTCACGTTGAAGATTTTCCGCTCCACTCTCTTCAGAGATAATCCCCACTCCAGCCTGGCGAAGAATGTCTAAAGCGATCTGATCGGCCACCAAGTCGGCGTTGTATTGGCCGTCACGAAAACCCGACAATCCCCAATCCGTGATCCCCTGCAAACCAAGGCCCACTGCATCTGCGACCCGATTCAGTAACTCGAGTAATCGATCAGACTCCACCCCATGGAGGGTAGTGTGCGGGACACCCTTTATCCTGAACCTTGTTGCAAAGGATGCGTTATGGCTTTTATTGATGTAGCAGGTTTCGTCTCGGATATGAAAAGTCATGCCGTTGAACACGGGTTTCACGTGCACGATGAACGTCATTTCGTGGAGACCTATTCGCTGCGTCAGATGTGGGAAGTGGACCTTCATCCCGAAGAAGCCTGCGACGGCCCGATCGATCTCCATCTCTCACTTGAAGTTGACCCGCGGGCGTTACTCGGTTTTGAAGATGAAATGGGCAAACTTGATGATCCAGATCAAGACCCACCCCTCGGTTTTGAGTTCCCCTTACTCTTCACATGGACCCTACCCCCACTCTCAAGTCGGCCCGACCTTCTCGTGCTGGCGACGGATCTTGCCGGAGTTGGTGGATCCGAACTTCCATTGGAAGTCTCGGCCATTGACTCAACCGTTTCGGTGATTGATGCCCCAGAGCATCGTTTGTCGATTGTGGCCAGATTGAGTGTGTCTCTGGCAGATATATACATCAACGATGATTCTGCTTTTTGCAGCGTGCTGAAACATTGCAGCGATGTCAGTCTGTTCCTTCTGCAACTTGCACCCACTTGGATCGTTGAATCCTGATTTCGCGGATGACACTTAGCCAGCACTCCACATGAAATACTGAGAGTATGAATGTTGCCGAACTAATTGACATCTTGAGTGATCTTGATCCAGAGTCCAGCGTTGAGATGGCTATCGTCGCCCCTGTCGGCAAAGGGTCAGACGAGATCACTGTGGATCAGTACGAAGTTGAAGGAATCTTGCCACGTGACCCCGAAGACCACGATGGAGCGATGGTTGTCTGGCTGATTGGTGGCGAGCCCCAAGATGTCGAGGAATTCATTGACGCTATTGGTGGAGAAGAAGACCCCATGCACACCGCTCATCAGGCAGAGGTCATAGATTTAGGTCGCGCCGCCCAAGCACGCCGCACATAATCTCGGAGGCCCACATGGGATTTTCATATCGCAAACGAGTTCGTACTGGAAAACGTTCTTGGCTGAACATCTCCAAGCGTGGCATCAGCGGTAGCGGTCGCATCGGACCTTTCACGATCAACTCGCGGGGACGTACGAGTTTTCGCTTGGGCAGAGGCCTGAGCTATCGCGGCGGATGTGCCTCGGTGATGGTCCTCGCTGTGGGTCTAAGTGCTGCACTGACTGTGCTGATAACACGCGTATGAGCAGGCATGCCCGCCTCTGCCACACCCGTTTGCGAGACTAGGTCATGGCTTTTGGTCAATCCCCCGGTCCCCCAGCGTCGCATTCGCAATTAAAGCAACTCGCAGATTTACTAAGTGCTGCTGGCTACAGCGATTTTCGCGATGCCCGAGGTCCGATGCATTTCAATCAACGTCAGGCGGGCGGCAAATTCACCCGCCAAGAAGCTGAGGATTTCATCGCCCAACTTGAACAAGAAGCCGAAACTCAGCCTGATACACCACCAGACGTCGTGGTCGCACGATCTATCAAACCCAAGGCCTCACCACAACGAATCACGACAACCGAAAAGACCGTGCGTGATTTGCCCGACTCGGTCCTAGCTGCCGAATTGCAAAGGCGAGGTTGGATCGTGGTCGAGCCCTAAAGGACTCGAACCTATTTAGAGCCGAGCTCTGATGGCCCAAAGGTCGGCAAATACTGGCTGACCAAGAGTTGACAGCAGATAACCCACACCCGATGATCCACCCGTACCAAGCTTGACACCGATGGTTCGCTCAACCATTTTCACGTGCCGATAACGCCACTCTTGTAGACCCTCATCGAGATCAACGAGGCGTTCACAAAGTTCTGCCGACGATACGTCGTGACGATAAATCTCCACCAGGACATTTTGCAGTTGTTCGTTGGGTTGCGTGCTCACGGAATTATCTGCATTGAGTACCTCGTCTGGTACGCCATGGCCTCTGCGGGCAAGATGCGAACAAAAAGCCGACCATAACGATGGTGTAGCCAGACGATCATCAAGGCGTTGGCGCGCGCTCTCTGTGTGCGCAACCTCAGATAAGACTTCTTCACGCTTGTAACCGAGGAGAAATTCAAGTTCCCGGAACTGTGCCGATTGAAAGCCACTTCCAGATTCAAGACGCTCGCGAAAACTCATAAACTCCAAAGGAGTCATCGTTTCCAAAACATCCATCTGCGAGACCATGACTTTAAATATCGTCAGCACGCGCTTCAACGTTTTCGAGGCCGAGACCTGCTGGTCTTTTTGCAATAAAAAGATTGCGTGGTCCAACTCATGCAACACTTGCTTGAACCACAATTCGTAGACCTGATGAATAATGATAAATAAAGTTTCGTCGTGTTCTGGACCGTCAGACTTTGGCAGTTGCAGACTCAGCAACTCGTCAATCTTCAAATAAGTTGAATACGTCAGGGGGGCATCAGAACTCTCCATTGACACCGAGCCGCTCACGAGGCGAACAACGGTGACGACAAGAGACAATCCGCAGTCGCCAAGTTGCTTGCCGTGGGAATGTCATAGACCACAGCGATCCGTAAAAGGGCACGCACATCTGGATCATGTGGTTGGGGTTCCAGCGGATCCCAAAAGAAGATCAACATGTCGACGGCCTGTTCGCAGATCATTGCTCCCAGTTGTTGATCGCCGCCGAGGGGACCACTTTTCAAGCAATGCACGTCAAGACCCACTTGCTCGCTCAACATCTTGCCGGTCGTACCCGTGGCTACCAGCGAATGTCGACTGAGGCGATCCTTATTAGCGCGCGCCCATTCAATCAGTGCATCCTTCTTGTGATCATGGGCAACTAAGGCAATCGTGTGCGAACTCATATGCCACTCTGCCACACCGTGACGTCATGCGGATATGAATCGACAGGCGACGATAAATCTGAAGTGGGGCGGGCAGGACTTGAACCCGCGACCAAGGGATTATGAGTCCCCTGCTCTAACCAACTGAGCTACCGCCCCCAAAGGCACAGGGTCCGCCTACTGGCGGACCCTGTGTTATGTGCTCCGAGAGCAGGGCTCGAACCTGCGACCCGCTGATTAACAGTCAGCTGCTCTGCCAGCTGAGCTATCTCGGAAGGCATCCCAAGGTTATCAGCGAACAGGTCAATGCCCAAGGGCGAAACCTCAGTCGAGTTTGATGGGCTCTTCATCAGCAGGGGTGAACACGGCAGGGGCATCGCCCAAGCCAGCAGCAATACGTACTTTTTCTGCTACTTCCACCATCACTTCAGTGTTCTCCGTCAAATAGTTCTTGGCGTTTTCACGACCTTGACCCATTTGTTCACCCTCGTATGTAAACCAGGCGCCCGACTTCTTGACGATGTTCAGATCTACTGCCATATCCAAGACCGAACCTTCGCGGCTGATTCCTTTGCCGTACATGATGTCAAATTCTGCTTGGCGGAATGGAGGCGAGACTTTGTTCTTGACAACCTTGACGCGAGTGCGGTTACCCACGACCTCTGCTCCGTCCTTGATTGACTCAATGCGACGAATGTCGAGACGCACCGATGAGTAGAACTTCAATGCTCGGCCGCCAGGTGTTGTTTCTGGGGAACCAAACATGACACCAATCTTTTCGCGCAACTGGTTAATGAAAATCGCCACGGTATTGGACTTGTTGAGATTGGCGGTCAGTTTGCGAAGTGCTTGGCTCATGAGACGAGCCTGCAGACCCATGTGGCTATCGCCCATTTCGCCTTCAATTTCGGCGCGAGGTGTCAAAGCGGCAACGGAGTCAATAACGATGACGTCAAGCGTGGCCGAACGAACCAACATGTCAACGATTTCAAGGGCCTGCTCACCGGTATCGGGCTGCGAGATGAGCAACTTGTCAATGTCGACGCCAATAGCTCGGGCGTACACAGGGTCCATGGCATGCTCGGCGTCGATGTAGGCGCAGACACCTCCGTTGCGCTGAGCTTCGGCGACAACGTGCATTGCCAATGTTGACTTACCAGATGATTCTGGTCCGTAAATCTCAACAACTCGACCACGTGGTAAACCGCCAACGCCGAGAGCAACATCAAGAGCCAAGGCCCCTGTGGAGATTGCTTCGATCGCCATATCGGTTTTGTCGCCCATGCGCATGATGGCACCTTTGCCATATTGCTTTTCGATTTGGGCGAGGGCTACTTCAAGTGCTTTCTCTCGATCTGTGCTCACTACATTTCCTTTCTCGGTGGAGATGATCTTGGATGATGAACTGGATGCTTTGTTTGTCATGTCTGGGACCTTAGGAACGGGGTGTGGCACAGAAGGTTGTCAACTGCGACCTCACCGTATGGGCGAATAACAAGAGCGTAACTACGAACGAGTGTTCGGTCAAGCATTGTCGGGGCGAACAGATGTTTGACCTGCTCAGAGGGGGTGCCTTACGGCGCCGATGTGTTCAACCAAGCCTCAGCCTCGTCAATTTCGGCAAAACCCATGGGTCGTACCCGTAGATCAATGGCCATCCACACGGTGTGCGTTATCGGCCAAGTGAGGACCGCAACCAACACCTCAGCAGTGGCTAGAACCACAAATAATGTGAGCACAGGAACATCTGGAACGGTGAAGCCAATCGCAATTCCTGAAGCCGCAACTAACCAGCAAATATTGACGACTAGAGCGATCGTCATAGACCCAAGTTCTTGACCATGTGTATTGCGAGTGCGTTGAAGTCCGCAAGCAAGACAACGATCCCCTTGTTTAAACCAGGTCTGAAACCATGCGTGCCGATCACCACAGCGCGGACAACGGCGGAGCAACGATCGAAAAATCATCCGCCTAGTCGAGGCCGCTGTTTTCACCACAGAAATAGTTTGCCGAATCAGGCCGTGAGTTCGTCGACAAACTCACTGAAAACATTGGCGTAACGCATTGACTCTTCGTCACTATGCATAATTGAAATGAGCCATTGTTCATCAAGACCAGGTGGCAACAAAATGCCACGATTGATGCCGTAAATCCACTGCGCAAAAGCAAGATCTAAATCACTTTTCTTATAATCGCGATAGTTACGAACTGGTTCCGCTGTCCACGTCACACAACCCTTAGCACCAAATTGTAAAACCTGTGCCGGCAGATTGGCTTCTTCAATGATGTCACTGCAGGCATCAACTAACAATTTGTTACGACCGATAGCAGTCGCAGTTGCCTGAGGTGTGCACACTTCTGACAGCACTGCCTTGGCGGCAGCCATACACAACGGATTTCCGTTATAAGTTCCGAGGTGAATCACACGACCCATAGTGATTTGGTCCATGTATTCGCGTTTGCCACCGAAGGCCCCGAGTGGCAGTCCGCCACCGATTGATTTCGCCAGGGCCACCAAGTCAGGAGTTACTCCCAGCGCGCCCGTCGCTCCTCCCCATCCGGCAGTAATACCAGTCTTCACTTCGTCGAAGATCAGCAATGTTCCGTAGCGCGTTGTGATTTCACGAACGGCTTCGAGATAGCCAGGATCGGGAAGACAAATACCGATGTTCTCCATCACCGGTTCAACAATGAAACAGGCCACATCTTCGTGACGTAACGCGCGCTCAAGAGCTTCGGCATCGTTATAGGGAACCACGATGGTGTCCCCAAGAACTGCTTGCGTGATGCCAGCAGTTGCAGGTACCGAATTCGGACGATCTGCAGGACCCGCATCTTCAAGTTTCGGCTTCATCGAGATCATCACTTCATCGTGATGCCCGTGATATCCACCTTCAACTTTGACGATCTTGTCGCGACCAGTGGCACCGCGGGCGACACGAATGGCGTCCATCGTGGCTTCGGTTCCGGAGTTCGTAAAGCGCCACATTGGCAAGCCATAACGCTGACCTAAAAGTTCGGCGACATCGGCATTGAGTTCACACG
This sequence comes from Actinomycetes bacterium, assembly GCA_014190215.1. Lineage (GTDB taxonomy): Bacteria > Actinomycetota > Acidimicrobiia > Acidimicrobiales > Ilumatobacteraceae > Casp-actino8. The sequence continues at coordinate 2,173 of BJGB01000045.1, read as the reverse complement.
GAGTGACAAATAAGGTCCCGTCATCGAGTTGAGCATCAATGGCACGACGGACCAACGGATTGACGTGGCCGCTAAACAATGCTCCGAATCCCATGTCGTAGTCGACGTATTCGTTGTCGTCAACGTCCCACATATTTGCGCCGCGTGCTGCCTTCACCACAACGGGGTGAGGATCATACGCTTGGAAACTTGACGGCACGCCCAGTGGCATGACGAGACGAGCCCGCACAGATGCTTTCTGGGAGCCACGAGTGCGCTCGGCGTACCGGGCGACTTCTCGCTGAGTAATTTCCTTCGCTCTCCAGCCGAGGCTGTGAGCACTACTTATTGCAGATTCCGTGGAGGACACGGTTAAACACCCCTTTAAGGTTGATAACACCCTAACAGCAGATTGACAGCACCCGACGCACCCCTACAGCGAGGTGAAAATAAATGTGCGAAACCCGCAGTGATATGGCAGAATAGGGGCTCACATGGTGGGCGTAGCTCAGTTGGTTAGAGCGTCAGTTTGTGGTACTGAAGGCCGGGGGTTCGAGACCCCTCGTTCACCCAAAACATACGAAGTCCGAGCAGTTTTGACGGATACCAAAGTAGGTGCTGCGAGGCATCTACACTGGGGCTTCGCGTTATGCACCTCTAGCTCAGCTGGCAGAGCAGTGGACTCTTAATCCATTGGTCCTGGGTTCGATCCCCAGGGGGTGCACCATTTTTCGGCAACTAGCTTGCGACATCGGTTAGTGGTCTAGTCGGCACATTGCCACAGCTACTAGTCCCGCCACATGAGCGTTGTTTTGCGCCAAAGCCAGATTCGCGGGGACACTTTTGCCATCCGTGGCTTGTCCGATTCTGCCTAAAACAAACGGAGTCACGCCAGCACCACGAATACCCGCCACATCACAATCCTTTAGTGCCTGCGCTAAAACGTGATCAAGATTAGTTGCATCTAGTTCGGCCTCAATGGGGATCGGTACAGTGAGAAGAACGCCAGTATTCGGACGCGAACGATTCACCAAAATTTCTGCAACTTCATCAGCACCCTCAACGCGATGAGGAATTTTTATGCCCGATGAGCGCGTATAAAACGCTGGGAACCAATCATGTTGCCAACCAAGAACTGGCACACCAATTGTTTCGAAGTATTCGAGGGTGCGCGGTAGATCTAAAAATGCTTTCGCTCCAGCAGAGACAGTGACCACTGGATAATGCGCTATGGCATCTAAGTCTGCCGATATGTCGCCGGTGATTTCCGATCCACGATGCACACCACCAATTCCACCAGTAGCAAAAACGCTAACTCCCCCACTTGCTGCAATAGCAACTGCAGCCGAAACTGTGGTTGCACCAAATTCCCATCGCTGTGCCACCGCCACGGCAATATCGCGTTCTGCAACTTTGCGTGCTGCCCCTAAAATTCTCTGATGTTCGGATTCGTCAATGCCTAAGCGCACGACACCATCAATCACAGCCGTCACCGCCGGCACACACCCCGCCTGGCGAATGGCCGCGAGACATTGATGTAACGCTTGCGCATTAGCTGGCGACGGCAATCCAAGATGCGAAAAAATAGTTGATTCAAGGGCCACAACTGGACGTCTCTGAGCAAGCGCCTCGGCTACTTCGTGTGAAAGGACGGGAGTCATGCGTTGCCCATTGTTTCATCTCGCACGAAACGACTCACAACTTCAACATGATGAGTATGCGGGAATACATCCAAGACTTCGCTGTATTCCAAGACATATCCGCTGTCTCGCAACAATCGTGCATCTCGACCCAAAGACGCAGGATCACATGAAATGAGGACAATCACTGAGGCTCGTGTGGCGACGAGAACCTCAACACCACTGGCTCGCAATCCATCGCGGGCCGGATCGGCTACCACTACTGCTGCCGCAACGGGTGCCCACTCCTCGACTGCTTGCTGCACAATTTCAACATCGCGTTCAGCCAAGTTCAGACGCGCATCCGAGCAGGCCGCGGGATTTGATTCAATGGCAATGATATGGCGATCACTCGGAAACACTGTGGCTGCAAAAAGTCCAACACCGCTGTAGGCGTCAACAACTGGACCGGCAGTCCACTCGGTCGGCTCACCGAGGGCGCGTCGCGTCGTATCAACTAATGCTTCGGCGGCTTGGGGTGACGATTGGAAAAAGGAACTTGCCGAAATCTGAAA
>BJGB01000044.1 GCA_014190215.1 Actinomycetes bacterium | reverse complement strand
CACCCCACAAGGTGACGACGGCGCCGCTGATCTCTCCTATGTTCAAGCCGCTTCAGAAGAAATTTCAGCCGCTCTCCCCTTCGGTGCCATCGTCGTCAACAAATCCACAGTGCCGGTTGGTTCAACAAAAGTCGTTGAACACTCACTTCAGCGACCTGACATCAGCGTCGTGTCGAATCCCGAGTTTTTGCGCGAAGGTTCAGCAGTCCACGATTTCCTGCATCCAGATCGCGTTGTCATCGGCAGCGACGATCGTCAAGCCGCCTTAAAAGTGGCTTCGATTTATGATGCCTTGTCAGCAAAAATCATCATCACTGATCCCGCCTCAGCTGAGACCATTAAATATGCTGCTAATGCATTTCTCGCCACCAAATTATCCTTTATCAACGCCATCGCTGCGATTTGTGAAGGAGTGGGAGCCGACATCAATGATGTCGTCTTGGGTATGGGGTCCGATACCAGGATCGGCGCCAGTTTTCTACAACCTGGCCCTGGTTGGGGTGGCTCATGTTTCCCCAAGGACTCACGCGCCTTAATCAAGATTGCTGAAGACGCCGATTACAACTTCGATCTCTTGAAGGGTGTCATTATTGTCAATGATCAACAGTTTGACCGAGTGACTGAAAAAATTCGCCGTGCTGCGGAGGGTTCTGTCAGCGGAAAAGTTGTCGCTGTCTGGGGACTCACTTTCAAAGCTGGTACCGACGATCTGCGCGACTCCCCCTCTCTCCAAATCATTCACCGACTCCTGCAGTTGGGAGCAATCATCCAGGCTTTCGATCCAACAGTCACCTCTCACCGAATTGGTCTCAGCCAAGAAATTCAGATCGCAGACTCTGCCTTGGCATGCACTCGCAATGCTGAGGTTCTTGTCGTTCTCACAGAATGGTCAGAGTTCACTAAAATTGATCCCTCAGAAGTTAGTGCGGTCATGAGCGGACGAACCGTCGTTGATGGGCGCAATCTTCTCGACCGATCTACATGGCAAGAGGCCGGTTTTACCCATCTAGGAATTGGTCGCTAGGGATGCGCGTTTTACTCGCTGGTGGTTCGGGATTTATTGGGTCACATATGGTCGATGCACTTCTCGCTCGTGGCGACGAAGTAGTTGTGGTCGATAACTTTTGCACAGGGCGTGCCAGCAATGTAGCGCATCTAATCAATCACCAACTTTTTCATCTGATTGAGCATGACATCACTCTCCCTTGGCCGGAGCATCGCGCATTAACAGAAAAATTTGATGCGATTCTCGATTTTGCGAGCCCAGCTTCCCCCAATGACTTCGCCACAATGCCACTCGAAATTTTAGCTGTTGGTAGTACTGGAACGCGCAATCTTCTTGATCGCGCCGTGAAAGATCAAGCCATCTTTTTCCTGACGTCCACCAGCGAGGTTTACGGTGACCCACTGGTGCACCCACAACCCGAGTCCTACGGCGGAAATGTAGACCCGATTGGGCCACGCAGTTGTTACGACGAAGCAAAACGCTTCAGTGAAGCACTCACAATGGCCTATCACCGAGTTCATCATCTTGATATACGCATCGTGCGTATTTTCAATACCTATGGCGAACGGATGCGACCGAGTGATGGACGAGTTGTCAACACCTTTGTCGAACAAGCGTTGCTCAATCGGCCTCTGACGCTGCATGGTGATGGGCAACAAACGCGGTCGTTTTGCCATATCAGTGACGAAGTTCGCGGTCTGATGGCTTTACTCAACAGCGATTATAATTTCCCGGTCAATATTGGGAACCCAGAAGAGTTCACGATGCGTGAACTTGCTGAGCTAGTGATCAATCTCACAGGCTCTTCAAGTGAAATTCTCTCCGTTTCACTTCCGCCCGAGCGACAAGGTGATCCGCTACAACGAAGACCCGATATCGCCTTAGCTCAAAGTCTCTTGAATTGGCGACCAGAAGTAACACTGCATAATGGTCTTCAAAAAATGATTGGTTATTTTATAAATGTTGAAGGCATCTCGTGACCATTCTCGTCACTGGCGGTGCGGGATATATCGGCTCTCACACCTCGCGTCTTTTGACATCGTTGGGGCGCAATGTCGTTGTTTTTGATTCTCTCGAACGTGGCAATGCGGACTCAGTCTTGGGTACCCCACTGGTCATTGGCGATATTGCTGACACTGCCCTCGTCACCAAGATCTGTCTGAAACATAAAGTCACAACTGTTGTCCATTTTGCAGCCTATAAAAGTGCTGGGGAATCCATGAGTCAGCCAGAAATGTATTGGCGAAACAATGTTCAAGGAACTGTCAATTTGGTTGAAGGAATGCTGGCCGCCAACGTCCAACACATTGTTTTTTCATCTTCTGCTGCGGTGTATGGCAATCCGCAATCTTCACCGATTAATGAGTCGTCTGTAATTTCTCCAGTCAATGTTTACGCCGAAACAAAAGCAATGATGGAACGAGTCATTCGCTGGTATGGCGAAACCCACGGCTTGCGATGGACAAGTTTGAGATATTTCAACGCCGCAGGAGCGAGCAGTGATGGCGCGTTAGGTGAGAATTGGGATGTCACCACGAACCTCATTCCGCTCGTGATGAAAGCCGCCCTCAACATCAGTGGGCCACTCCAGATTTTAGGTAATGATTACCCAACAAAAGACGGAACAGGAATTCGCGATTATGTTCACGTTGAGGATTTGGCGGATGCCCATGCTAAAGCAATCAACTATCTGCAATCTGGTGGGCCCAATTTGACGGTGAATCTCGGCACTGGGGTCGGCACCTCTGTGATGGAAATTTTATCCGCCACCGAAAAAGTATTGGGTCACACAGTTCCCCATGAATTTGCTCCTCGCCGATTAGGAGACCCTGCGGCCGTATATGCCGATGTGACACTCGCCAAGAAAGTGCTCGGTTGGACTGCTCAAAAGAGTCTCCAGCAAATCATTGATAGTGCTTTTCACTGGCATTATGGTCAACTCTCATAAGAAAAACAGTGTCTCCTGAATGTCACATCTCCGCTTGACTGTATGCGAGCGAGGTATCATGATCCAATGAGTGAGAGTCCGCGACAGCAGTTGCCACGGGCGTTTCCTTCTTGGATTGAAATACTCATAAATCTTCTCTCCCGACCTTTGACTGCCGCTTGGGATCGCGGCTTTAGGTTCCTCTATATCTTTGATTTTTTCGCCCTGTATCTCTCTCTAGTAGCCATCAACTTGATTCGATTCGGGCGACACTGGCCGACCTATTCTCTTGGACACCACTTAGTTGGTTTCAGTTTGGTATCAATTTTTCTGCTACTGATTAATTACTTTGCCGGACTGTACGAACGGGAGTCGCGTCTAGGTAATGCCCCGTGGTTGCGACGCGTATCGCTGGCACTTACCGTTGGCGTGGCGACGATCGCTGTGATCACCCTGTTCACAGACCGTTACTTCATGCCCCGAGTGAACCTAGTTCTACTGCTCCTCCTCGGTTCGCTTGCACTGACCTCTAGCCGTTACCTCACTCGAATCCTCACCTCGCGTCGTCAGGGTCCTGCCAGAGTTGGCATCGTAGGTCCGCAGGAAGCAATACGGACCGCCTGCTCACAGTTTGTAACCAATGAACGACTCGGGGAAGTAGTTGCCACCACGCTTGACACCAGCAACATCATTGACATCGTCCACTCCCATTTCATCACCGATCTCTTGTTTCTTGATATTCAGACCTTTAATACCGCATATCCCGAACCATTGGGTGAGTTGGAGGAACTCGGAATAGTTCTTCATCAACGTGTCAGCGCCCAAGAGACTTTGCTTGGACTTCGATCAATACACCAAATTGCGGGTATGCCATTCACGCGACTTCGTTCTCACAATCTCGCCAATCATCAGCGGCGACTAAAAAGATTGTTTGACTTGCTGTTACTTTTGGCTGTCTCGCCAATCGTTATCCCCATCGTCATTTTTTTCTTCATCTATGTCAGGATCGTCGCTGGATCAGCAATCCTCTATCAGCAACAACGAGTAGGCGAAAAGGGAGAAACCTTCACTGTTTTCAAGTTTAGAACGATGAAACTTGACGCTGAAGCTGACGGACCCCAAATTGCTACTCTTGCGGACCCGCGTATCATCTCATCAATGTCTTGGATGCGATCGATGCGCGCCGATGAGATTCCCCAACTCTGGAATGTCATAAAGGGTGAAATGTCTTTGGTCGGGCCTCGCCCCGAACGACCAGAAATGGCAAAGGGATTCCAACAGGAAGTACCCGGATACCAGCGACGCACCCAGCTTCCACCCGGACTCACCGGCTTAGCTCAAGTGCACGGTCGCTATGACAGCGCAGCGGAACATAAACTCGGTTACGACCTGCAATATCTTGTGAATTGGTCACTCATTTTAGATATCCAGATTCTTCTCAGAACTATCTGGGTAGTTCTGAGTCGTCGTGTCTGACCAGAGCCAAACGATGAGTCATAGTGAATGGCCCACAGTCTCTGTCGTGATGCCAATTCGTAATGAGGCAAAGTATCTTGAGCAATCCGTGCAGTCAATTTTGCTTCAGACATACCCGCGAGAATTTGACATTTGTTTAGCAGTTGCCCCGTCAAGTGACGCAACAGAGGCGATCGCTCAGCGTCTCAGCGCGCAAAATCATCGAATCTCGGTCATAGAGAACCCTTCGGGAAGAACCGCTAGCGGTTTAAACGCTGCAATCGCTCATACCAAAGGGGAGATCGTCGTTCGCGTTGATGGTCACGCCACCTTGTCTCCTGACTACATACTGAACGCTGTCGCCACTCTTTACTCGACAGGAGCAGCCAATGTGGGCGGTATCCAGCGACCAATCGGTCGCAGTGTTTTTGAACGTTCCGTAGCGCGTGCAATGACTTCAAAGTTTGGTACAGGTGGATCAAAGTTTCATGTTGGAGGACAAGCGGGTCCGACTGACTCGGTGTACCTAGGTGTGTTCGATAGATCTCGTGCAGAAAAAGTCGGCTGGTTTGACGAGCGGCTGATTCGCAACCAGGATTACGAACTAAACATTCGTCTGCGCCGTGACGGTGGAACAATTTGGTTTGATCCAAATCTATGGGTTGATTATCAACCCCGAAGTTCACTATCACAATTGGCACGGCAGTATTTTCAATACGGTTGGTGGAAAGCAAAAGTTGTTTGCTTGCATCCTTCGTCCCTACGCTTACGCCAATTGGTCCCAGTACTCGTCACAATTATTTTGCTATGCAGCCTTGCGATATCTGTCATTAACCCGCTAAGCCTGCTGTTGCCCTTGCTCTACGGTCTACTCACTACCGCTATCTCTCTCAGTCAGCCGCGGCTTTCACTCGCAGAACGGCTTACGCTTGTGCTGATCTTGCCCACCATGCACCTCACGTGGGGTCTTGGGTTCACTCTTTCTCTGTTCTCGCGCAAGTTAAACACCTCGTAAAGGCGCTGTTTACGGATTAGATAGATGTTTCGCCATACTCTGCCATACCCCCGCGTTATGGTCTCCTATATGCGCGTACTACGTTTTTCCCTGACATTACTCATGACATCTTCGCTTTTGGCGATGTTGCCGTTCGCTTCATCATCGGTTCAGGCCGATGTCTTCACCTACAGCCAAGTTTCGATCGGAGCGCGCGCTGCCTGCGCCGTCACCACTCAAGGAGCGGGTGTCTGTTGGGGGGATAACTCAGAACGGTATTTGGTTGGCGATCAACCTGCTGGACCTCTCGCCACACCCTCGCCAGTTGTTTTACCGAACAATGAAAAATTTGCGTCGGTCAGTGTCGGCGGACTCAGAGGTGCATGTGCTCTAGCCGTATCGGGCCACGCCTATTGCTGGGGCGAGCATCATCTTGGTAGCTACTTCACCCCTACTTCGCGTACCCCAGTACAAGTTGAGTTTCCCAATGACATGCGTGTCGTATCAGTCCAAAGCGGCTATTCAGTTGGTTGCGCGACCAACGTTGATGGCGAATTGTGGTGCTGGGGTGATGCTCAATTCATCGGTGACGGCGGGACCGAATCTCTACGCGTGCCGGTCCTTGTACCGATGCCAGATTTTGGCAAAGTAGTTCAATACGATCTCGGTAGTCCCAACATTTGTGTCGTCACAGATCGCGATCATCTTTATTGTTGGGGTTACAACAGCAGTGGCGAACTAGCTCTTGGCCATACAAGTTCACCTCGCAATATTTCTTCTTATACACCCACGGAGATAGTCCCTCCGAGTGGAGTGATCTTTGCCTCGGTGTCCGTCGGTGGAGGGCGCGTCTGCGCGATCTCGCAATCTGGCAACGGTTATTGCTGGGGATCCAATTATGACGGTAGTTTCGGCGACGGTTCATACAACAGCAGTTCACGTCCCGTGGCGATGTCAGTCCCCGACAACGAAACCCTGCAACAAATATCCACCTCGGATTACCACACCTGTGTTCTCACGACAACATCTAAGACGTGGTGTTTCGGAACTGGAGGAAACGGTCAACTTGGAACGGGTACCACGCTCGGCGGCAAGACCTACCGCACACCCTTAGTCCCTCGTGGCACCACTTTCACTTCAATCGGGACGGGCCTGGCTGGTACATGCGCCTTGGACACGAATGGACGAGTCTGGTGTTGGGGTGGTCTCAACTGGGGAAGCACGGGCAACGGAAATCTCATCGCCCAAAATTCCCCAGCACTCATCTCGGCCATCGGAAGCCCCACGCTTTCCAATGTGCCAAGTACTGAGATTGACACGACCGTGGCCCGAGTCAACGCTCAGATCAATCCCAATGGCTACGCCACATCAGTCATTGTTGAATACGACACTAGTCCCCTTTTCGCCTCACCATTCAGGCGCACTGTGACGGCAGCGCTCGCTGACCTGAGTTATTCTCCTACCGCGGTCTCGATGCGATTAACGAATTTGAAACCTCGAACGACTTATTACGCGCGCTTCATCGGCACCAACAGATTGGGAACAAGTATCGGAGCGAGTCAAACCTTTACCACGCTCGGTGCACCACCTACACTTTCAATGTCTCGCTTCAGCAGCCTCACAGGCAACGAGGCTTCCGTTTCATTCTCAGTAAATCCAGGCCGACTACTGACGTCAGTCACTCTTGAGTATTCGACCGATCCAAGTTTCTCCAACGACATTCACACTGAATCTGCGAGTGGAGCAACCGGCGTACAAGAGGTTGAGCGCTCCGTTGCTCTGACTGACCTATCCCCTCTCACGACCTATTACACTCGCGTGACTGCCATTAACCAACTCGGAACCGCCGTCGGAAACATTCAAAGTTTCATGACGATTGGGTCACTCCCCTCAGCCAGCATTAATGCCACCTATCCAGCCGTCAACAACATCGCACTCGATGTTGACATCACGACCGGAGATATATCGGGTTCAGTTCTTGCTGAGGCCTCTCTCACACAGGACTTTGCCCGAGTATGGAAATCCGCAAGTTCAACATTCAGCAGTACTAGCCCTACCCAACGCCACCTGCAAATCAACGGACTTTCTGCGCACACAAATTACTTCTTGCGGATAAGAATCACTAATGCTCTTGGGTCAAGCATCTCGGAGTCAGTGTCTCTTTCAACGAGTGGTGCAATACCCATCGTTACCCGGCCGAGTGTCAGTCCATCGACAGATTCGGCAGTGATCGCCGCCAATGTTGATACCACAGGTCTAGACACCTTCGTCAAAGCCACTATCTCTCAAGACCGAAACATGCAAGATGCCAATGAATACTTTGTCTATTCGGGTGCAGATGAGGGAGACACCCCCGTTTCGCTGACTGTCAATCTGCTTGCGCCCGGAACCACCTATTACGTCACCATCAGTGCCAGCAACTCTGCTGGCACATTCACCACCAGCCCAGTGTCGTTTACGACCCAACAGCGGGTCGGTGTGATTATCAATAATGGAGATGGAACCACCGAAACCACATTGGTTGATCTCACCTTCACTCTTCCTGAAAATGTGACTGCCATCCGCATCTCAAATAATCAGAATTTCTCATCAGCCATCGTTATCTCGCCGACAAGTTCACGAGTTTGGCAACTCCTAGCCTCAAGTCAAAGCAACGTCAGGCGTGAGGTCTGGGTGCAGTTCATCAACAGCGATGCATCAGTTGACGTACATACAGCTTCAATTAGTCTGCTCACCACAATTGACGGCCCCGACGAGGAGGCTCCGACGATTACCTCAATCAGAGTCGCGACCTCTCGCCCAACTATCAAAACAATGACTGCCGTCGCTATCACGAAGTATGTGGTGAATATCACAACTCGCGACACACTTTCTGGCGTCAACCGGATTCAAACACGAATCGGCGCAAAAATTTCAACAATCAAGGTTGATCCCGCACGACTGGCCACACATTCAATCAAATTTCCCACGGGTCAAAAAATTATGTATATCCGGGTGATTGACGTTTCTGGGAATGCCTCACCGTGGAAAAAGGTGAAGGCCATTTAGTAATTCTGAATCGCCTAAATTTCCTCGAGTCGTTGCCGATCCAACCAGCCGAAGAGGACCGCCATCGCGCGTGGATCATGACGAAGACGATGTCCAGCGCCTTCCAGTACACGCATTTCAGCAGCGCCATGCGACTCTGCCAATTGGCGGGTGTCAGTTGCAGGAACACTTTCATCATCATCGCCGTGCAACAGCAGCAACGGCCGAGGGGCAAAACGCTGGGCTGCAGAAACCGGTCGATAGCGTCCCAATTCACGGGTCCATTCATCAAAATTCTTCGGAAACTGCGGGGTTCGCACTGAACCAACAGAACGGCAGTGATCCAAGAACTTTCGCGGCTGATCAGCCCAATCGTCAAAATCGGCCCGTGGTCCTAGCAAGGCGCACCCACGCACACGCGGATCATCTGCGGCGACGCACATCGCGACTGACCCCCCTGTGTTTGAACCAACGAGCCACAAGCCCGTCGGGTTGGTCTGCTCAATCATATGATCGATCGCCGCCTGAAGATCTTCGACCCAACCTTGTAATGAAAAATCTCCCTCCGTTTCACCGCATCCACGAAAAGTGAAACACATCGCCACAAACCCAAGTTCATTCGCCAAGCGATCCATGAGTTCTGGAAAACTACTCGCCGAGTGACGCGCATCAAATGGACCAAAAGGAAACGAGTGGCACATGATGACACCTGGCAACGCCGCAGTCCTACCACCGGGTTGAGCCAGATAGCGCGGGAGACCCAAAGCACCAGAAGTGATTGTGCCATTACTTAACATCAGTTCATCCTCGCGCTACGAACGAGGCTGACGATGGCGCCGAGTCTTGCCTGCAGTCGCCAAAGAATAACCACGGTTGCGGGCCTCCGCTAAAGAATCGGGTCCAAAACACAGTCCCGTTTCGGCAGCCACGATCTCGTCAATGATTTCCGCATCTTGCCAAGAATCGACGTCGTAGACCAACTGGGTGCGCTTGTCCCCGAGAAAGCGGGTGTGTTCAAACTTCAAAGGTCGTTCCATAAAGTCCTACGGTACTAGGTTGAGGTGATGGCGGGCCATAAAAAATGGAGTTCTTGGGCTCGACCTGAGCGAAATCTCCCTGCCCATGTTCCGGCATTAGATGGAATCCGTGGGGTGGCTGTGATGTTGGTGTTCATCTCTCACTTCCACTGGATCTTGAGTAAAAAAACCGGCTATTCGCAAGTCACTCCTTGGAAATTTATCAATCGGACCTTTGAAGCTGGCTTTTTAGGTGTTGATATTTTCTTCGTCTTGAGCGGTTTTTTAATTACTTCCCTACTCTTAAAGGACCGCGCCAATAAACAACCAGGCATGGTGGGTCGGTTTTACAAGCGACGCGCTTTACGCCTTCTACCAGCGCTCTATGCGCTACTCATCGTTGACTTTTTCGTGGCCTGGCTCGAGCACGCGCGAATGGATTTTCAGTGGCGTACGACTTGGCGTGCGCTGTTGTATCTCAACAACTGGAATGTCGTATGGAATTTTCGTGGTTCTCGAAATGACCTTGGACATTTATGGAGTTTAGGAATTGAGGAACAATTTTATATTGTGTGGCCAGCAGTCGTCTTGCTGATGCTGGCACTCAAACTTCATCACCAAATAATTATCACAGTTCTGTCATTAGCAATTGCAGCCATCGTCGTTCATCGCATCAATCTCTGGAACGACGATATCTACTGGCTATTCATTTATATCCGGACTGACACCCGCGTCGATTCTCTACTGGTGGGAGCATTATTTGCCTACGTCTATCGCCACTATCGCGTGCCATCACAGGTTCTCAACTGGGCAGCAACCTTGTGTTTTGCAGGTCTCATGTACATCAAATACGAATTAGACGCCTCCCCTTTCATCATGAAAACTGGTTTTACGGTGATTGCCCTACTCGCAGGGATCATCATTTTGGCTGCGGCTGAAGGGGCTTGGTTTGCCAACAGAGTCCTCATCTCACGGCCTCTCACAATCATTGGAAAGGTCTCATACGGGCTCTACCTTTGGCACTTACCAGTGTTTCTCATTTTAGGGCGACACGTCACTTCAGGTCCAAAACCATTGCGTATCCTGATCGGGATCATCGTCGCTTCTGTCGTCACCGCTATCTCCTGGATTTTTATAGAAAAACCTTTCCTCAATCTCAAAAATCGAAGGTACGGAAATGTCCCAGCCATTCACTGAAATCGATTTTTTCTTTGACCCTATGTGCCCATGGGCGTATCAAACCTCTTTGTGGATCCGCGAGGTTCGACGTCTCAACGGTCTACACATCAATTGGCGATTTTTCAGCCTTGAAGAGATCAACCGACCAGAGGGGAAAAAACATCCGTGGGAGCGGACCCTGGCCTACGGCTGGAGTCCCTTACGCGTTGCCGCTCGACTGCGCCGTCAAAACATGGCCTTATGTGATGCGTGGTATGCGGCTTGTGGGAAAGCGCTGCACACCGACGGACGCAAGCCACATGATCCGGAGATAGCACGTGAACTATTGATTGCAATTGGTGCCAGCGCAGATGATTGGGATCTTGCCCTATCCGACGAGACAACCAACGATGATGTCAAAGCCGATCACTTTTATGCCAGCGAAAAACTTGCAGCATTTGGTGTGCCGATTTTGGTCTTCTCGCCAAGTGAAACGCAGAGTGAGAAAACAGTTTTTGGTCCAGTCGTCGTCCCGGCACCAATGGGCGATGAGGCCTTGGCGCTTTGGGACCTCACTGTTGCCTATACCCGAATCAACGGTCTCTATGAAATGAAAACTCCAAAGACCAAAACTGATTTAGAATTTATTGGACGTGTCTTTACGCCTTACCTAGAGGCCCGCGATTGGCAAAGTATTCAAAATCCTGCGCCCTGACCGAAACCCCGATTTTTGAGTTTCAATGCTGGGCGTTCCACTGCGTACCAGGAGATGAGAGTCGCTGTAAATGCCAGAAAGAGCCCGAGTCCCAATCGACTGATCCGCGTACCAGTTTCCATATGGCGTGCTAAAACTCTAAAAACTGGTAAGTGCCAAATATAGAGACCATAAGAAATCTTCCCAACGAAGCGCAATGGACGATTCGATAATGCTTTACCTAATCCACTGTCTGAATTAGCCAGTCCGAAGACTACGAAAGCAAAAAGGATCGCCATCAAAGTAAACCCACTCTGCCACAAGAATCTGCTTGGTTGTGACCGACCAAAATAAGCAAAGGTGCTCAGCGCAACGAGTAAGGAAATGTACATCATCATCTTTGACAACATGGGTGGAACCCTGAAGTACCGGAAAACGAAGGCAGTTAAAGCGCCGATGAGTAGAGAATCGACCCGAGAATCAGTGCGGGTATATATCTGCATCCACCAGACACCGTCATTCCACAAGGCAACTCGTCTCAGATACACAACAAAAATCAAAAGCAAAATCACACCGATGATGACTTGTGGCTTTAGTCGAATGAGTACTAGACCGAGAAGCACAATTGGCCAGACAATATAAAATTGCTCTTCAATTGCCAAGCTCCATAGATGCCCAAAATCAAACACGCTATGTTTTGGGTCCCAAATAAAATGCCAGTTCAAATGGTAGAAGATCACAGCTCGAGCTGAACGCAACTCAGACCTCATTGACGTATTTTCCCACAGTGCGAGAATGGCGTGAGAGGCGAGAAACAGCAAAATAGCTGGCGTCAGACGGAACACCCGCCTCACGTAAAAGCGCCTCAGGACACCTCGCACATTCCGACGTTTTGTTTCCACTAATAACAAACTGGTTATCAAAAAGCCGCTTAAGACAAAGAATAAATCAACTCCAAGAAACCCACCCGCCATGAAATTGTTCACTGAATTCCATGGCGTCGGCCAGATCACTAAAATTCTGAAGTGCGAGACCACGACCAGTAAAACAGCTACTCCACGAAGTCCATCAAGCGCTCCTACATGGTGAGGTAAGTCGCGTGTAAACTTTGTATCAGAAGTCTTCATCCACTCCAACTCTATAACATCCAACCAACAAGCCATTTGATTGAGGAAGTGAGACTGACATGATTCCTAATGATACCATCGACAAGTTGGCCATGTGTTTTGCTTCGTTGTCAGAACTTGGTCAGCAACTCAGCGAGGCACAGTGGAAACTATCTACCGAGTGTCCTGGCTGGACCGTGCAAGACAACCTGTCTCATATTGTGGCTTTTGAACGAGTGCTGAATGGACACCCTGCTACGAGTCACCAAGCAAAAGGCTTTGGCTACATCAGGAATCCAATTGGCGCATCTAACGAAAATGAGATTGATGCTCGGCGTCATCTCAGCGGTGCTGAAGTGTTGGCAGAATGGAATCAAACAGCGGCAGAGCGTCTGGCAACTTTGCGTTCTGCAGATGAAGCCTATTACTCGACTGAAATGTTGACACCGACTGGACCTGGAACGATCGCCGACCTCTTACATATTCGTGTTTTAGATTGTTGGGTCCACGAACAAGACATGCGCAGAGCTGTCGGAATCCATGGTCATCTCAGTGGTCCAGCGGCTGAGCACACTATTGATCGACTGATTCGTACAATTCCTATCGTCGTCGGTAAGAGAGCCAGTACCCCTGATGGTCAAAGTGTAGTTATTGATATCACTGCCGACCTGGTGCTCGGAGGCGTCAGACGACACATCATTTGCACTGTCGTTAACGGGCGAGCTGCTCTCGTTGATATTGAACCTGAGGCACCGCTATGTCGCCTCACCATGGATACACAAACTTTTCTCACGTTGGCTACTGGTCGACGCGGTGCTGGCGAGGCCACACATCCGATCGAATACGCAGGTGACCTTATTCATGGCCACAAGATAGTTGCGTCCATGAACATGATGATCTGATGGGGTGTGCGAGACAGTGTCAGAGTGCTGCTGATAGGATCATCGTCTATGAGTTTCCTGACAGATAAATGGCGCTCTCAAGCAGCATCGCGTGCGCTTCGTAAAGCTCACTCTCTCGTCAAACAAAATCGTTATCCAGAAGCAATCCGATTCTTAACCGAAGCGAAT
>BJGB01000043.1 GCA_014190215.1 Actinomycetes bacterium | reverse complement strand
TGCTGGGTGAGGGACGGGGCTTTGAGATTTCTCAGGTACGTCTCGGACCTGGTCGAATTCATCACTGCATGCGTTCGATCGGTGCTGGTGAGCGAGCGCTGGAACTGATGATTCGTCGTGGACTGAGCCGCGAGGCTTTCGGTAAGCCCATTGCGCGACTTGGAAAGAACACCGAAGTCATCGCTAAAGCGCGTATTGAACTTGAAGCAATGCGTTTGATGGTGTTGCGTGCTGCAAAGGCCATGGACACCATGGGTAATGCTGAAGCTCGCGTTTGGGTGAGTGCTGTCAAGGCGATGGTGCCGATTCGCGTGTGTGCAATCATTGACGAAGCCATTCAGGTGTTCGGAGCAACTGGCGTATCGCAGTGGACTCCGTTGGCTCGCATGTACGCCAGTCAGCGCACCTTGCGTTTAGCTGACGGTCCCGACGAAGTGCATTGGCATGTCGTTGGACGCGCTGAAATTGCGCGTTACGAGGGTGAAGATAATGACACGACTCGCGCTGCACGAGAATCATCGGGTGGCCACTGATGTCAAGTGCTCCCGTCATCATCAGCAAAGAGATCAACGCCACGCCACAGGCTGTGTGGGCACTGGTCAGTGATCTTCCTCGGATGGGAGAATGGTCACCTGAAAATCAAGGAGGGGAATGGGTCAAAGGTGCTACCGGTCCCGCTGTCGGAGCGCAATTCAAGGGTCATAACTCAAGTGGTACGAAGAGTTGGAATACCACGGTGAAGGTTCTTGAGTATGTGCCTGGCAGCAAGATTGTGTTTGCGCTGATGGTCGGTGGTTCACGTTGGTGTGACTGGGTGTGGGAAGTTGCGCCGTCGGCGAATGGAACGTTAGTTACTCATTCGTGGATTGATCGTCGCAGCAAGTTGGCTGATTGGCTAGGTAAAAAAGTCAGTGGTGTGGCGGACCGTGGCGAACACAATCGTCTGAATATGCAAGTGACTGTTGACTCTCTGGCGACGGCAGTCCATGGAAGTTGAAATGATTGTGGAGATCCCACAAGGGTCTCGCAATAAATATGAAATGGATCATGAGACTGGCGCTATTTGGCTCGACCGAACTTTGTTCACGGCCACCCAATACCCGCTTGATTATGGATTCTTTCCTCATACTTTGGGGGAAGATGGCGACCCACTTGATGCATTGGTGTGGCTCAGTCAGCCAACTTTTCCAGGATGCCATGTATATGTTCGTCCTGTGGCCGTGTTCTGGATGGAAGACGAAGCCGGCGGGGATGCCAAAGTGCTGTGCGTCCCGTCGCATGATCCACGCTTTGCTCAGTATGCAGACATAAAAGATTTACCGCAGCATTTACTTGCTGAAGTCGGCAACTTCTTCGAGGTCTACAAGTTGATTGAGCCGAATAAACAGACAACTGTGCGTGGCTGGGAAGGTCGTGAAGCGGCCGAGAAGGAAATATCTGCAGCCTTCACCCGCCAAAAAACTCACTGAACGGTAGTTGTTAGAGACTAGTGATCAAGGTAGCGATGCTGAGTGCGCACAAAACCATTGCTGGAGCAGTGCCTTTTAAGGTGTCTCGCACGCGTAGGTGAAACCAAACAGCCAACAAGAAGTAAATGCTTAGGCAGAGCGCGGCGTAGACCCGCAGACCATCATTAGAAAAACCGATGAGTAATCCGAGGGCGCCAGCGATCTTGGCGATTCCCAGAGCGGGCATAATACGCAGGGGTACTTTGAGGTGTGTCAGACTCTCCACTACTTGTGGCTTCAAGGTGAAATCTGCATATGCGGAAGCGAAACAAATCATTGCCAGAAGAATTGAAAGAACATTGCTGGTGAGATCCATGAGAAGAACTTATCAGACATAAAACAGTAAAGTTTTTTCGTACGGAATGAGGGGAAAATGGGGACACAACAACAAGCCAACAAACTCGTCGCCGAGGCGCATTGGAATTCAATGTATGCCAAAGACTGGAGCGATGTCGCACAACGATTTGCTGATGACGCCGAATATATGGACGTTGGGGCAGTGCCACCAGTTGTTGGCGGTCAAGAGATCGCCGAACGTTTACGACTTGGTCTTGGACCGACAGAAAAGATGGTGCATCAACCAGGAAATGTTTTGGCTGAGGGCGACATTGTGATCACTGAACATAAAGAGGTATGGCATTTCCATACGGGCGAAGTGATCGTCCATCCATTCACATCCGTGATGGAAATTCGTGATGGAAAGATCTGCCGTTGGCACGATTACTCACACTTAGGTAATTTGCTCGACAATGCGCCTCGGTGGTGGCTGGAGTACATCATGAGTGGTGGAACAACTCCGATACCGAGTTGACTCTGACTGACTAGAGCAATTTGCGGAAGAGCTTCGCTTTTTTGGCTGTATACGGCGGATAGGCCAGTGACGGATCAAGTTTGGTACCACGGCTGAGTACGGGCTTCATGTGCTGGAACAAACGCACACCCGACTTGCCGTGATAACCGCCCATACCACTTTCGCCGATACCGCCAAATGGCAAGTGTGGGCTGGTGAGATGCATCAGGGTTCCGTTCACAGTCACTCCGCCTGCCGTTGTACGCGCTAACACTTCATTGACAACTGATTTGTTTTCAGCAAAGACATACAACGCCAATGGGTGCGGGCGGGCGGAAATGAAATCAATAGCCTGCTGTGTTGAGGTGATGGAGATCACTGGCAATAAGGGTCCAAAGATCTCTTCATTCATCAGCGCCGAGTTGATATCGACATCGGCCAATACCGTTGGAGCAACGTAACGGCTTTCGGCATTTGTCTCGCCTCCGATGACGACCTTGCCACCATTCATTAATGACTTCAAGCGATCAAAGTGACGCGGTGAAACGATGCGTCCGTAGCTTTCGCTTGTTTGCGGGTCGGCCCCGAAGAAATCGGTGATCGCTTTGCCGAGTTCGTCTAAGAAAGGCTGCCGAACTTTTTCGTTGACCAAGATGTAGTCGGGAGCGACGCAGGTCTGACCGGCATTGAGCCACTTGCCCCAAGCAATGCGGCGAGCAGTGACATGAATGTTGGCTGACTCATCAATGATGACAGGGCTCTTCCCGCCGAGTTCAAGCGTGACTGGTGTGAGGTTGTTGGCTGCGGCAGCCATCACAATGCGGCCAACGGTTCCGTTGCCGGTGTAGAAGATGTGATCAAAATGTTGAGCGAGTAATGCGGTCGTCTCGGGCACTCCACCTTCGACAAGGGTGATTGCCTTCTGATCGAGATATTTCGGTACAAGGCGTGCCAGCACCGCTGAGGTGGCGGCAGAAACCTCGGAGGGCTTCATCACCACAGCGTTGCCGGCAGCAATTGCTCCAGCAGCGGGAACTAAGAGTAATTGCACTGGGTAGTTCCATGGGGCAATGACCAACACAACTCCGAGTGGCTCAGGGATGAGGTGTGACTTGGCAGGCATAGTGACAAGTGGGGTTGGCACACGCTGAGGCTTATTCCACTTTTTGAGGTTCTTCAACATCAACTTAATTTCGCCTGTCACGAAAGCGATGTCGGTGATGAAACCTTCGACGTTCGGTTTGCCGAGGTCGGTCTTCAAGGCCGCGAGAAAGTCGTCTTCGTTCTCTTCGATCATCTTGATCATCTGCTCAAGTTGCTGCTTGCGCCAGGCCAATGGGCGAGTATGGCCCGAGTTGTAGGTAGCGCGGAGAGTGGTTGCGTGATTGGTCATAAAGATGAGCCTACTGCCGCCTTAAGGTTCGACGATATTGAAGCTGTTAGGGAAGGCATCGAGATTGCCAAAGATTGTCAACAAGGCTGTAGCGTCGCCGTCGATAACGATGAAACCTTTGCCGATCTCATCAATAAAAGTTGTCTCTTGGATAATCACCGAAATCAAAGTACTACGCGCCATAGTCAAAGTCGCCTGTGCCTCTTCATCGTTGCGACCCTGAACCGAATACAGAGTTCGATGGGAGAGGCCGAGCAACCATCTTTCGTCGGCAGTTCCGCCCATATCGGTGAAGTGCCAATTAATTTTGAGACTCAGTCCACTGACATTTTCAGAAATTAAACGCACCGCCAAGGTGTCAAAGATCTGCTCAATCGTCATCGCTACCAGAAGTCCGCGTCCACGCACCTGTGAACTACCGAGTTGGGGTGGGCCCTGACGAAGTTCCATGGCTCCCGTGAGATATGAATTACGAAAAGTTGAAGACTCCGATTGATAACCCAACTGCTCAAGCGTGTCAGCCTGCAAGGCGCGGGCTTCACCATGTGTTGGATCGGCAAAAATGAGATGATTGACGAGTTCCGCAACCCAGCGATAGTCGCCGGCAGCGAATGCTGCGCGTGCTTTGCTCAGTAGTGCTTCGGCTCCTCCTGCGAGATCCACGTAACGCTGGCCAACTTCGACGGGGGGCAATTTGTAGAGGTTGGCCGGGTTGCAGTCGTACCAACTGAGATAGCGCTGATATACCGCCTTGCTGTTGTGCACTAGATCTCCATAAAAGCCACGGGTGTGATCGTGAGCCAAGAAATCATCGGGCAATTCAAGTTTGTCGCCAATTTCTAATGCGTTGAGGCCGAGATTTGCTTGACGCATTGTCTGATCATGCATCCACCTATAGAGATCGCGTTGCAATTCTAAGAAATTGATGAGATCGTCGTTGCCCCAGCGAGGCCAGTTGTGAGAAGTGAACAAGACTTTGGTGCGGGCGCCAAAGAGTTCGATGCTTTCATTAATGTATTTCGACCATTTGAGAGAGTTGCGCACGAGAGCGCCGCGGATCGGGACCAAGTTGTGCATGGTGTGCGAGCAGTTTTCTGCCATACACAAACCGTTGAGATCCGGAAAAAAGAAGTTCATCTCCGCAGGTGCTTCGGTCTCGGGCGTGAGTTGAAAGATAATCCGCACTCCATCGACGGTCATTTCTTCGCCGGTGTACGTGATGTCGTGAGTCGGAGCAATGAGTCCTGGGGGACCCACAGGGATGGAATTGCCGAGACCACAATCAACATGTCCTTTAGGTCCCGCCGGCAACATCGGACCAAACTGATAAGTACCGCGTCGTCCCATCGCTGGGCCAGCGATGACATTCTCACCGATTGTCTCGGCCATAAAACCCACTGGTGCGATGACTTGGCAACGACCAGCAGTGACATCTTCTTGTGTTGTGACACCGTTGACTCCACCGAAATGGTCGGCGTGTGAGTGGGTGTAGATCACGGCAGTCACTGGGCGATATCCGAGATGTTGGGTGACCAGTTCATAGCCAGCGCGTGCAGTGTGTTCAACGGTGAGCGGATCAATGACCACCCAACCCGTCTCTCCTGTGATGAAAGTGATATTTGAAATGTCGTAACCGCGCACCTGCCAGACACCTTCAGTCACTTCGAATAAGCCATGATTGGCATTGAGCTGAGCATGACGCCACAAAGCTGGATGCACTGTGTCAGGGGGTTCGGTTTGAAGAAATGCGTAAGCCGAGATATCCGAGACCCTGCGGCCATTGTCGTCAGCTATCTGACCTGTGGGATGCGACGCGATGAATCCGCGTCGGGCGCGTTCAAAATCTGCGGGATCGAGTTCAAACTCAACAGAGCGATTGCGCTCGCTGGTATGGCGTGAGGCATCTTTCGGCGATAGGTCGTGCGAATTCATCGGGTACTCCTGTGGACCTGTGGAACATTAGTGCATCAATCCTCAGATATGCGACAGAAGAACTGACCTCGCAGAGCTAATTCGTTTGTCGCGACTCTCGGAGGACTTCGGCACAAAGTGCCTCGACGTGTTTGACATCTACGCCGAGTTTGTCAGCGATGTGCACTGACCACACGAGTGATTGAAGATTCGATTCAAAGTCTATTTGAGAGCGAGATTCCAATTTTTTTGCTTGGCGGTTCTGAGTGACCATCACCAGGGTAGAGAGAAAGATGGCCTCAAGACTGACGATCATCGTCAGCAGACCGAATGGGAATTTATCAAATTTGTGAGTCCCAAATGCTCCTGTATTCAGGGTAATCCAGACGATAAACCACGCGAGGTGAATATAGAAAAAGTTTAAGGAGCCGGCAAAGTCAGTTACCCGGTCAGTTATTTCGTCCTGGGTGCTACGAAATCTTTTGAAGTGCATACGTTCTTGACTGAGGTCCCAATGATCAAGGTTGAACATGCGGCCATCTACCTTGCCGTCGCTTTCATCAATAATTCGGCAGGCGTCGCAGGAATGGGCTGATAAATCGGTGTTAGTCATTTCGCTAGGTTAGGGCAAATCTGCAGGTTTGCAGAACACTTCTGCTACCTTAAATTAAGAGCGGGGGAGAATCTGATGAAGAAATCTTTTAAATTGACATCGGTATTTGTAGGACTGTTGCTAGTCATCGTGAGTTGTTCTGGGAGCGATTCCTCTACCGATACTTTGACAGGACCAAGCGACTCTGCTGTGTCAACGGAGGCTCCATCAACTGATGCGCCTGTGGAACCTAATTTCACTGCGGTGACACCGACGACAGGCAGTGTTGGTGAGGTCACCGTTGAAGGGCCGATTACCGTGAGTAATCGTGTGCCGCTACCTGATTTCTTATCTGAAGCTCCGATGGGCCCTGTTGTATTGGCGGGTGGGCTATTCGAAGCAGAAAAATTTGGCTACATAGAAGAAGAGTTCTTTATTTCGGGAACTGCGAACTCTTATGGTTCGGCCGATCCATTGTCTGCTGACGGTATTTGGAATGTTACAAAAAATGACACTGCCGAATACAAAACACGAATAGTCGTGCGACGCCCAAGCGACGCCGGCACATTCAACGGCACTGTGATCACCGAGTGGTTCAACGTGACTGCGGGAATTGATTCAATCCCGGCGTGGAGTGCATTGTGGCCCGAAATTGTCAGAGAGGGTAGCGTTTGGGTTGGCGTCTCCGCACAGCGTGTGGGTGTCGAGGGTGGAGCAGGATCAACGGCCCCATTCTTAGTTTTAAAGAACGCTGATCCCGATCGCTACGGCGTACTCAATCATCCGGGGGATAACTACAGTTACGACATTTTTAGTCAGGCTGGGGCTGCTGTGTGGCGTCAATCGGAAACTATTTTGGGAGGCTTGACACCCGAGATTCTGTTGGCAACAGGGCAGTCCCAGAGTGCGAGTCGCTTGACGACTTATGCCAATGCTTTTGGTTTGGCTGACGATGTGTACAACGGTTACTTGTTGATTAGTCGCGGACAAAGTGCATCAACGCTCTTTTGCCCTAACGCTGTTCTCTTGGAAAATCCACGGAGTTGCCTTGATCCCGCTACGACAGAGACGGTGGCTGGACCCGCCAGCGCACAAATTCGTGCTGACCTCACCCGACCGGTTCTCATTGCTGAAGCCGAAACTGATGTTCTGCGCTATCGCCCGGCGACTCAAGATGACACAGATGTTCTACGAATTTGGGAGTCCGCGGGAACAGCTCACTCTGATGCATACACATTGGGAATTGGAGATGCTGATACTGCTACTGGTGATGGGGACATCGCCCTCTTCGAGGCTCAATTGGCGGCACCCTCATCGATCTACTACGGCATCATCACGTGTGGCTTCCCGCTCAATGCCGGTCCGCATACCTACATTCTGCGTTCGGCTTTGCACGGCCTTGATCATTGGGTACGTTCTGGAGAGCCACCGGCCTCAATGCCCAAGTTGGAGGCCAATGCTGACCTTTCCGCTTACCTCATGGACGCGAATGGAAACGTCTTGGGTGGTATTCGTACCCCATTTGTCGATGTCCCTTTGGCCAAACTCTCTGGTTCAGGCCAAGAAACTGATGGTTTTTGTGGTCTATTCGGAACAACTCTTGGGTTGACGCCCGATGAGTTGCAGGCGCTCTACCCAACGACGCAAGACTTCGTTGCCAAGTGGAATGCCGCCAGCGATGCCGCCGTTGCAACTGGAGCCATCTTGGAAGTTGATGCTGAGAACATTAAGGCCGCAGCAGAGAACTTCGTCATCAAGTAAGCGATGGTCGCCTGCTAGTTTGCGTGGGTGACATCACCCACTGAAGCAAAATCTCATCGAAATCCCATGCTGGCGATTTTCACCACGGTGTTTATTGACATGTTGGGCTTCGGGATTCTGATACCTGTCTATCCATTATTGATTAGTCCAGGTTCACCGTTTCGAGTAACCCCAGAAGGGTGGTCGTTTACTCAGGGTCTGATCATGTTGGGTTGGCTGCAAGCAATCTTTCCATTCTTCATTTTTCTTGCGGCACCCATCCTCGGTCAGTTATCTGATCGATACGGACGACGACCGGTTTTGGCATTTTCGATCTTTGGAACTGCAGTCGGCTACGCAATATTCGCCATTGGTATCAGCACGGGCAATATTCCGTTACTTTTCATTGGTCGTGCTCTTGACGGTATTACTGGAGGAAATCAAGCAGTTGCTCAGGCCGCGATCGGTGACATCAGTACCAATGAGAATCGTTCAAAAAACTTTGGCGTGCTTGGTGCGGCCTTCGGCCTTGGTTTTATCCTCGGGCCGTACATTGGTGGTCGTCTCAGCGGACCAGATAAAAGCTTCTACGGCTTATTCCACACTCCGGATTGGTTTAATGCGACAACACCATTTTGGTTTGCTGCGATTTTGTCATTGTTTAACTGCGCTTTAATTTTGACGATTTTCCCAGAGACACTTCGGGTCAAAATAAATAACAGTCGCCTGCAATTTGGCCGAGCAGTAAGCAATGTCGTCAATGGTTTCAAATCTGATCGCTTGCGCATTGTCTTGGGATCGGCGTTTTTGTTCAATGCGGGTTTCACTTTCTTCACGACATTTTTCGGGGTGTATCTACGCAACAACTTTGGTTTCAATGCCGGTAAAACTGGTGACTATTTTGCCCTAGTTGGATTATTTATTGCATTTACACAGGCCGTCCTTGTAGGACGCGTAGCTAAAAGGCTCGCAGATTGGAAAGTATTGCGCTTCAGTCTTTTCGGTACTGGGATTGTGATGTTCATCTACTTCTTCAGCCCGACCGATACATCTTTGTACATTTATCTGACGATTCCGTTCTTCACATTTTTCAATGGTCTGTCGATGGCCAACATGGGCGCCCTTGTGAGTCGTTCTGCCGAGATGGGTCGTCAAGGAGAAGCCATGGGTATTTACAGTAGCGTGCAGTCACTCGCTCAGGTACCGGCGTCCGTCTTGGTGGGTTATATCGCCACCACCATCACCTCGGCAACTCCACTCATTGTCTCGGGAAGTTGCATTGTTGCGGCTGGTCTATTGTTCGTTTTAGCTTTCAAGCCGAAATATGTCAGTGAAACCGAACAAATGTCGGGCACTGTCCCCGTGCACTGATGGGACGTTTACTTTCGCTGGCCGCCGGAGTGCAACCGGATGTTGCGCCCGCAGACATGGTGACGGTCGCTCACGAAGCTGGCTGGCCGGCAGTCGGCATTTGGTTTGATGGAAAGGTTTGGGATGATAAAACCTCCCAAGAAGTTCATCAACGCCTTGATGACACAGGAATCGTTGCGTTAGATATCGAACCCATTATCCCATCAGTTGATGGCAATGATTTTGCCGAACAACTCATTGAAGCCGCCGCCATCATTGGCGCTCAACATATTTTGTTTACAAGCCGCCTGAAAGATCAAGCACGAACTACCGAGCGCTATCAACAGGTCTGTGAACTTGCCGCACCACACGGAATCAAAGTTGTCTGCGAGTTTTTACCCATTTTTCCATTGAATACACTGTCAATGGCGGCAGAGATAGTCGGCACTTCTGGTGCGTTGAATGGCGGAGTGCTCATTGACAATTTGCACCTATCTAGGTCTGGGTCATCAATGGACGATGTGAAAGCAATGCCGATTGATCTTTTCCCATATCTACAAATTTGCGATGCACCTGCACAACGTCCGACTGATTTTGCTGGCTTGCTTGATGAAGCGTTGAATGGGCGACTGTGTCCTGGCGAAGGCTCATTGCCGATCGTCGAATTACTCAAGGCTATTCCAGCAGTGCCTCTGTCTTTTGAGGTTCGTTCAAAGTTCTTACGAGATATCGCCGACCCAGTAGCACGAGCAAAACATTTATTGAAGTATGCACAACAAAGTTGTGGCCACCTCTAGTCGCCTCGCTCGGGTGTGAAGTATTGCGATAGCGCAAAGTCAGTCGGCTGATCAAAGAATGAGCGGATACGTATTAATTGTCCCTCTGCGTTGACCGAAAAGATCTCAATGCTGCGCACGACAACCTGTCTTCCGTCAAGGTCACCTTCATTGCGCATCACCACTGCCGCTTCATCGCCAGCACCGACGATTTGCTCAGGATGAAGCGTCCAACGCCGACCTGGTTTGAAAGACCGATCCCAGGTCTTGTTCACGGCGTCGAGGCCAACCTTTTCAGGGGTGCCAACGGGATCTTCAAAAACCATTGCAGGAGAAAACAATGCAATCCACGACTCACGATCCATAGCATTCCAAAACGCGACATGGCTGTGAACTGCTTGTTGAATGAGATCTTTCATCGTGCGCTGAGTTGCGTGAGAAAGGTCTTGATTGCGGCGTTAACTGGTTCGCTGTGTGTCAGGTTGGCCGCATGCGGTGCACCATCAATGGTAACCAAAGTGGTTGGTCCAGAAATCTTGTCGCGCAACTCTTCGGCCTTGGAGACTGGAATCGCAGTGTCGGCAGTTCCGTGAATAATCAGTGAAGGGGCAGTGATCTCGTTGAGGCGCCCAGTGATGTCATCGCGATCCATCAAGCAATCAAAGGCTAACGAGAACTGTGACTTATCGAGTTTCTCCCACTTGGCAAACCATTCGGGCCATTCGCCAGGTCCGAGAATAATTCCCGCAATGATTTCTTGCACAGGTGTTGGTCCGTAGGCCATCCAAGCCTCGCGTAATTGTCCATAGCCTTCGACCTTGTCGTGATCTTCGGTGCCTGCCTGAGTATCGATCAAAATCAGGGCTTCAACGCGTTCGGGCGCCAGGAGTGCCAAGCGCAGGGATAAAAACCCACCTTGGGACATTCCACCAATGACAGCCCGCTCAATACCGAGGTGATCCATCAGACCGAGGAGGTCTTTGGCTGAATCCCAGTAGTTAAATGGCACAGGTGTCAAAGTGCCACCAAAGCCCCGCTCATCCCAAGTGATCACACGGTGATATTTGCTTAGTGCCACAACTTGAGGCTCAAACATTGAATGATCCATCAAGAAACCATGACTAAAAATGACAGGTGATCCGTGCCCACCTGTGTCACGAAATGAGAGATCTAGTCCGTTAATTAGCGCTTTAGCCATTCAACTAGCATAGTTCTGCGTTTCGTGTCTATGTTTTCTTCTATGACGATAAACATTGGAAATCTTCTGACGCGCAGAGCCAACATCAATGCCAACATTGAGGCTCTCTACGATGTGGCCGCTGGACGACGTTTTAGTTACGCCGAACTGAACGCCGAAACTAACAAGGTTGCATCCCTGCTCGTTGATGCCGGAGTCCAGAAGGGCGATCGTGTCGCTCTTCTGTTGATGAACTCCTCCGAGTTCATGACTGCTTTCTTTGCGACCGCCAAACTTGGTGCAGTCATCGTTCCTTTGAATTGGCGTTTAATTGCCGACGAATTAGAATTCATTCTCAAGGATTCGGGAACGACCGTTCTAGTTTTTGGTTCTGAGTTTGTGGCCAACGTCTCCGAATTGCAGTCCCGTGGCGATCGCACTGACATTAAGTCATGGTTGTATGTCGGAGACACTTCAACGAAGCCCACCTTCGCTCGTGACTTCATTGTTGAGTCGGCGACGATGCCTGAAACCGAACCAGCGGTCACGGCATCAGGTGATGACCTCTTGTACATCATGTACACATCGGGCACCACTGGATTGCCAAAGGGCGTCATGCATTCACATAACACACAATATTGGGCGCTATCGACAATGTGTACGACCAGTGATTTGGCCAAAGGGGATCGATACATCAATCCGATGCCGATGTTCCATGTGGGTGCGCTGACTCCAGCCCTTGGGAATATCTTTGTTGGTACTACTCATGTATTGATGCGTGCTTTTGACCCAGTGAAGGTGTGGGAAATTATTGACTCAGAGCGCATCAATAACGGACTGTTTGTGCCTGCGATGTTGAACTTTATGCGCCAGGTGTATGACCCGAGCAAATACAAGCACGAACATATTCGATGGTTGATGGCCGGCGCGGCTCCGGTTCCCGTGTCGCTGATTATGTCTTATGCAGAAATTGGCATTGAGATCAATCAGGTGTACGGACTGACAGAAACTTGTGGGCCCGCTTGTCTGACCTCAAAAGAAGATGCCATCAGCAAAGCAGGATCAACTGGTAAAGCGTTCTTTTTATCAGAAGTCAAGGTGGTCCGTCCCGATGGGACGCAATGTGATGCTGGAGAAGCGGGAGAAGTTTTAATCAGTGGTGGACACATGATGCTTGGCTACTGGAATCGACCAGAAGCAACGGCTGACGCGTTGAAAGATGGCTGGTTGTACAGCGGTGATGGTGCGATCCGAGATGAAGATGGATTCATTTTCATTCAGGACCGTATCAAGGACATGATGATTTCCGGTGGAGAAAATGTGTATCCCGCCGAGATTGAAAACATCATTATGGGTCTTGCTGGTGTCGGCGATGTGGCGGTCATTGGTATCCCATCTGAAAAGTGGGGAGAATCACCTTTGGCGATTGTTGTTCGCAAGGACGATTCGGTCACCGAAGAAGCTGTTTTGACTCACTGCTCCAGCAAATTGGCACGTTTTAAGCAGCCAGTAGCGGTGCGCTTCATTGAGGTAATTCCTCGTAACCCCTCGGGTAAGGCCCTCAAAAAAGACCTACGCGTACAGTTCAAAGAAGTCGTTGGGCCCTAGTACTTAATCGGCATACGGTGCACACCAGCAATAAAACTGCTGTGCATTCTTTCGATTGGACCGCCTGCCTCAATGTGGGGCATGCGCGTTAAAAGTTCGCGGAACATCACTGCAAGTTCAACTCGCGCAACATGCATACCTAAGCAGAGATGCGGCCCGCCGGCACCAAAGGCCACGTGTGGATTCGGGTGACGGGCGACATCAAAAGTATCGGCGTTCTCAAAGATGTCTTCGTCGCGATTAGCCGAGCCATAGAACATGACAACCCGTTCGCCAGCCTTTATTGACTGTCCGCCAACGACGGTGTCCTGCATCGCGGTGCGCTTGAAATGGGTCACGGGACTGCAGTAGCGCAACATTTCTTCGACTGCTGAGCCGAGCAGTCCATCAAGATCACCCATCAACTTGGTCCGTTGATCTGGATGATCGAAAAGCAACTGCAGACCTGCCGCCAGTAGGTTGCGCGTGGTGTCTCCGCCAGCATTGACGAGCAACAAGAAGAACCATTGAAATTCTTCGTCGGTGAGATGATCACCATCGATTTCGGCATTGACGAGAATTGTGGCGAGATCGTCCGCAGGGCTCTGGCGTTTGAGATCTGCCACTGATTGCGCGTAACCCAGCATTTCCCCGACAGCATTCATCTTGATTTCTGGTGGGGCAATGGCGTCATC
>BJGB01000042.1 GCA_014190215.1 Actinomycetes bacterium | reverse complement strand
AAGTTCAAAGATGCCGAATTAATCGGCATCCCGACAATCGTGGTCATTGGTAAAGGTCTCGCCGACGGTGTCGTCGAAATACGTGACCGTTCCACTGGCGAACGTAGCGATGTGCCAATCGGTGATGTTGTGAGAACTCTGCGTCAGTTGTGTGGACGGTCAGGTATCTAAATATGAAGCTGGTACGCGGTGTTTTACAGCACTACTCATGGGGTGACAAGCAAGCAATCCCCCACCTTCTCAACCTTGAGCCTGATGGTCGCCCGTGGGCAGAATTATGGTTCGGCACTCACCTCGGCGGATCATCAAAAATGCTTGATGTTGATGAACACGCTTCAGTGCCTCACTCGCGCAGCTCCGTTGATGAAACTGGCGGACAATCAACTCCGTTGATATCAACATCGGGCGAGTTGCCATTTTTGCTCAAAGTTTTAGCGGCCGCCGAACCACTTTCACTACAGGCGCATCCATCACTTGAGCAGGCCAAGAATGGCTATGCCCGAGAAAATCGATTGGGCGTTCCGGTGAGCAACTCGCGACGCATTTACCGTGATCCGTTTTCCAAACCAGAACTTCTCTGTGCTCTTGGCCCATTTGAAGCATTCTGTGGATTTCGCGAGCCAACAATATCTGTCGACTTGTTGCACTCAATCGGAGGCGGAGCATCAGTTTTGGCGCGTTTACTGACCGACCACGACCTCGATCATCTCCTGCACTACATATTCAGCGGGACAGAAGAAATTCGCATACTTCTCACTGACGTTGTCGAAGCATGTGCACAACATGATTCGCCACATGCAGTGTGGGTCACGCGTTTGAATACTCGCTACCCCAATGACCCAGCAGTCGTGGCGAGTTTGCTCCTCAACCATGTCATCTTGAGTGCCGGTGAAGCGTTGTACCTTGATCCTGGAAACTTGCATGCTTACCTCAGTGGAACGGGCGTTGAGGTCATGGGATCAAGCGACAATGTGGTTCGTTGTGGACTCACAAATAAACACGTGGATATTAAAGAGTTGTTGGCAACTGTGATCGCCCGCCCTCTCCCCGACCCAGTTTTGCGACCCATTCCCGTGAGACGCACCGACACTGGCCATCTGTGGCGCTACGAAACGCCTCATGCCCCATTTCAACTTTCCATCCACCAAATCAATGGTACGGAAACTCTGCGCTCGCAAACCCGCGAGTTGATCTTGTGCGGAGTTGGTCGCACCGACCGGTTGCACCGGGGTGAAGTTTGCTATCTCGGTCCCGACGAAGAAATCACCCTCACAGGCAAAGCAACTTTGTTTCGTGTCAACGAGGCCTCAAGCCAGTAGTCACTCTCAACTCTTTTTGCGGATCTCTACAATGCGTTCGTTTGAGCGATTCACGTCATCGCCTTGGGCATCAAGCAGCATCGATCGATCCTTAGCGGCTTCGCGTTCGGCTTTCTTTGTATCAACCCGCGCGATGGCTGCCTCCGCCCCGTGCTCATGGATGAACTCCGCCCACTCAACGAGAGCTTCAACCATTTCACTCTCTGGCACAACGGCAACATTTCGACCTTTGACAAAAAGATGGCCGCGTTTATTCCCAGCAGCAATTCCCAGATCGGCTTCGCGAGCTTCTCCAGGCCCATTGACAACACAACCCATCACAGCCACTTGCAAAGGGATCTTTCGTTCACCGAAAGCCAACATTGCACGATTGGCCACGTCAATCACATCAATCTCAGCTCGACCACAACTGGGACATGCAATCAGATCAACGTTTTTGCGTTCGCGCAGGCCGAGAGCCTCAAGCAACTGGCGTCCAGCACGTGCCTCTTCAACGGGATCTGCAGTCAAGCTATAGCGAATCGTGTCGCCAATACCTTCCAGTAACAATGCGGCGATTCCCGCAGTCGCTTTCAGTAAACCATTCGGCAATGGGCCAGCCTCAGTGACACCAAGATGCAATGGGTGATCTGTCACTTCACTGAGTTGGCGATATGCCTCAACCATGAGCGGAACATTCGATGCCTTGACGCTGATCTTGATTTGATCAAAACCCACTTCGTCGAAATAGGCAATCTCACGCAGAGCCGATTCAACCATCGCTTCCGCGGTAACTTTGCCTCCGTACTTGTCATACAGTTCTGGATCTAGCGATCCACCGTTGACACCAATACGAATGGATATGCCGCGATCGCGGGCCTCAGATGCCACAGCCTTGATGTGCTCAGGACGACGAATATTCCCAGGGTTAAGTCGCAGACCATGGACACCAGCCTCCATCGCCGCCAAGGCCATCTTGTACTGATGATGGATGTCAGCAATGATTGGCACGGGAGAACGTGGGATGATTTGCGCGAGCCCTTCTGCAGCCTCAATCTCGTTGCAGGTACAACGGACGATGTCACAACCCGCTGCAGCTAAGGCATAAATTTGTTGCAGAGTGCCCTCAACATCAGCCGTCTTAGTGATCGTCATTGACTGCACCGAGATCGGCGCGTCGCCGCCAACAGGAACTTTACCGACCATGATTTGACGACTTGGGCGACGTTGCGTCAGAGACCAAGGAGGGGTAGATGATTGAAAGGACATTGATTGCATTCTGCCAGCGATTAGAAGGGCCGTGTGATGTCGAGGTACAAACCAGTGAAAGTCAGAAATAACAGCAAGGTGAGGACCACCACCGTGAGGGGCCACATTTTTTCCACATCAGCGTGATGACGGTGACCTTTTCGACTGCGAATTCGTTCGTATGTGGCAATCGCTGCGTGACCACCATCAAAGGGGAGGAAAGGCAAAAGATTGAATATGCCGATGAAAACATTGATTGAAGCCAATATCTCAAGGACGCCATATAAGCCGTCACGATCACCGATATCGCCTGCAACCTGTGTGATCCCGACGACAGTCGTCGGTCGTGAATTTGGATCCGCTTGCGAATCGGTGAGTTGAGACCACTGGTTTTCTGGGTTGAGGATGGTGCCGATTCCCTGAATCGTGCGCCCCATACCGTCAAGAAGATCCGAAGTCATATGAGTCGTCGCAGAAAATACACCCAGTTTCTGGCGACCGATACTGTTCGTTCCGACACCGAGAAATCCAACCCCAGTTTCATCATCACCAGGACGAGCAACCAAAGTAACACGCGCCGATTCTTGCGAGCCCTGATGAATAAAGCCCACCGACACTTCATCACCGACAGATGAAGCAGCCATCAATGAGCGGAAATCATCGCTGGTTTCCAAAATCACGCCGTTGATTGAAGTGATTTCATCGCCTGGGCTGATCCCAGTTTGAGAAGCAGGTGAGCCCTCGGTGAGTCCAAGAACTTCAATGCGCCCAGTTTCTTGGTAGCGACCTCCGGCGGTATACACAAACATCATGATCAGGACGGCGATGATGATGTGCATCAGCGAACCAGCAGTGATCACTAAGAGTCGCCACCTATAAGGCTTTGCAGAATAGGCGACTTGTTCATCGCCCTCATCGACGGGATCAAGGTTGTTCATCCCCACGATGCGCACGAATGCCCCTAGGGGAAGAGCCCGAACTCCGTACTCAACACCGTTGCGATGCGTGCTCCAAATTTTGGGCCCGAATCCCATGAAGAACTGCGTGCGTTTCATTCCCGCCCATCCAGCAGTCTTGAAGTGTCCAAGTTCATGCAGAAAAACCGAGAGCAATAAGCCCGCAACGAGAACCAAACTCCATACATTGCTGATGCCAAGCCAGATCAACAGAGCGAGAACCGTGAGACCAGATAGCACTCCCGTCAGTCGACTGGGTTGCGATGGATTACCGTCGGGATCATCATTAACCGCGCCACCGGTCATCATCTCTTCTCGTAAAGAACGATACAAACTCATACACGTAGAACTTTACGGGCTGTTTCACGACCAACACGGTCAGCCTCAATGATCTCGCTACTCGTCAGCGTGCCATCTGTCGCCTCATAGGCCTGCATTGACGACTCAACAACAGCTGCGATATCTGGCCACTTCAGCAATCCCGCCAAAAAGGCTTCCACGGCGACCTCATTAGCGGCTGACAAGAAGGCTGGCGCAGTGCCCCCAGCGCGACCCGCCTGATAGGCCAAAGTCAAACAACGAAAGGTCTCCAGATCAGGTTCTTCAAAATCAAGTCTCGATAATGCCGACCAATCAATTCGACCGAAGGCCGTCAGGGCGCGATGTGGATGCGCTAAGGCGTATCCAATGGGTAAACGCATATCGGGCAGACTCAATTGGGCGATAGTGCTGCCATCACTGAACTCAACCATCGAGTGAACGACCGATTGCGGATGGACGACGACCTCGATGCGGGAATAATCAACACCAAATAATTCGTGGGCCTCAATAACCTCTAGGCCCTTATTCATCAGCGTTGAGGAGTCAATCGTGATCTTCGGGCCCATGCTCCAAGTTGGATGTGCGAGAGCCTGATCAACAGTGACATCAGCGAGGTCTTGTTTTGATCGACCGCGAAATGGACCGCCGCTGGCAGTCAACACAAGACGCGCCACTTCAACATCTGCACGCACGGTTGCGCGTAGACATTGATGGATTGCACAGTGTTCGCTATCCACAGGAATGATCTCTGCACCTCGCACCGTACGCAAAGGTTGCACGACCGGCCCAGCGGCAATTAAGGATTCTTTGTTGGCCAATGCCAGGCGCTTACCTTGCCGCAAAGTTTCTAAAGTGACCGCCAAACCAGCGAAGCCAACGACGCCATTGACAACGACGTCGGCACCATCCACGAGATCTTCCATATCGCGCACGACACGCACATTCGGTAGCGCATCTCGCACCAAGTGATGAAGAGACTCATCGGCGACTGCCACCACGCGTGGTGAAAAGATCTTTGCTTGTTCAATCAGGACATCAATAGAAGACCCGACTCCGAGTCCGTGGACGACATAATCAACACCAGTATTCTCGGCGCGCGATTTAGCGTTCTCGGCAGAAATTACTTCAAGTGTTTGTCGACCAATTGAACCCGATGATCCGGCAATAGAAACGCGAACGATGGTCATCGTTCACATCACGATGCGTACGGCTGAAGCACCATCAATAAGTAGTAGGCCGCCGGCAAGACGAACAAGTAACTATCAAAGCGGTCAAGAACCCCACCGTGACCACGAATCAAAGAACCAAAATCTTTGACCTCCAAGTTGCGCTTGAACATGCTCTCCACCAAGTCGCCGAGAGGAGCGAGTACCGAAACTGCAATCACGAGAAGTAATACTTCGCCGATGCTGTTCCACGTATCACTCTGCAAACTGACAACCCACATTGCTACCAATGTGGCCACAGTTCCACCCATTAAACCTTCCAAGGTCTTATTGGGACTAATCCATGCTCGAAGTGGAGTCTTGCCAGTCGCCTGACCGACAAAGAGTGCACCAATATCATTGGCGCTGACGCCGACGACAATGATGAACAGCGTGTCAGTACCTACGTTGCTCAGACCAGGCATATTTGAGATCCCTGCGAGCAGTGCTCCGAATGAACCCATCATGCCAATCCAAAGCATGCCCAAGGTAGTGATCGCCATATTGTGCATCGGTTTAGATTGCACTCCAGAAGCGCTCACGAACGTCGCCGCACAAGCTATAAATGCCAAAACAAAGATCACCGGCAAAGCATTTTTGCCAACCCAGTAGGCCCCTAGGGGTGCACAGATAGCCACGGTGATGCCGAGAATTGTTGCTGGTCGATATCCCCGTTCGGTGACTTTTTCAAAAAACTCAACGGCAGCCAAACCGCACACCAGAACCACTATCGCCAAAATCGCCACAGGCTTCCATAACAACGCGGCGATAAACGCAGCCACCATCAAAATGCCAACTGCAGTCGCCATAGGCAAATCGCGTCCGCCACTATTTGATGACGCGGGGCGAGCCACACGACCGCGCGGGCGAACTTCAGGACGGGGACGAGGTCCGCGTTCAGTCGCTGGTCGAGGGCGACTTCCTGTGGCTACCCGACCTTGACCATCATCACCACCAATTGTTAGACGACCTGGACGAGAGGTATCACTTGTGTCGTCACGGCGCGCTGATGGAATCGGTCGTGTCGCCGCACCCGTCGTGGTATCCGTGCCACGACGATTCGCTCCAGTGCTCGGATCACCCAAGCGAACAATCGGACGACTGCCACTTGTATCGCTCGCAGGACGCGGCGCAGCATCAGATGGACGGTCCGGTACTGGACGAGGAGCAGAGCCAGAATATGAACCCCACACATCGACTTCACCGTCATCGTCACGCTGAACTTCACGTGAAACATCGCGAGTTGTTTCTTCAGGGAACAAACGAGGCAATTCACTCGTTGGTTTCACCGTCCAATGAGGAAGTGGGCCAGTATTGTCATCGTCAAAACTTAACGGCGCCTGCTCCTCCTCGTTTTCCTCTTCGGAAAATCTCAGTTCACCGAAATCTTCAAAATCGTCGTCCGGATTTGTATCCGATCCGCCACGCCAATTGTCATCGCTCATGTTCTCGTCCTATCAAACTTCTAGAAGTTCTTGCTCTTTGCGTTGTACTGACTTATCTATGTGCTCAACATGTTCGTGCGTTATCTTTTCTAATTCTTTTTCAGCCCGCTCAAGTTCATCCTTGGAAACTTCGCCTGCCTTTTCGGCGTTCTCTAACTGCTTGCGGCCATCTCGTCGCACATTACGCACGGCGACACGACCATCTTCAGCCATATTCTTCACCATTTTGACATAGTCACGACGCCGTTGTTCCGTCAACATTGGGAAATTGAGCCGAATGATGACACCATCATTAGACGGCGACATGCCCAAATCGCTGTCCCGAATAGCCTTTTCAATGGCGTTCAGAGCTGCCCGGTCGTGAGGCTTAATGACCAGCGTGCGGGCCTCAGGCACCTGAAAACTGGCCAGTTGCTGCAAGGGAACATCAGCCCCGTAATAGCTCACCATCAGCCTCTCCACCAAAGCAGGCGTAGCCCGACCAGTGCGAATAGTCGTGAACTGTGATTGAGCGTGCTCGACGGCCTTATCCATCTTGTCCATGGCCTCGAGAATGATGTCGTCAGTCACCCGACCAGCGTACCTACGGCTTGGCCTTCAAGAACGGATCTGATGTTGCCTGGGGTGCTCACATCAAAGACCACAATCGGGATTTTGTTATCCCGACAAAAGGCAATAGCGGTGGCGTCCATCACTCGAAGTTCTTTCTCAATGACTTCTTTATGGGAAATACGGTCATAGCGAGTGGCTGTTGGGTCAAGTTTGGGGTCGGCGGTGTACACCCCATCCACTCCCGAGTGAGTCCCCTTGAGAATCGCCTGTGCGTCAATTTCGGCAGCCCGCAAAGCTGCTGCAGTATCCGTCGTAAAAAAGGGATTTCCAGTGCCACCAGCAAAAATAACAACGCGACCTTTTTCCATATGCCGCTCTGCACGACGGCGAATGTACGGTTCAGCAACCTTGGGCATTTCGATGGCGGTCATCACCCGACTCTGCTGACCCACTCGCTCGAGCGCGTCCTGTAAGGCCAAACCGTTCATCACGGTGGCAATCATTCCCATAAAGTCGGCCTGAGCCTGATCCATTCCCTGACCCGTGCCTTTAAGTCCCCGCCAAAAGTTTCCACCGCCAACGACAACGGCGATATCAATTTTCAAATTCTCGCGGACATCTTTGATTTCGGTCGCAACTTGATGAAGCACATTCGTATCAAGACCAAAACCTGTCGGTTCAGCCAAGGCCTCACCGGAAAGTTTAAGCACCACCCGCTTCCATGCGGGTCGGTCGGGCTGACGATTCGGAGTGACGTCAGATCCGGCCATGATCAATCAGCCGATCTCAACCTGGGCGAAGCGAACAATTTTTGCTGCTCCAAGAACTTGCGTGACTGACTGCTTGTCATCTTTGGCGTAAGCCTGCTCAACGAGGCACACATCTTTGTAGAAGCCGTTAATGCGACCTTCGACAATTTTGGCGATAGCAGCCTCAGGCTTACCTTCGTTGCGGCTGATGGCCTCAAGAGTGGCTTTCTCTTTTTCCAAAACATCGGCCGGAATTTCGTCGCGACTGAGATATTTTGGGCGGGCGAAAGCGATGTGCACAGCGATGTCGTGAGCGAGATCGACTGAGCCGCCTTGTACCTCAACGAGAACAGCGTTGACGCCACGTCCACCTTGAATATGTTGATAGCTCTCCACGATATTGCCAACGGCAGCATCGATACGAACGACTTCACCTAACTCAATTTTTTCCTTGAGTGTGATCTTCAAGTCATCAAGGATGGCTGATCGTTCAGCGACCGCAGATTCGCCTTTTGCGGCAACCAGTTCAGCCAAGGTCTGAGCTTCAGCCTTGAACTGATCGCTACTGGCAACAAAGTCAGTTTCTGATTTCAGTTTGACGATCGCGCCCACATTATTAGAAATGACTAAAGCAACGACGCCTTGATTGTTATCGCGATCATTACGTTTTGCCGAGGCGGCTAAACCTTTTTCACGCAACCATTGCTTCGCTTCCTCAATGTCTCCATTGTTTTCTTCGAGGGCCTTCTTGCAGTCCATCATTCCAGCAGCAGTTGCCTGTCGCAGAGTTTGAACATCTTTAGCTGTAAACGACATTGCTCAGGCCTCCGCCGGGGTATCTGTGGTTACTTCTGCGGTTACTACCTCAACTGGCGCCTTGGTGGCAGCGAGTCGGGCTTCACGCTCTGCTTGAGCAGCAGCTGCTTGGGTGCGAGCACTCGCCTGAGTCGCAGCGAATTCAGCCTTTTCGGCATCGCTACGATCTGGGGCTACAAGACCAGGATTGCGCTTCGAAGCAATGTAACGACCTTCAGTCACTGCTTCGGCGATCATCTTTGACATCAGTTCGTTAGCACGAATTGCGTCATCGTTACCCGGGATTGGGTAAGTGATGAGATCAGGGTCAACGTTGGTATCCACAATTCCTACGATTGGAATTCCAAGTTTGTTGGCTTCTGTGACACCGATGTGTTCTTTCTTCGTGTCAATGATGAAGACAGCCTGTGGGCGCTTAGTCATATGACGGATTCCATTGAGGTTCTTCTGCAACTTGGCCAATTCACGGCTCTTCAGAAGAGCTTCCTTCTTTGGCATGAGTGCAAACTCGCCAGTCTCCAGCAAACGCTCAAGCTCAATCATCTTTTGTACGCGCTTGTAAATCGTTTCGAAGTTGGTCAACATGCCACCCAACCAACGCTCGTTGATATAGGGCATGCCACACTTTTCGGCAAAGCCGGCGATCGGGTCTTGTGCCTGCTGTTTAGTGCCGATGAAAAGAATCGCACCGCCGTCGGCGACCAAGTCGCGAACGAAAGCGTAGGCAGTCTCAATACGTACGAGAGTCTGCTCAAGATCAATGATGTAAATATCGTTGCGCTCTCCAAAGATGAAACGATTCATCTTGGGGTTCCAACGACGGGTTTGGTGACCGAAGTGAACTCGGGCTTCCAACAATTGACGCATCGTGACGATGGCCATGGCATTACCTCCTGATTCTGCGGTTAGGGGCATGGGACCTCGCATCACTAAAAGTGACGACCGCAGGATGAGGACCATGCAGGGTTTGTGTTGCTCAGAGAGGTTAGCGGGAAAAGCCCTCGTAACCCCACCTCGCAGGCGCTAAAGATGCCCGACAGGCGAGGATTTGCGGGGTCAATCGGGCCGACGAACCGTCGCTAGGGAGCAATCTTGCCCGAGTCCGCCAATATGCGAGATACGGCGCTGGATCCAAGTACACGGCCGGCGAACCAGGGGTCTTGCGACGCACGCTAAGACTGATAGTTGATTGCGCTGTTCCCAGGACCCCACCAGCACCGACCCGACTGCCCACATGAAAACTCGCCAGTGCCCCCACTCCCCCGACGGTGATCAGAATTTGCCCGAGTCCGCCGCCGATCGAGTCGGGGGCCAAAGTTACATACGTCTGGTTGACAACCCGACCGACGAAAGTGATCTGCCCCATGACTGGGGAAACGACCGCTTGGCCGATCTGCGTACGTAAATCCACGGCGCGGTTACCCGCACAAAATGTGCAGGCGGGTTCAACAAATGGATTCGTGATCGGTCCAGAAACTGGAGGCACGAGGCAGGACATCAAAACACTGAAAACAATCGGCAGCATCTCTTACTGTGTGCAGAACTGTGGCCGCTGCGGTATGTGTTAGACGCCGGTGGCCGCCAATTGAGAACGCAACATAATGATTGCCTTGGAGTGAATCTGCGATACCCGACTTTCGGTGACACCCAAAACCGAGCCGATTTCTGACAAGGTCATGCCTTCGTCGTAATACAGGGCAACAACAGTGCGCTCTCGCTCGGGCAAGTTACGTATCTCACTGCGCATCGCCTGACGAAGTTCTTTTTCTTCAATAGCGATATCCGGACCCTGATCAGGCGAGGCGGGCAACTGACGTTGCTCACCATCGCCGGCGCCGACGAGATGATCGAGTGGACCAACGTTAGCTACCGAAATGGTTGATAACCATTTGTGAAGTTCTACTATACCGATGCCAATTTCCGCGCATATTTCTTCATCCGTGGGAGCGCGTTTGAGTTCATTATTTAATTTCGCAACCGCAGTTTCAATCTGACGAGAGTGGGTACGCACTGAACGGGGTACCCAGTCAAGTGCCCGCAAGCCGTCGAGGATGGCACCTTTGATACGCGGCACGGCGAATGTTTCAAACTTAAAGCCAAGGCTCGGATCAAAGCGATCAACTGCATCCATCAGACCGAACACGCCTGTCCCCGTCAGTTCACCGGTGTCGACCCCCGCCGGCAATCCAGCAGCAACACGACCAGCCACGAACTTGACTAACGGCGAGTAATGGACGATGAGTTGATCGCGTGCCTCTTCATCATGTTGCTCAACCCAGCGAACCCAAGCGCGCTCAATGGCAGGTGTAGTACGAGAAGGTTTTTCTTCGGGTTCGGTCATCGGCGCTATACGTTTTCATTGTCGAGCCACTTAGGCCCGGGGATGGGTACTTGTATACACAGACCGTAGACGCTCCTTGCTCACGTGTGTGTATCGCTGAGTTGTAGCCACATCGCTATGTCCTAAAAGTTCCTGTACGGAGCGTAAATCAGCGCCACCGTCAAGCAAATGAGTGGCATAGGTGTGTCGCAGCGCGTGGGGGTGGGTGGGATTGATTGCTCGGTGATCAAGCACCCGACGAACATCACGAGTTCCCAGTCGTTTGCCACGAGAGTTTAAAAACAATGCTGCCCCCGATGCCTCGCCCACGACTTCGTGGCGGATCTTTAGCCACATCTGCACAGTTTCAACTGCTGCTAAAGACATCGGTACGCGACGTTCCTTGGCTCCCTTACCCCACACTGTGACCGATGAACGTTTGAGGTCAGCGCTGTCAATATCGAGGCCGCAAAGTTCTCCCACACGCAAGCCGCTGCCGTACAAGATTTCCAACAACGCATCATCACGAGAACGACGCCACTGCGGTTCGTTCTCATCAAACTCGGTCGGCTCAAGCAATGTCTGAAGTTCTGTGCCGTCAAGAACACGCGGCAGATGGCCCTCTCCAGAAGGAGCGCGCAGAGAAACAGATGGATCAGTTGCAATGAGCGCTGTGCGTCGTGCCCAAGAAAAATAGCGGCGGAGTGCCGAAGCCTTCCGCGCTATCGTCCGTTTGGCAAAATTGCGGGTGCCGAGATAGGCCAAATAGCGCCGCAAGATGAGACGATCCACGGCGCTTGGTGCATCAGCCAAACCCCGCTCACACCACGCAACAAAGTCTGTGAGGTCGCTGCGATACGCGCTCACAGTATTCTGCGATACCGATGACAAAGAAAGAATGAACTCGTCGACATTCCAGTTATCAGGTGGACACACAACTTTGCTCACTTCAGAAGAATACCGCCTGCGCCCAGCGCAATCAGGACATTTTGCGATACACCATTTTTAAAATTCCACCATTCAGCGCCCCAAGTCATTGGGGCAATTCATGCGTTCGAACCAACCCGATGTACACATCAGCCAACCAAGAGCTTGCAGTCGCCCCAATGCCAATGCCACATCTCCGAAGGACAGCCCGAGATCTCTTTGCGCAGAGTGTGAAACATCATCAAGGGTCAGCGGATCAGCACCGAATAGATGAAGGACATCACTATCACCTTCGTTAGGCAGTAATCGCGAATCAAACGCAGGAACTTGTCGCCGTGTATCAAGACCGAGGGCCATCAAAACATCATCAGGTTCAATAGCAATCAAGGCACCGTCACGGATCAGCATGTTGGTTCCTTGTGAAGCCTTGGTCGTTGTCGCCCCAGGAACCGCCATCACCGTGACTCCGCGATCCAATGCTTCGCGTACGGTGATCAATGACCCGCCATCTAAACGCGATTCAACAACCAAAAGAACTTCGCTTAAGGCGGCGATGATGCGATTACGTAGTGGAAAGCGATAGGGCAATGGCTCAGTACCAGGTGGACTTTCCGAAATAATCAGACCCCGCTCACCTATTATTTTCCATAAACCCGCGTGCTCACGGGGATACACAACGTCAAGTCCAGTCGCCACCACTGCCACGGGCCCAGCGCATTGAGCATCGGCGTACATCGCTCCTAGGACTCCTCGATGAGCAGCAGCATCAATGCCACGCGCCAATCCCGAGATCACTGCCACTCCATGTTGTGCGAGCACACGCGCGAAGTGGGCGGCACTTTGTCGTCCATATTCAGTGGCATTTCTTGTGCCCACGATGCCAACCCGTCGCGAATTCAGAGTTCCGATCTCACCGCGTGTAAAAATCGCCGCTGGGGCAGCGCGATCATCAGCAAGGACAGATGGGTAATCATCGTCACCTAAAACTCGGACATCCATTGACGATAATGAAGGGGGCATCTCATAATTTTCACGCAGTGCCGCCGACCACAATTCGCCGAGAGGTCGGCGAATCGTTTTTGAACATTGCGTGACCAAAAGAGCCTGCAGAGAAAATGACATGTCGCCGATCGGCACCTCGCGCGGATTGTTCCATGCGGTGATCAAAGCAAGGATCTCATTCGGCTCACCTGCTGATAAAAGTTTTCGTAATCTCTGGGCTGACATGGATGGCAACATTGCTAATCGTGTCACTGACATTGTTTTCTCATCAATAAAAGACATGCGTCCTACACCACACTGCGCAGATCGTCCCCACGCCGTGGGGCTACCCGAGCGCGTAGCGCCAATGCCGCGGCGATATGGGCATCGCTCACTACGTCAATGCTCCCCTGGCGATCAGCCAATGTGCGCGCCACTCGGCGAACGCGATGCAAACCTCGGCCAGTCAGGCGTCCATGCTCTAATTCTTGTCTGAGCAACTCCATTCCTTTCGGGGAAACTGGGGCAAAGTGATCGAGTTGTTCGCCTGACAAACGGGCGTTCAACACGCCTTGACGCTCAAGCGCAATGGTTCGTGATCTCATCACCCGTTCGGCCACGCAGGCTGTGGACTCACCCAGTTCATCACCTAAGAGTTCTTCAACTCCTGGCCGATGGACCAACACCCGCACATCAAAACGATCCAAGAATGGTCCGCTGAAACGCCGTCGATATTTTGTCAATGCAACCTCATCACATTCGCATGAGCCTGGGGCCCCACCACCGCAGGGACCTGGGTTTGTC